>NZ_JBHVVM010000048.1:0-29353 GCF_042883525.1 Streptomyces sp. NPDC058195
GGCCGGCCCCGCCACCGGCCCCGGCGACTCTTCGCCGACCGCGGCTACGACTTCGACAAGTACCGCCGCCTTGTCCGAGCTCGTGGGATCACACCGAAGATCGCCCGTCGCGGCACCCCGCACGGCTCCGGCCTGGGCAAGACACGCTGGGTCGTCGAGCGGACCTTCGCCTGGTTGCACCAGTTCAAACGCCTGCGGATCCGCTACGAGATACGCACCGACCTCCATCTCGGTCTGCTTCAACTCGCCTGCAGCATCATCTGCTTGAGACGACTCCGGACTTCATTCTGAAACGATCAGTAAGACAAAGAGGCGAAGCACCCGAATGAGTGACGGGCCGTGCGCCCGCCAGCGGGCGTACCACCTGGCCAGACGGCGGGAGATCCCGGATACCGCCGCGCCGTGCGCGATCGGACGGCCTCTGTCCAGGCGCTCGCATATCGGCGACGCCCTTCCAGGGTCAGGGGACGTTGGGTTGCCCCGCCAGCCAGCCAGCCGGGGCGGACAGATAGAGAAGTGCCACGGCAGTGGCGTCGTCTCGCTCCCCGGTGAGGCCGTCACGGGCGGCAGCGGGCCAGGGCCCGTTCGTGAGGACCTGCGGGTGGGCCTCATGCGCGCGTACCAGTGCCTCGACCTCGTCACGGCCGACGGTGTCGTGGATTTCGTCGGCCGTGAGTAGCACGAGCCGGTCGGGGATCTCAGCTTCGCGGGCGGTGGCAACGACGGCTGTGGCGAGGGATACGCGGACCCATACGTCGCGATGGTCAGCGAGCTCTGCCGCTGGCCCGCCGCAAACGCGCGGGAACTGGCGCATGGTCTGGTCGGTGCTGTCCTGGCGGAGCCGGGTTCCGCCCCAGCCCCAGGCGCGGGCGTCGCCTGCCCAGGCGATCCGGGTGGTGTCGTCCCCAGGAGCGGTGAGCGCCACCACGGCGACGGCGTCTGGCTCGGGTTCCTCCTCAGCCCCGGAGCTGGGCACCAACTCGCTGGCGCTAAGGAGTCCGGCCAAGGCGCCGCGCCGGGTGGTGACGCGGTGAAGGTCATGGTGGGGAACGCGACCGCTTCGTCGAAGGGGACACGTGCCAGGAGGCAGTGGTGCAGCTGCCCGAGCATCCGCTTGAACAGATGCCACAACGCCTGCGTGTGCCAGTTCCCTCCTGCCCGGCGGCGCCGGAAGTGCGCGTCCGCGCCGGATGAACCACCGAGGGAGGCGAACACCTGCCAGTGAGCGACGTGGTTGAGCCAGCTGTTCTTCACGAACCGGCGACCGACGTAGCAACGTTTGCCCGAAGCCCGCGTGATCGGAGCCGAGCCGACGTACGCCTTTTCAGCACTGCGGTCATGCTGACACAGGCACAACCACCAGCCCAAGCACGAGAGCGGCACCTGCCGGGCTGATGCCGAAGTGCTGCTGAACTCAGCCGGACGGCAGTTCCTGGCGGGCCTGTGCGGCGTCGATGAAGACGTGCTGGCGCGGGCGTTGCCGTCCTGGGTGCGGCAGGACGGCAAGCTACCGGCTGGGGGCGGATTCCCGGCGGCGTGGTCGCCGGGCCGGTGGCGTTCGGCTGCCGCCTGTGCGCCGCCGGGCAATGGTTGCCGGAAGCGGTGGCGGCGCAGCGGCGATGGGTCTCGGTGGCACGGCGGGCGGTGCGGGCCGGGGCCGATCCGGAGCGGGTGTTCGCGCTGGCGCAAGCGGTAGTGGCCCGGTGGTGGGAGCAGGCCCTTGGCTGGGAGCGGGAGACGATCTGGCCAGGGCGCCTGCACCAGGTCGCGGGCGGGGGTGCCGGTGGTGATCTGGAGCGGTGGCGGATCGTGGGGCGAGACGCGGTCGTCTTCCCGGAGGTGGTGGCGGTGGCTGACGCGCTGCTGGACCCGGCCAGGGCCGAGCTGGTGTGGATGGACAGCGGTGCCGCGCGGCCGCGGGCGCTGTCCGCCGACGGGCTGTGCTGCCGCAAGCTCGGTGAGCGACTGGGGCGGGGATGGCTGGGGCCACGGGCGGCGACTGATCACGGTGGGCCGCTCATCGCGTGGATGGGCCGGTTCCTGCCGAGTTCGGGGACCGCGGAGCGTCCCCGGTCGGACGACCGGGTGGTGCCGAACGGGAGCGTGCGGATGCTGCGGACCGGCTCCGCGTGGCGGGACGTGCCGGAACGCGGGCGGCCGCCCGTGCTCGACCGGACGGCCTCCCGCGTTCGCAAGGTCGTCGAGCGCGGCTTCACCGGCCAGAGCAGTGGCGGGCCTGGCCAGCCGCTACCGCAGGACCCACTGGATTTGATCTTGGGGGACGACGCCTAGGATGCGGAGCATGAACAGGAGCACGCCGGCACATGGAGGCCCCACGCCGATGACGACGCCGCGGACCCGCTGGCAGGAGGCGGGCAACAGCGGAAACTTCGGCAAGCGGTTCGCCGAGCTCGTCGCCGCAGGCGAGGACATCGACGGTGAAGCCCGGCTCGCCGACATGCTCCTGCCGCGCGGCGCCCGGGTGCTCGACGCCGGTGCCGGCATGGGCCGGGTCACTGCGGCGCTTCTGCGGCGCGGGCACGACGTGGTCGCGATCGAGCCCGACGAGGCGCTCGTCCGGCAGGCCCGGGAGACCTACCCCGGGCTGCCGATCGAGGAACGCGACATCCTCGGCCTCGGCCCCGACGACGGCCCGTTCGACCTGGTCGTCTGCGTGGGCAACGTCATGGTCTACCTGGCCGAGGGCACCGAACGTGCGGCCCTGCGCGCGATGCGGGCCGTCCTCGGCCGGAACGGCCGGATCCTGGTCGGCTTCCACCTCCAGGACCGGCCGCCGCACGCCCACGCCTACACCGCGGCCGAGTTCGAGGCGGATCTCGCGGCCGCCGGACTCCGCGTCGACCTGCGGGCAGGCACCTACCAGCTGCACCCCGCGAACGAGGCCTACGGCGTCTGGGTCCTGAGTCGCGCCCAGGACGAGGCCGACAGGTAGAACCGCGGCTCGCGGGTCGGGACGCGTGAGCGGAACCTGCCCGGATCCGCGGCGGCGTGCCGACACTCCTCGGAGACGTGCATCTCCTACGCGGGCGGGAAACCATTCAGGGTGATCTTGCCGATCGCCTTGCCGGATTCCAGGACACGGTGGGCCTCGCGCAGGTTCTGCGCGTTGATCGTGCCGAGATCGGTGGTGGCGGGGGTCGTGAGGTTACCGGCGCCCACCAGTCGGGCGATCCGGCTCAGGACGTACCCCTGAACAGCCCGGTCCGGGGTGGGCCTGCACCCTGACGGTTTCACGTACCCAGTGGAGGGCTTCGTGGGCGCGGGAGGCGGGCGAAGCCTTCGTCCGGCGGCGTAGTGGGCTTCCCACCTGTCCGGAGCCGCGAGTGCGTGCATGACTACACCGCGTCCTCTGTGCGCTCGGCAACCACTGCGCGCGACGCAGCGCGGCGGACCGCCGGCGGGTAGCCCAGCCGGTCCGCGGCCTGTCGACGGAAAGCCTGGGGTGTGTCTTCATGAACGCGGCGATCCGTTCACCGCGGAGCTGGGCCAGCACGCGTTGGGCCGTGGCGGGCGCGACCCCGACCGTTTCACGGACGCCGGCGATCGTGACCGCCGGGTCGATGTCGAGGAGCGCGGCCACCCGGGCTCGGGGCTCACCTCGGGGCACCGCGTTGCTGCTGCCCTTCGGCCGGCCGGACGCACCTGCTTTCCCGGGACGGTCCTCACGGAAGGCCTGCACGATGCTGCGCGGCCAGTGCCCTACGCCATGGATGTCGACCGTGTGCGGCACGATGCGCGGGTCGGTCGTATACCCGTCCCAGGTCCGGGGCGTCACGTGCTGTTCGGCGGCGGCCTCCTGGCGGTCCTCCTCCTGGCGCTCCGCGCGGGCAGGCTCGGCCGGCTCGCGCGCTTCCCGCTCGGCCGTGTCCTCCGCCGCGGTCCGCTTGGCCGCCAGGCTCCGCCGTTACGCGGACCCGGCCTCCGTGAGCAGCACCAGCAGGCCCGGGGCTACGAGGTGCTGCCACACCCCGGTCCGGTCGCCCCTCTCCCAGCTCCCGCCGACGCCCCGGTGAACAGGCGCAGCAGGTGCGGGGAGTTCTATTGCGGCCCTTCCGCCCGCGAGCTGACTCGGCTGCGGGAGCGGATCGGTGGGGCTCAGGGCGGATCGGTGGGGCTCAGCCCCGGCATCTGGTTGCGGTCTACACCGGGCGTCGCCGCGGTCGAGCGGGACCGGCGGCCGAGGCCGGTCCTGCGGTTTGCCGACGGCGTCGGCTTCACTGTGCAGCTCCGCTCCAGCCATCCGAGCCTGCCTGCCCCGCTCTCCGTGGGTAACTTCGTCCTGGCGCTCGGCACATGGAAGGTCGAGATGCCTTCCAGTGGACGGACCGAGCTGCGGATGTTCGCCGAGGAGCACGGACAGCCCGCCCGCTGGACCTACGTCGATGCCACCTGCCTGAGCAGCCTGCCCAAGTGCCCCCACCCTTCTCCGAACGTGCCGTGCGGCAAGCGCGCACCGGGCCAGGCCGTCGGCAGCCGCGCGTGGACGCCCTGGTCACAGCGGCTGCCGCCAGTTGCGGTAGGCGTGCGGGGGCCTGGCGTAGCCGCTGTCGCTGAAGGGGTTCGGCAGCGTGCCGTCGAGGGTGCCGAGCAGGAAGTCGCCGAAGCCCGCCGCGAAGCGGACCCAGGCCGCTTCCCCGTAACGGTGCTGGCGCTTGAAGACGACGACGTCCCAGTCGTCCGGGTCGCGGGTGTCGCAGAGCCAGAAGGCCACGTCGCTGTTGGCGCTGCTCGCGAAAGGCAGGAGCCTTTCCTTCTCCAGGTCAGCTGGAGTGGTGCCCGTGGGAGTGGCCGGCTCCTCCCTGGGGTCGAAGTCCAGCCCGTCGAGGAGGTCGCCGTACGGGGACCTGTCCACCGGCGGCGTGCTGACCCCGAGGTACTCGTCCAGCTCCCCGCCGCCGTAGAGCGTGACGAAGTCACGGTAGTCGGCGGGCAGGCGCAGGCCCGTACTCCGTGCCAGCCCGTCCCAGTCAACGGTGTCACCCGGGCTGCCCGGCTCCCCGAGCAGGGCCGAGAGGCGGGTGATGGCCGGGTGAACCATGGCGGTGTCTCCTCCGTGGGTGGCGCGATTCGATCAGTCACCGTACTGTCCGGCATCCCATCCGCGCCGCTGTAGCCGGATGCCGGCCTCAGCGAGCACGGTGTACACCACCACAACGAGCCCGAAGGGACGCTGGGTGAACTTCCGGAGCAGGCCGATGACGGGTCGGTGACCGGACGCCAGCGAGCCCTGCCCCGCTGGCACACCGAACGGTTGATCACTGGACCCACCCAGGTCGTTGCCCAGTTCATGCCTAACGCAAGGTGCTGCCGATGGTCCGTGCTTGTTTGCCGCTATGGAGAACGCGGTCGAGAAGATCAAGGCCTGGTTTCGCTTCAGCCCTCGCGAGGGCTGGTTCCCTCAGGACACAGAGGGCCTGTGGGCAACCAGGCACCGCACTCCGTACCCGCTCAGCGCCGAGTGACGCTCCGTTATGGCTGGACATGGAAGAGAGCGATGGAAGGCAGGGGCGGGGCAAGCACTGCGCGAAGGCGGGTGAGTACGGCTCGCCACTGCTTCCAGTCCTCGGGGTCGACCCAGTTCGAGGCCAGCCCGTCCTCGTCGCTGACGATGCGAGCGAGGGCTTCGTCGGCGAGTGCCCGAAGTTCGGAAGGGAACGCGGGCATAGGTGTTTCCGGACCGCAGGACATGTCGACGGGTTCGCCTCCCGGGCATTGCGCCGCGATGAGTGCAGCGGCGGCCACCGCCTCTTCCGCTTCCGTGAGATAGCCGGTGGCGTCGATCGTCCGGATGAGAACGCCTCGGATCAGGGCTTCGCGCGCCTCGGGCTCGGCGTCATCAAGAGCGTGGGCGAAGTCCGCAGCTGTGTCGTTGTCGAAGGGACCGGTACCCCAGGTGCCCATACTGATCTCCCTTGCGTAAGGTTGCCCGGATCCTCGCATCAGGGACTGACAACACGACTACGGGGCGAGCAGGACCCGTTTGCGCAGGAGGTCGAAGCCTGCGCGGCCGAACATCTGGCGCTTGAGCATCTTGGATGGCCGGCCAGGCAGTGAGGCTGTCGGCCAGGGGCGAGCAGTGGGTGCGGGCCCAGCGTCGTCATACGAGGTTGCTGCGGCGGCGTTCGAGGTTGGCAGCGGACGGATCGATCCGTAGGTGCGGCGGGTCCTGGCGCGGGAGCTGGTGACGTCCCCGGAGACGGTCGCGCTCCGCCACGTTACTGGCCAGTATCAGGTTCCAGTATGTGTGGTTCCCGGTCCTTCGGCGAAGGTCGGCAGTAGTGACGTGCTGCGGCAGCAAATGGATGCGCGCGTTGCGCTGGACGACTCCCGGGGCGGCACCGTCGTCCAGGAGCTCGCGCTTGATCCGGTCGGGACATCTACCGCCGTGGCCGCCCCAGGGCGTCACCGTCGGCGATAGGGTCTCGTCATGCCGTATACGCCGATGCCGCTCCAACTCGACACCGATCGGCTGACGTTGCGCCAGTGGACCGAGCCTGACATCGACGCCCATCGCGTGCTCGTCGCGGAACGGGGCGGTGGCATGCCGCCGATCGAGGACAACCGGCGGATGATCGAGAATCAGCGGGCTGCGTCGGTACTGACAGGAATAGCTCTGCTGCCTGTCATCCGCCGCGACGCAGGCGACTTCATCGGATACTGCGGGCTCACTGTCGGCCGGGCTTCCGTCGACGAGCCGGAGATCGCCTACGAGCTGTTCCGGCGCGTACACGGACAGGGCTATGCCACCGAGGCGGCGTCCGCGGTGCTCAAAGCGGCGATCGCGACAGGGCGGAAGCGGCTCTGGTCAACGGTGCGTCCCTGGAACACGCCGTCGTTTCGCGTCCTCGAGAAGCTTGGGTTCCAGCGCGACCACGTCTCGGCCGAAGACAGTGGCGAACTGGTGTGGCTCACTCGTTCTCTGCCGTAGGGACACGCTGCGGAAAGTTAGAAAGTGGCCCCACCACGTCGGAGGCGTCACCACCGAGCCGGTTGTCCTCAGCCAAGCCCCTCGGATGACCGGACCCCTGTGATCTCGGTCGGTGCGGCGCTCCCCGCACGGCAGGCGGTGGCGGCTGGCGCCTGGTTGTCGATCGTGCACTCACCTGCCCCAAGGACGTGACGAAGGACCTGGCGGACCTGGTTCGTTGGGGGCCTTGGTAACTGCTGCGGGGAGATGGCTTCGCCCCGTGTGGGGCTTCAGCGGTCAGCTCGCGCCGCCGGTCCTCGTCTGCCACTACCGAGCTCCGCATCGGGCATCAGTGGCATCACTAGCTGAGGCGGCCGGATTCCCTAGGCATTGCCCGCTGGACGCGGTAGCTCCAGCGGGCGAGCGATCGGACGACGGTTTCGGCACCGACGGGGTTGGCGCTGTGCACGAAGACCACTCCGATCTGAAAGGGCCGCCCGTTGAAGGCGGCCTCTTCCATGAGGGTGACCACCGGCATGATGGTGTCGTCGCCGCCGAGATCGTGGTCGAGCCATAGTTCGTCAATGAAGCTGTCGCGGTGCTCTTCCAGGAGCTGGATCCCTTCACTGCTGGTGCGGGCAATCCGCGTGGCCCCGGGGAGCAGTCGGAGGTCGTCTATACCGAGGACAATCGGCGTCAACGCGATGGGGGCTTCTTTCACCGGACTATTTTCACAGCAGGCGAGCGAGACAGCCACGAGGTACTGAGGCTCTGCTGGACGAACCGCCGGTACCCCACCAGGCCCGGGTCCGCACGGTCATCCGCAGGAAAGCCCCTGACCTGCCGCAACGTCACCCTGGCCGACTTCATCATGCAGGCAAGGCTCCAGCGCCTGGCTGAGCAGGACTCACGGCTCCAAGGCGCCGACGCGCTGGCACCGGGCGTCCACGTACGCGTACGCCTCGCAGAGGACCGCGCTGAATTCCAGGGCTTCCTCACCCGGGCCGGTGTCCTCGAACCTGCAGCGGCCTCGAACCTGCGGAGGCCTCGACATGAGGAAGCACACGCTGACCAGCGGGAAGGTCGTCGAAGCCCTCGAAGACCTTCTGGCACACGCCGCCAGCCTCGCCGTCCGCTGGGAACGTCGCACTGAACTCCACGACGCCTTCGTCTCCCTCGCCTGCGGCCTCATCTGCTGGAGACCCCTCAAGAAGGCCCACTCCTGACCGCGCCCCAAGCAATCACGCACAGCGCAGCACCTCAAGAGGCCCTGGGGCTACTGGTGCGGCACGTGCCTGGTTCCAGCCGACTCTGCAGTGTCTGCCTCGGCTGCGGTGAGGCTGAGCCGTCCCTCGACTCCTTCTTCGACGACATCGACCAACAGCGTGCTCTCGTCGTCAAAGCGCAGGGTGAAGTGCGGATCGAGCTGTATCAGGAGGCCGAAGCTCTCCCTGTCCTCCGCGGCCAGGGGAGATTCGAGGGTTGCCTCGCACCTCCAGTTGTCTCCGGCGGAACGGACCACGATCCGCACACGAAGCCTTCCAGGACACGTCGATCGGTTGGCCCACCACTCAAGCGTCGCGGTGTCCTCGTAGCTCTCCACAGTTCAAGTATCGCGATCGAGTAGGCAGCCGTGTCAGCGATGCAGAACCTGAGGTCACGAACTCGTGTTACGAGCTCTATGGGCCTCTATGCCGCAGTTGGTGCTCTGGCCATCAGACAGGTTGTCGTTGTTGTTCACGAAACGGAACGGCGGGCGAACGCTTGCTGTGCGCGGACCAGGGCCCGGTTGCACGTGCGCAGCTGACCGCAAGCGGATCTGGCGGGCCTCTGTGCGGCGGGAGTCGTTCCTGCCACTCTGGAAGTCAGGGACACCGCTCGCTCGGCAGCCCTGAGGACCAGGTGGATCGGCGAGGGACAGCGGGGGCAACGGATGCCAGGCTTCTTGACGGACTTACCGACCTTCTGGGCCTTCGCGGCGGTCTGGGCGGGCGCTTTCACGGCGTTCATGGCGTTCTCGCTGCTCCGCCTCCGTTACGTGCTCCGGCGCGACCGACAGGCCATCGGACGCTTCTTCGAGACCGGTGACGCGAAGCCCGTTCTCGCCATGTACCACCTTGAGGGAGAGCGGGCCGCGACACAGGCCGGGATGCTGCTGCTCTCCGCCGGACCTCGCTCCTTCCGCGGCCAGCGCCAGCCGGTCCCGGAAGCAGGACCGGAAACGCACCCCCTGCTGGCATCACTGCAGACGGCCGTTGACGACGCCGGAGGGAGCGGCTCTCTGGAGGAGACGAGAGCTTCGTCCCGCTTCCCGGCCTTCCGCTCCCAGCTGCGGCGGACAGCACGGCACAGCCTCCCCGTTCGTCGGACGCGCGACGTGCCCGGCGCGAGGGAAGGGTGGGCCGCGGTGTGCGGTCTGTTCGCCGTCCTCGTCCTCGGCATCGGTTTCTACGCCCGCCAGCCGGGCTCGAACGGGCTCTGGTTCATGATCGCCCTGGCCGTGCATGTGCCGGTAGCGGTCTGGCTCGGTGTGGCGGACGGGCGGAGGGGATCGGAGCAGTGGCCCGAGTTCGGGGCACTGTGCGAGCGCTGCGTCGCCGAGGCGGGCGTTCGCGCCGTTGAACCGGAGCGGGTTGCCGGTACGGGCTCCGCCGCTACCTCCGGCTGGGCCAACGACGGCGGTGTCGGCGCGGCCAGTTCGTGCGGCGGTGGCTGTGGCGGCGGCTGCGGCGGCGGGGCATGAGCCGGTCGCGGCGTACCTCGGTACCTGGCGGGCCGGTCGGCGCTGTCCTGCAGCCGGAGTCCGGAAAGACCTTGATCTCACCGAGAACCACGTCCGCCGTCGCGCACCTACTGCATGATCTGGTGGCTCTCCGACCCCGACTTCGCCACCTCCTCCTGGCCGTCGGCGAGTTCAACCAGCCCCCGCGCTCCTCGTCCACGGCGTGGAGTGGCTGGCCGTCGCCAGAGCGCAGGAACTCCTGAACCGGTGGGACGGCGCCCGCCCGGCGGGCGCGAGTCAGAGCTCGGTGACAGCCCAGATACGTCGCCCGTCCGGACCGGCATCCGTTCCGCACCCAGCCACTCCGGGGACTGCGGTGATCTCGTGGAGAACATCGTCCCCGTCCGGGGCATGGCCAGGGGGCAGCCCAACCTGGTGGGACAGGGCGACGATGCACGCCAGCTGATCCTGGTCAGACAGATGCATGCTGATCCGGCGCCCGCCGTCGGCCACCGCCGCCGCGACGAGAAGCCCAGTAACCGCAGAGATCCCTTCGGCAGCCGCAGGAGTAGGCCGGTAGCCCCACTCCTCCAGCTGCGTCGTGATCTTCCGCTGGGCGATGTTCACCGCCCAGGGCGCGGACTCCAACGACCAGTTCACGCCCCGTCGGTTGCGCATGCTCACGCCACGCCGAGCCGTCCGCGCGAGAGAGCCAGGACCGGTCTCCTGCCCATCCGCTGA
Source organism: Streptomyces sp. NPDC058195 (assembly GCF_042883525.1). NCBI lineage: Bacteria > Bacillati > Actinomycetota > Actinomycetes > Kitasatosporales > Streptomycetaceae > Streptomyces > Streptomyces sp. NPDC058195. Next base: position 10,392 of record NZ_JBHVVM010000048.1, read on the forward strand.
CTCAGAGGGCGGCGGAGAGACCGGCTTCTTCGGCGGGGGCGGGGTCTTCGGCGGGTACGAGGGCGGGGTGGGCGGTTCGGTCACCGGCGCGGCCATGATGGTCTCCCGTCATCCGCAGTGCCCCTGGGCGGGTGCTCCGATGTCAGGGTAGGCCGGTAGCGGGGCGCACGGGGGTGGAATGGTCAGTAGCGCTGGGGGGGGAATCCGGCCCAGCCGTTCTTCTCCACCTGCTGCGCGGTGTCTGCCGAGGTAGCGAACTTCGGGCTCTGGCAAGATCTTCGTAGCCGAAGATCGTCTTGGTTCGGTGAGGGCTCAGTGCGCTATTGCAGTACCGCCCGCATCCTCGAATTCATCAAGGCTCAGTGCCGACACCAACCACCAAGGGAGCATGCCAGCCGTGGCAGACGTCAGAGTCACCTACGACAAGACTGCGAACGCAGCGTACGTGTACCTCACCGATCCGCAGGTCCGCACCAAGTCCTCGCGCATGTATCCCTGCGATCCGGTGGAGGTTGGCGGCATGATCAACCTTGACTTCGACGAGCAGGGGCGCCTCATCGGTATCGAGGTATTGGCGGCCAACTCCAAGCTGCCCGAGTACCTGCTCGAGTCATCTGAGCATCTTGACGCCGGAGGTGCATGAACTGGTTGAGCAGGAGAGGTGCCTTGCGCCGCATCAGGTTGGAAAAGCTTCGGTGTAGCGGCGGCGTAGGTGGGCGATCAGTACGACTCGGTGGCGCAGGAGCGGGACGCTGGCGCGGCCTGCCATGATGTGTTTCTGGAGCTTCACGTCGGTGATGCGGCCCTCGTTGACTCAGGAGTTGTAGGGGCTGGTGATCCCCTGGGCGACCGCGTGCCGGTCTCTACGCAGGGCGGTGGCGATGCCAGCGAGGGGCGGAAGTCCGCTGTTGGTGAGGTGATCGAGCCAGGCCGGCAGCGGTGTGGCGTCGCGGGTATCGAGCATGGCGGCGAACTGGCGGACCAGTTCGTGGGTGCGGTGAAGTTCCGGGCAGTGGTCGAGCAGCCGCCGCAGACGCTCCGCCGTCTGCGGGCCGTGCCGGACCGGGCTCGCGATGATCCAGCGTGCGGCTTCGCGTGGAGAGGGCGGTCGTTCGCGGGGCTCGTCCAGGGGCAGACCCCGCCGAAGGGGTGCGAGGGCCGTCTTCACGCGTTGGTAGTGGCCCAGGTAGCCCTTGCCAGCGAGTTCTTGGTGGAGGATCTTGGCGCTGTGTTCGCCCTCGTCCCAGCGTTGCTGCAGGTAGTCGAGGTACGGATCCAAGGCTGACGGGCGGCGGGGAGGGCGGCGCATCACCTCGTGCCAGCTGCGGGCTCTGGCGTATTTGCGGACGGTGCGGCAGTCCATTCCGAGTTCGCGGGCTGTGGCGGCGTAGGGGCGGCCGGCGTCGGTCAGCGCGTGGACGGCGTCGAAAAGCCGTTGGGCGTGCCGGCCCGCGGGAGTGTCCTGCCCCGGTTCCATTGTCGTCGAAGGAGGCGCCGGACCGGCCGGTTCGGGGGCAGGGAGTGCGGCCGGCAGGCAGCCGCGGTGGACGGCGGCGACTTCCTGAACGCGCCGGGACAGGCCCTGCCACAGGTGAAAACGGTCGCTGACCCGGACGATGTCGGGGGCACCGTCGGCTATGCCCTGCCGGTAGGTGAGGGAGCCGTCGCGGCAGGCGATCTCGACTCCGGGGTGCGTCCGGAGCCATCGGCTGAGCTGTTCGGCATCCCGGCCTTCCCCGAGCGTGAGCGGGAGGCGGGTGGTGGCGTCGACCAGGAGGGTGCCGTAGGTGTCGCCGTAGAGCGCGAAGTCGTCCGCTCCCAGCACCCGGGGTGTGACCGGTGGCGGTAGCGGCATCCGCATCAGCTGGGTGAGCACGGTGCACCGCGACAGTCTGACGTTCAGGACCCGCAGCATCCGGGCCCCGTCCCGGCCCGCCAGCACCACGCCGACCGACTCGACCATGTGCTGCAGCAGTGGTGTTCGCCGCTGGTAGCGCACGGTCAGCCCAGGAACCTGTTCGGCGAAGGTCACCTTCGGGCAGGACGGGTTCTCGCAGTACAGACGGCGCACGGACAAGTCGATCCGGACCGGACGGCCGCCGAGCGCCGCATCAGCGAGGTGCCGGACATAGCGGCTGTGGATCCAGTCGCTCAGGACCCCGCACCCGGTGCATCCCGCTGGAACACGGGATCGAGTACGAGCCTCGATCACCACGACAGGACCTGAAGTATCAGCCGAGAACACCAGCAACTCGGCCAAGTGCGGTAACAGCTTTGACAGTTCAACAGAGCACACTCAAAGGCTGCCCACCCCGCAAACCGGGCGACTGCCCGCATCGGGATGATCTTCGGCTACGAAAATCTTGCCAGAGCCGAACTTCGTCGTCCTCGGGCGGGAGGCCCGCGCGCTGGACGAGGGGAGCGGCGGGAGGCGGCGGTGCGCCACCCGTGGCGTTCGTCCCACACCAGGGGCGGGGGCGGGTGCAGGGATGTGCTCGGCGTCGAGGACGAACACGGCCACCACCAGCTCGTCGGTGGGGAGGTGGGATTCAAGCGCGGCCTTGGTGGTGGTCCACAGTTGGCGCGGTGGAGGGCGGTGGTGACGTCGGTCAGGTACGGGGTGGCTCGGCGGGCGCGCAGGACGGCTTCGGCGCGGATGGTGGCGCGGCGGACCTGTCCGGCCGGGTAGCCGAGTGCGGCGGCGGCCTGGGCGGGAGTGAGGGCGGGGGCGGCGTTCACGCGGTCCGCGATGCGGTCGGCGCGCAGCCGGGCGAGGGCGGTCTGCGCGGTGTCGCGGTGGATTCCGAGGCGGGCGGTGACGGTGGCGGCACCCTGCTTGTCCCGGTCGACCGGCAAGCGTCCGGCCGCGTCGCCTCCGCCGGGGGCCTTGGTGATGGCACCGTCCACGGCGATCCGGTCACGGTCGGGACCGACAACGCGGTCGTAGGCACCGAGCGCGATCTGCGTCACCTGCGTGAACACGCCCAGGCGTAACCACTCGTCGCGGCGGGTGCGGATCGGGGTGGCTGAGCAGGTGGAGTCTGCGATCGCTTCGTAAGAGCAGCTGAACCGGAGGGCCTTGAACAGTTCGCCGAAGACGAGCCGGTCGCCGATCCGGCGCCGGTGGCAGCCCAACGGGTGGCCCTGATCAGACTCGGGCCGCTGTGGCAACAGGGCGGCAAACTGGTCCCAGAGCGGTTCGTCAGCCGTGATGGCAGCGCAGTCACAGGTCTCCTCCGTGATCACAGAGCGTCGCAACTCCCTGATCACGGACCTCTGCCTGTGCCTGTGCCTGTGCCTGTGCCGTCTGTCAGCTGGCCTCGCTTGCTGACGATCTGCGCGGCCTCCAGGGCCGCGATGCCGCAACGAGCGGTTCATTGCTCGTCCTCGAAGCCCTCCACGTCGACAGGCTGAGTTCCGTTAAAGGTCACAAGGATTCCGTAAGGGCCCGCCATCCGGAACCTGCTCTCGGTGAACCGGATCGCCCAGGTCTGGTCGGCCCACACCACCGCTTCGGGAACTGCCAATGGCAGCTCTGGAAGGTCCAGCCAGCTCAGTTCCTCGGGTGTGAGTTCAAAGTGCCGCTCCCGGAGCCGGGTCCGGCAGTACCGCAGGGCTTGGCCGACGAAGACGTCGAAACGGCTCACCACGTCGTGAACGAGTTGGAGGGTGACCTCTTCAGGCGGCGCGGCAGGCTCCATCACCAGACTGACAGCCGCCGCGTTGCCGCCTGCCGGCTCCGGGAGGCAGCCGGTCCAGCAGGCCAGGGATGACGGGCTCTCCGTCCTTTTCAATGCAAGCCCGGCGATATGCAGCGTTGCGGGCAAGTCCACGCCAATGCCCGAGATACTTGGCGATTCGCCGTCGTCCGACATCGGCTCAGCATAGGCCAAGCCCCGTCACGCCGACTGTCGGCAGCCAGACACACGGTGCCGGGCATGGCCGCTTCCTGCTCCCGCCGGAGGAGGTACTGCTGTGACCGCATGAGGTCGGCCAGGGAGTACCGGACGCCTTGGTCGGCTTGGCCGCGATCACCGGCTCTGCCCCGTGCCGCCCGGCTTCCGCCGCGATCACCGTCACCTCCGCCACGGTGACCTCGCCGCGGCCGAATGTGTGGCAAAAGGCCCGGTCAGCATGGGTGCTGGCATCTGGCAGCAGCTACGTCGGGACGTCCACCGCCAGCACCAGCCTGCCGTCCGCAGCCCGTGGCAGCAGCACCCCGGACAAGGCCCGGCGAAGCCGGGCGATGCCGATCTGCCCCTGGTTGAGTCCACCGCACAGGGCTCCGTACACGGCTCCGTACAGGGCTCCGTGACCACGACGATGTTCAGGCGCGAAGGCCGGGTCGACCAGCGTCCGCACCTGCCCGTCCGTACACAACAGCGCGTCGCCCCGAGCCGTCAGGCACGCGCACAGCTCCGACCGGAAGTGTGACGCTTCCGCGAACGCGCCCCGCAGAAAGCTCTGACGCACCAAAATCACGGCCGCGGTCTTCGTGCTGATCCTCTGCCTCTGTGACGGAGCGAAGGATCAGCCGAAGGCCGCTTCCACCTCCGGTGAACTGCGAAAACCCTCCCCAGGTTCGAGCCGCGTTCGACGGCGGACCGCGCGACAAGCTCCGTGCCTGTTCGCAGTTTCGTGACGCGTTCTCCGAGGTCGGAGTGTCGTGACCGGCACCCGGGCCCAGCGGGCGGCCGGTGACTGTAGCGAGAACTCCTCTTCTCCGGCACTCGCGGGCTGTGGACGATCCGTGGGTACTCATCGCACGGATTCAAACCTCTGTATGACTACGGGCCGGGACCAGGAGGCTGCCGGGGAGCACAAGAGGGGCCTGTCGGCCATACGCCAGCGGGATCAAGACCTATTGCATCGATATCACACAGTTCTGCCTGCTGCGAGACAGCCTCTAACCACCGCGGCTCAGTTGCCGCAGCCGGTTCCGCGAAGGGGGATTGACGGTCACGTGACCACATTCCCCAGGGGCGAGGCGGCCCGCCCGAGAGCATCGCCCGCGGTCGGTGGCTACGCGTCTCTTCCGCACACGATCGGCCCGAACGAGGCAGCACACCCCGTCGGCACCAACACCCCGGGAGCGGGGTGCACTCCGGTCGGGCCGCCGCCCCGGTCTCCGCTCTGTGCGGCGCGTGTTCCACCGCGCCACCGTCTGACCCACTTCCACGACATCACCACACGGGCCACCGGCCGGCCGCATGGCCATGTGCTCCTACGCCGGGGCCCGATGCGAGAGGAACACCTGTATGAGCCTGCCCACCACATCTGTCCGGCCCTGGAAGCAGTCCGGCCGCCGATTCCTCGCGATCGCCGGTTCCTGTGGCCTGGCCGTGGCCTCGCTGACCGCCATGGCCCCGGCCGCGCACTCCGTCCCTGCCCCACCCGCGGCGCGGACCACGGCTGAAGCACCGCTCGCCTACGTGACGAACTACAGCGACGACACGGTCTCCGTGATCGACACCGCCACCGCCACCGTCACGTCCACCTTCCCGGTCGGCGACGGCCCCAAAGGCGTGGCCGCCTCCCCGGACGGGGCCCGCCTCTATGTGAGCAACGGGGACGCCGGCTCCGTCTCCGTGACCGACACCGCGACGGGAACGGTCACCGCGACCATCCCCGTCGGCAGTGGTGCCAACGGCATCGCGGTCTCGCCCGACGGAACCCGCGCCTACGTCGTCAACAGCGCCCTCCAGCAGCTGACGGTGATCGACACCGCGGCCAACACCGTGACCGCCACCATCACCGTCGGCAGCGCCCCGCAGGAGGTGGCCGTCTCCCCGGACGGCAGCCGCGCCTACGTCACCAACTACAACGCCCGCTCGGTATCGGTGATCGACACCGCGACGAACACCGTGACCGCCACCGTCAACGTCGGCGGATTCCCCCAGGGCGTCGCCTTCACCCCCGATGGCAGCCGCGCCTATGTCACCCGCCCGTTCTCCAACTCCGTCGTGGTGATCGACACAGCCACCAACGCCGTGTCCGCCAACGTCCCTCTCACCGATGGCCCGTACGACGTCGCCGTGTCCCCGGACGGTGCGCACGTCTACGTCTCCCGGGGCCAGGGCGCCACCGTCGCCACGATCGACACCGCGACGAACACCGTGTCCGCGACCACCGCCTCCGGAAGCACCCCCAGGGGGGTGGCCGTCACCCCGGACGGCGGCCAGGTCTACGCCGCCAACGGCAACTCGGCCACCGTCTCCGTGATCGACACCGCCACCCACACCACCAGCGGCGTCCCCGTGGGCACGACCTCCGTCGACATCGCGATCGCCGGGCGCCCCACCGCCGATGTCGGCGTGGAACTGACCGCCACCCCCCGCCCCAGCCTGCTCAACGGCCGCATCGACTACACCGTGACCCTCACCAACCACGGACCCCACACCCTCGCCTCCGGCACCGTCACCCTGGACCTGCCCACCCCCACCGGAGCGACCAGCCCCGACTGCACCCTCACCACCGGAAAGGCCACCTGCACCACCACCGGCCTCGCCCCCGGCGCCAGCACCACCCGCCAGATCACCGTGCCCGTCGCCGTCCTCAGCCTCGGCACCCCCTACACCGTCACCGCCACCCGCACCACCAGCACACCCACCGACCCCAACCCCGCCAACGACAGCGCATCCCGCACCTGCACCGCCATCACCTCACTCCTCATCAACTGCACCTGACACGTCCCAGCACCAGGAGGTCCGGACAGCGGCCCATCACCGGCCGTTCCTCCCCGGTGCGGGGAGGAACGGCCGGTCCCATGACAAACGGTGACGATGGCGGCGCTGATGGCGGGTTCGGCGTCGAGCAGTTCGGCGGGGAGAGCGGGGAGCTGGTCGCGCGGGGCCTGGACCCCGGGGCCCCGGGGCCGGCCGCCCGCGGTCGCGACGGCGGCCCGGCTGACTGACTGGCTGGCTGGCTGTCTGTCTGTCTGTCTGTCTGTCCTGGTGGTGCCGGACCGTGCTCCGGGGCCAGTGCTCGGCTCCGCCCGCCCTGGTCCTGGCCACGGTCAGGGCCGGGTGGGTCTTGCAGGTGTTCCAGGTGGTGGTGGGGGGGGGTAACTCCCGGCAGCACCGCGAGTGACTCCCGGCAGCGCCACGCACTCCCGGCGGTCCAGGAGGTCGCCGTCGTCCTCGCCCTCCGGGAGCGGGGGGACCGGCCTGCCCGGGAGAGGGGCATCGACCTGGTCGCCGTCGTAACAGCCGCGTACGGGCTGGTACGAACTGGCCGGGGCCGGGAAACTCTGGGCCACATACGGCTTGAGACGGAGGAACGCCGGTCCTGGGAGTTCTCAACCGGCATGGTTTTCATGGAATCGTGCTGACGGACAGGGCACCCGGCTCAGCCCTGCTCTTCAGCGGAGCTGCCCATGGTCTCCCTCAGGCGGCGCCCCCACCGCTCCATTCACAGGTGCTGTGGGCATATGACACACCCTCCGCCGCCTGGCACGGGCAGCGGAGAAGTGGTTGACATGATTCCGCACAAACCCCCTTTCGCGAGCGATCTTGCGAATGACACGATCGGGGCGGAGTACGCGTCTTGTACCCATCTCCCGATCGAAAGTGTGACCGTCAACAGATGCCTATATCCCTCGGCGTGGCGCGCCGTACAGCCGGTGCAGCCGCGCTCTCCCTGGCCACCGCCCTGACCGGACTCGCCTTCCCCGCCACCGCGCAAGCGGCCGTGACCTGCTCTGCCGGTGTGTGGAAGGCCCAGTACTACGCCAACACCACACTCACCGGCACCCCGAAGGCCACCGTCTGCGATGCCTCCGTCGCCGAGAACTACGGCCTCGGCGACCCCGCGGGCGTCACCCTGCCGCGGGACAACTTCGGCATCCGCTGGAGCACCAGCCGCAACTTCGGCTCCGGCGGCCCCTTCGACCTCACCGTCGCCGTCCAGGACGGCGCCCGCGTCTACCTCGACGGCCACCGCAAGATCAGTCTGTGGAGCGACGTCAAGCGGACCCAGAAGAAAACCCTCCGCCTCACCATCCCGCGCGGGGTCCACACCCTGCGCGTGGACTTCGCCGCCTTCACCGGCACCGCCAGCATCGCCTTCGCCTACAAGCCCGTCATCGGCGCCGCCTACGACAAGACCGCTCCCCTGGTCCCGGCCGGCCTGAAGGCCGTCTACGGGGCAGCCACCCTGAAGACGGCCCTGTCCTGGACCCGCAACTACGAGCTGGACCTGGCCGGCTACCGCGTCTACCGCCGCACCGGCAGCACCGGCGCCTGGAGCCTGCTCAACAGCACACCGGTCACTGGCGCCGCCTTCACCGACACTCCCCCGGCCACCGGCGCCACCTACGAGTACGCCCTCCGCGCCGTCGACCGCTCCGGCAACCTCTCCCCGCTGTCCTCCCCGACGCGCGTCGTCAGCGCCGACAAGACGGCCCCCGCCGCCCCCGCCGGACTCACGGCCACGTACGACGGGTCCGGCGCCCGGCTCTCCTGGCCTCCGGTGAGCGGGGCGAGCTCCTACGAGGTGCAGCGGTCCCTCGCGCCCAAGGGGCCGTTCTCCTCCATCGCCTTGCCCACTCAGAGCACCGTCCTGACCGACGTCAACGCCGCCGTGGGCCTGACCTACTACTACCGCGTGCGGGCACTGGACGTCGCGGGCAACGCCTCCCCGTACTCCGCGCCCGTCCAGCTCGACGCGACCGAGCTCAAGCCCCTGCCACCGGCGAACGTCTCGGCCAACGGCCGGATCGACCGCAGCACCGTCGGCTGGCGGTACGACGGTGACGCGTCCCACCGGTTCCACGTCTACGCCTCGGAGTCGGCCACCGGCCCGTGGACCCGGCTGACCGAAACCCCGGTCACCGGCCCCGGCTACGACGACTTCACGGCGCCCGTCGGCCACGTGCGCCACTACCAGGTCAGGACGGTCACGACGCACGGCACGGAGTCGAACCCCTCGGCGACGGCCTCGGCCACCCGCACCGGCGACGTCACCCCGCCGCACATGCCGTACGGCCTGAACGCGTGGAACGGCACCGACGGCGTGCACCTCGCCTGGACGGCCAACACCGACGACACGGACCACTACCTCGTCATGCGCAAGCCGATGTTCGGCGCGTGGGAGCAGATCGCCGTGGTGCGGGACGCCGGGTACCTGGACGCCAGCGCGCCGGTCGACGAGCAGTTCGGCTACACCGTCCGCGCCGTCGACGCGGCCGGCAACATCTCTCCGATGCCCGAGCCCGGCTATGGAACCGTCTACGGCAAGCGCCTGCCGGTCTACGGGAAGCCGGCCGCGCCCGCCTCGGTGGCCGCGACGGCCGAGAACGGCAACGTCACGGTGGAGTGGACCGCGAGCACGTCGACCGATGTGGCCGGCTACTACGTCTACCGCACCACCTCCTCGGACCCCACGTCGGCCTACTCGGTCTCCCCGCTGCTCACCGGGACGACGTTCACGAACGAGAACGTGCCCGCAGGCCAGACGTGGCACTACGTGGTGCGCGCCGTCAGCACGCACAGCATGTGGTCCGACTTCTCGCCGATGGCCGAGGTCACCGTGCCCTGCCCGGTCATGACCGCACCGGCCGCTCCCCGGGTCACGGGCGGCAGGGGCGCGGACTACGTCCGGCTCAACTGGCAGGTCGGAGCGTGCGACCAGGGTGCCACCGTCTCGTACAACGTCTACCGGTCCACGTCCGACTCGGATGTCTTCACTCCTGAGCACCGCATCGCTTCGGGCGTGACGGAACTGACGTACACGGACCCCGGCCTGGCTCCGGCGTACTACTACTACGTCGTCACCGCCGTGACCGCCGACGGCACCGAATCGGCCCCGCAGACCAGGCCGTTCGGCATCTCGACGCAGAGTCCCTGACGCCCCGTCCGATCCCTCAGGCCCGCTGTCCGGACGCCCTCACGCCTCCGGACAGCGGGCCTCCCCCGCTCCAGCCAGGACTCGGAGCCGACCAACGGCTCCGTCGTCGCGGCCCAGTACCAGCCCGTGCCCCCAGGAGAAGTACAGGGTCGCTCTGGAGCCGGTCGGCGGGCTGATGGTGGCGGTGGCGGCCGCAGGTTTCTCCCCACCTGACCGTCGCGAGAGCGAAGCGTGTGTCCGTGGAGGACCCTGTGCGTCACCGTTCCTTCCTCCTCTGACGACCAGCCCGGCCGGTGCCGCGGTTCCCGGCCCGTCGGCAGGGAGGCCGCGGCGGTGATGTGCCGCGGCAGCGGCTCGACGCGCTCTGGCGCCGGACGGCTCCCGGGGCGGCCACGACACCCTGGAGCGGACCGCGCTCGCCGACGCTCAGGAGGCCGTCGCGCTCCAGGCAAGGTCGGCCGCCCAGCGCACCGGGCAGCAGCTCTTCTCCCTCGCGGCCGACCACACCGCGACCGCGGCCTGACCGCGCGTGGACGCCCGTCAGAGCGCCCGCGCCCGGCCGCCGCACGAGCGGTCCCCGCATCGGGCCGGGCTGGCGCAGGACCCGGTCGCGACCAGGCACCGCATCGGCCGGTCGGCACGCCGGACCGCTACTTGCCGGCGTGCTGGCCGACGTAGAACAGCAGCCAGACGAAGGCGGCGAACAGGTGGGTGCCGAAGATGTAGAAGAAGGCGCGCAGCGCGACGCCCTTCTCCTTCTCTTTCTCCTCGTCCCTGACGGCCTTCTTGCCGCGCACTGGCTGCGCGGTGTCCTCGTCGCTCATCGGTTTCTCTCTCCGGTCATCGGTGGGTGGTCAGTGCACGGGATCTCGAACCGGACCAGGACGGTCTTGCCGGTGTGCCGCGTGGCCGGCTCCACGCTGACCTCGCCCCCGTATTCGGCAGCCAGCTCGGACACCCTGCGCGGTCCGGCGCCCATGCCCTCGCCTGACAGTTCCGGCAGCCGGGGCTCGGTGTCCTCCACGCTGATCACCAGCGTTCCCCGGACGGCCGTTATCCCGGCATCGGCGCACGGGGAGTGCGGCGCGTGCCGCAGCACGTTGGTGACCAGCTCACTGGCCACGAGGAGTACCGCGTCGGCGAAGGCCGACCGGCGTGCGACCCAGCTCTCCGCGAACCGCCCGGCCACCGCTGCCCTGGCCCGGGTCACCGCCCGCGGCCCTACCGGTACGGACGCGATGTGCCGCACGCCCGGCCAGGCGTGTTCCGGAGCGGCCGCCGGGCCGCCCCCGCTCCATGGCAGCCGAAGCCCGCGGGCGCCTCTCACGACACCGGCTTCCCGCAGGCCGGCTCCGTGCAAAGGTCCTGCTCCCCGGTGAGGCGGCTCACTGGACTGCGGGCCAGCCGCTGGTGCGCCATTCCTGTCCCCCTTCGGCCGACGCGTCGGCGCCGGGGTTCACGGCGAGGGCGGCGAGGGCGGCGAGGGCGGCGGTCAGGTCGCAGTGGACCTCGATCGGGGGGTGGTCACCGACGGGGACCAGGGATCCGTCGGCGGGGATCGCGGCCAGATGGAGGGGCCGGTCGTGGGCGGCCAGTTCGCGTGCGGCGTCCGCGAGGGCCAGCTGGCCCTCGGCCGACCAGCCGTGCAGGCCGGCGCAGTCGACGACGACCGGGCCCGTGCCCCGGGCCAGTGTCCAGCCGACGGCCCCGGTGAAGCGGTGCACCGCGTCGCCGCCCAGGTATCCGGCCACCGACAGCACCCCGAGGTCCTGCTCCATGGTGTAACGCCATTCGATCGTCATCGTGGTGGGGACTTCCTTGGCTCGGCGGCGGCTTCAGAGAGGGAGAGTGATCCAGATGCTCTTGCCCGTGCCGTCGGCGTCGGGCCGGGTGACCGCGGTCCCGCCGAGCCGCAGGGTGAGTTCCATGACGGTGCCCAGCCCGCCCGTGCCGGTGACCGCTTCGTGCAGCGGGGGCCGGTAGGGGTGGTGGTCGTGGACGGCGAAGGCGAGCGTGTCTTCGCTTCCCGCGTAGATCACTGTGATGTCCGGTGATCGGTCGGCGGCGTGCCGGACACTGTTGGTGACCAGTTCGCTCAGGATCAGGAGCGCCGGGCCGACGGCGGGGTGGCGCAGGCTCACTCCCCACTCGGTGAGGGCGAGTTCGGCGGTTTCGCGGGCCATGCGGACGGCCGGGCCGACGGCGGGCACCGTCAGCGCATGCCGCCACGGAAGTGTCTCGATCCGCGGGACCATCATGCCTCCTGGTGGACGAGACGGAACCCTGTGACGGTCTGCGGCTGGATGCGCAGGAGCGTGTCGTGCGGGCCGTGGGTCCAGCCGAAGAGCGTCCTGCGGTAGTGGGCGGCCTCGTTCGGGTCGGTGATGATCTCGGCGGGGCCGGTGGCGGTGATCGTCCAGCCGGTGCCGTCGGCCTCTTCGATCTCGTCGGCCTGGTAGGTGAGGGCGGTGCGTGCGGACAGGGCGGAGGCCTGGACCGGGGCCCGGACGATCAGACGGCCGTAGTCGAGGCGGTGCACCGCCGGGCGGACGGCCGGGATCTCCCGTCGGACGTACACCAGGCGTCCCCGGGCAGCTCCTTCGAGCAGCCACAGGGCCTCGGAACCGGAGACCTCCGTCAGGTGGCGCGGCACGGGTCGGGTCATCGGGCGGGCTCCTGAACGGCGGTACGCAGCTGCTGGGCGGGAGCGGGTGGCAGGAGCCCGGCGTCCTCCAGGCAGATACGGGCCCCTGCGATCGCTTCGGGCGTGGTGGCGTACTCGCGGCCCTCCGGGCGCAGCAGTGCCAGGGTGCCGGTCGAGTCGAGGGCCTGGCGGTGCTCGGGCCGTATCCCGGAGGCCAGCACGGTGATGCCTCGCCGGTTCAGTTTCTGGACGGCGTCCTTGAGGACGAGGGAGCCGGTGGCGTCGATGGTCGATACCCGCGCCATGCGCAGGATGACGACGCGGACGTCGGCGACCTCGGAGAGCTCCAGCAGGAAGCGGTGGGCCGCGGCGAAGAACAGCGGGCCGTCGAGGCGGTAGGCGACGATGTGCTCGGCGAGCAGCGCGTGTTCCTCGTTGCTGTGGTCGCCCTGGTCGCCGGGGTCCAGTGGGATCTCGTCCATGCGGGCCTGCCGTGCGACGGCCCGGAGCGCAAGTGCTCCGGCTACGGCCAGGCCGATGATCACCGCGTACACGAGGTCGAGGGCGAGGGTCGCGATGGCGGTCAGGACGAGGATCAGCGCGTCCGAGCGGGTTGCCTTGGCCATCGCCCGCAGCGAGCCGACCTCGACCATGCGGACCGCGGTGGCCAGCAGCACGCCCGCGAGCGCGGCGAGCGGGATCTTGGAGACCAGCGGGGCGGCGGCGAAGACGATGACCGCGAGGACGGCGGCGTGGGTGAGCGCGGCGAGCCGGGAGGAGGCACCGGTGCGGACGTTGACCGCGGTGCGGGCGATGGCGCCGGTCGCGGGGACACCGCCGAACAGCGGGGCGGCGATGTTCGCCAGGCCCTGCCCGAACAGTTCCTTGTCCGGGTCGTGCTTCTGCCCCACGGTCATGCCGTCCGCTACCTGGGCCGAGAGCAGCGATTCCAGGGCGGCGAGGGCGGCCACCGCGACCGCGGGGGCCAGCAGTGAGCCAAGGGCTTCGGGGTGCAGGAAGGCGAGGGAGGGGGCGGGCAGGCCGGAGGGCAGGGTGCCGATCGGAGCGGCCGCGTCGAGGTGCAGGACGTGTGCGACGGCCGTGGCGGCGATCACCGCGACGATCGAGAACGGGATCGTCGGCCGCCACCGTGCGCCGAGCAGCATCACCAGCATCACCCCGAGGGCGAGGGCGAGGGCGGTCCAGTTGGGGTCGCGGACGAATTCCTCGACCGCGTGCCAGGTGACCGCCAGGACCTTGTCGCCCTCCGGCTTGTCGATCCCGAGCGCGTTCGGGACCTGCTGGAGCCCGATGACGCAGGCGATGCCGAGGGTGAAGCCCTCCACCACCGAGGCCGGGATGTAGGCCATGTACCGCCCGGCCCGCAGCAGTGCGAGCGCGATCAGTATCGCTCCGGCGATCAGCCCGACCGTGAGTACGCCGCCGGGTCCGTACTGGGCGACGATCGGTACCAGGACCACGGTCATCGCGCCGGTCGGCCCGGACACCTGGAGGCTGGAGCCGCCGAAGACCGCCGCCAGTGCGCCAGCCACCACCGCGGTCGCCAGTCCGGCCTCGGCGCCGAGGCCGGACGAGACGCCGAAGCCGAGCGCGAGCGGCAGCGCGACGATCGCCACGGTCAGTCCGGCCAGCAGGTCCCTGCGTGGATTGCGGCCCATCGCCGCCAGGTCCGTGCGGCTGGGCAGCAGAGAGAGTGCCGCGTTCCGGACCTGGCCGGTCAAGGTGCTCACTTGGCGGTGCCCTCGGCTTCCCGCAGCTCCTCCAGCAGCTGGTGCTGTCCCGCCAGCATCTCGGTCAGAATCCGGCGCGCGGCCCGCATCAGCTCCGCGACATCCCCGCCGGCGAGTCCGTACACCACCGTTGTCCCTTCCCGCCGGGAGGCCACGATGCCGGAGCGGCGCAGCACCGCGAGCTGCTGGGACAGGGTCGAGGGTTCCACCTCGATCCGCGCGAGCAGCTCGCGCACCGGCATCGGCCCGTCCTGGAGTAGCTCCAGCACCCGTATCCGCACCGGATGCCCCAGCATCCGGAAGAACTCGGCCTTGGCCTGATACAGCGGAACGGACACGTTCTTTGGGACCTCTCTCCGGCACGCACCAACTCCGTGCCCGCGGCTACCTGCGGACACAGCCACCACAGCATGTAATGAATTGCAAATTTTCGCAATTCGGTTAGCCATAAATATACTGCTCCGGTGACCGAGAACCTTCCCGCATGCCCCCAGTGCTCCAGCGCCTACACCTACGAGATGGGCGCGCTCCTGGTCTGCCCGGAATGCGGGCACGAGTGGCTGCCCGCGTCCGAGGAACCGGCGGACGGCGCCGAGGGGCGTGTCGTCAAGGACGCCGTCGGCAACGTGCTGAACGACGGCGACGCCGTGATCGTCGTCAAGGCCCTCAAGGTCAAGGGCAGCCCGTCGGGCATCAAGGCCGGCACCAAGGTGCGCGGCATCCGTCTGGTCGACGGCGTCGACGGCCACGACATCGACTGCAGGATCGACGGTTTCGGCGCCATGCAGCTCAAGTCCGGAGTCGTCAGGAAGGCCTGATCCCAAGGGCCTGCGCGGATGCCGGTCCTCGCGCGCGTCTGGCGGTTCCGGGGGCAGGGCCGGGAGCGGCTGTCAGGCCGTCCGGGGGCGAAGGGGTATGACCTCGTGGTGGGCCGCGCCGTAGGAGCGGAGCCGTCGGTGACGACCACCCGGGGCACCGCGCGGGTCGTCTTCCGCAGGCGCCGGAAGAAGCGCCGGGCGGCAGCCTTGCCGCGGCGGCTCCGCACGAGGGCGTCGAGAACGGTGCCGTCCTGGCCGGCGGCACGCAGGTACTTCCGCTCGCCGTTGATCAGGTCCGCTTCACCGGGGCGTGGGGCCGGGGCGGCGCGGGCGGAAGGCCGTCGCCGTCCTGGTCCACGTCGTCACCGCGCGCACCAGCTGGCGCGTCGTGCGCGCCCTGGCCACCACCACCCGCGAAGGCGGCCAGGGCCTGGAGGACGGTGAACCGCGCCGCTGTGGCCTCGTGCGGGTGGTGACTGATGCGGGCCAGCTCATGGCGGGGCTGCAATCACCCTCATGGCCAGGCGGCTCACCCGACGGAACCCCGCAGCAACCCGCCCGTGGCCCTCCGGAGTGCGCCACTCCTCAGCCGGACGGAACACGCTGCACGGGCAGCGCTGTTCGCCTCCCGGCCCAGAAACGGTGGACAGCCCAGCCGGCACCGAGCACAGCGGATGTCCAGACGATGGCCTCGGCGAGAATGATCGCCGGGGTCAAGGTGAGGTGCGGCCGAGGCGGCAGCACGACCATCTGCGTGGCAGCACCCACCGGAACCGTCAACGCCGCCAGCAAGCCGGCCCATCCAGGCCGCCTTATGGCTGCGCCCACCACACCGAGGACCAGTCCGAACGGCAGCCCCACCAGCAACCACCTGACCATATCCGTGTCGGCCCCCGAGACGAAGACATCCGTCACGTAGTACGCCACTGTGGCAGCGATCAGCGCCAGGGCCCCGGCCAGCGCACCTCGGACCCACGTCCCGGCCAGCCAGCCCATCGCCACCGCCAGCGCGGCCCAGGACCAGCCTGCGTCCACCAGCAGGCTGAGCACCTTGGCGGCCTTGGCCCATACGGTGCCCGTGAGAGACGTCCCGAGCTCTGCATATGGCGACGAAAGCGCGTTGACGAGCGAGGTAACCGCCCCAAAGCACGCCCCGGCAGCGAGGCCGCCCATGGTGATCTTCATACCGAGAGGGTATCCAGTGGTCAGCAACGCCCCTCCGGGCTGCTGCTGACCACTGGGTGGGTACGGTCCGGACACCTGCCCCCGCCTCAAACTGGCGCACGCCGGATGCGCTGCGTCCCCGTCATAGGGATCGGCGCCATGCCCCCTGCGCGGTCCACCATGGGATCAGACCGCCTCCCCGTGCGTGAAAGCCCTGCCGCAGCGGCCCAAGGGCCGCCTCAGGTTCCTGTTCCGCCAGGTGCGGGCGGGCCAGACGCGCGGACGCGCCGCCCAGTTCCTTCGTCCTGGACGCCTTCGTGTCCGCAGCCCACTCGTACCGCCTTGGCGGGGTATCCGCGAAAGGCCGTCCACCAACCAGTTGCGGGGCAGCCGCCCTCCCGGCCGGGTTCCGGGAGCGGGCGGTCCGCCCCTGAGTCTCCGACTCAGGTCACTGTCCAGCGCAGGTCAGGTCCTTCGCGGGCAGTCGGCCCGTGGTCAGGTACCGCGTGACGCTGGCGTCCGCGCAGGACGGTCCGGCCACCACCACGCCGTGGCCCTCACCGCCGGCCACGGTGACCATCCGCGCGCCGTGCAGCGCCCGTCGCATGCCCTGCGCCATGGGCAGCGTCGCCTGCGGATCCCACTGGTTCTGCACGATCAGCGCGTTGACGTCGTTGCTCACCACGGTGGCCGGCTCCCTTGCCTCCGGCTTCCAGAACGCGCACGGCTGAATGGTGGCCCCCAGGTCTCCGGCCAGCGGGTACGTGGCCCGGTCCCGGATCACGTCCCGGCGGTACTGCTCGGGGTCGCGCGGCCAGCTGCGGGTGTCGCCGCAGAAGGCTGCCCAGGTGACGGCGGACTGGTTGTCGGCAGGAACGTCCGCGCCGAACGCCCCCGCGTCGGCGGACCGGACCGGGGCGGAGCCGGGGACAGCCGGTTCGGCCGACGCGGTCGGCGTCGGCGGCGCGGGCGGTCCGCCTGCGGCCGAGGCCTTCAACGCGGCGATCCACGGGGTGACGGTCCTGACGCCGACGAACGCACCGTACTGGGAACGGATGGCGCCCCCGCTGAGCGCCCCGCCATTGACCGGGACGGGTGTGCGGTCGGCGCGGGCGACAAGCTCCCAGTACGCCTTTCGGACCTTCGCCGGAGTCGGCCCCAGACCGTAGGTGTCGTTGCGGGCGGCGGCCCACTCGGTCCAGCGGGTGAAGGCGAGTTCGGCCCCGGCCGACCACCCCCGGAACGTCCCTCGCCACGCGAGCGCCGGATCGAGGGCGCTGTCCAGCACGAACCGGTCCGAACGCTGGGGAAACATCTGCGTGTAGACGGCTCCCAGGTAGGTGCCGTACGAGTACCCGAAGTAGGAGATCTTCTTTTCCCCCAGTGCCGCCCGGACGATGTCCATGTCCCGTGCCGTGTTGCGGGTGGTGATGTGCGGCAGCATGTCGCCCGCCTTGGACCAGCACTTGTCGGCCACCGTCCGGGCCAGGGCCACGTCCTTCGCGAACGTCCGTGCGGTGTAGGGGTGCTGGACGGCCTGTTCGCCGGCCGTCAGACCGCAGCTGACCGGCGCGCTCTGCCCGACCCCGCGCGGGTCGAAGCCGACCAGGTCGAACTCCTCTCGTACCTCCGCCGGCAGCAGCGGCTCGATCTCCACGGGCATGGTCAGTCCCGGGACGCCCGGTCCCCCGGGATTCATCAGCAGCACACCGTGCCGCTCCTTCGCACCACTCGCCTTTACCCGCGATATCGCGAGGTCGATCTTCCGGCCCCCGGGGTCGCTGTAGTCCAGTGGCACCTCGACCTTCGCGCATTCGAACGTCGTCGGCCCGCCCGTATCGCAGCGCACCCAGCGGAGTTGCTGCTGCGCGTACTGCTGGAGCGGATCCCCTGCCGCGAACGCCGTCACGGGGGTGAGCGCTGCCATCAACGCCGTCACCGTGCCGACCGTGAGCACGGGAATCGTTCGGGCGCCTCGTAGAGCCATGCCAGTCCTCTGTGCGGAATCAGTGTCTCGAATTGCCTCCAGTCTCTGTTCCGCCCCACTCGTACCCCGTACGGCGCGGGAATGGACTCGTGATCCTGCTAGCGGTGTAGGACGGCACACCGACGTCCTGCTGGAGTCCTGCTCCGGGTCGTTCACCAGTCAGGGTGCACGGCTGATCGGCCGTCTGCCGACAGTCGTGCCCTCGGCACACCGGCCCACAGCACTGCGCCGAAATGGAAGGGCGCGGTGCCGACGGCGCGGCCTGTCGCCGTGTCGTCGGCGTCCGGACGGGAACGGCTCGACACCGCTGCCGTGTACGGCACCCGCTGGCCGGGTGGCGCCGTCGGCCTCGCGCGCGCCAACCCGACCGAGCTGCCGTTCTCCCCAGCCGCACAGACCGGCGAACGGAGTCCAACAGCAGTGCGGTGTCGGTAAGTTGCCTCCTCACCACCATCAGCCCCCACCGGCAGACAGCAGCGCTCCGGTGCGTTCGGCCCAGATCGCCTGCGTCGATTCGGCCGTGTCGCGGGCGACGGTGCTCGTTCCTGCGGCGGGTTCCTCGGGAGCGGCAGTGGCGGACCAGTCCGGCCCGTCGGCCCACTCGTCGCGGCCTTCCTGTCTCACGGTTTTACCGAACCGGCGCACGGGTCTCCCGGCCCCTAGGCCCTGTCGTCAAAGTGATCTTGGATTGTGGATCATGGAGTCGTGATACGTCGCCATGAACTGTCCGATGCCGAGTGGGACCTCATACG
>NZ_JBHVVM010000049.1:0-25071 GCF_042883525.1 Streptomyces sp. NPDC058195
TGTGCTGGGAAACTAGCCCGCACCGTTCGGGAAGGGGCCGTCGGAAAAGGGCTCTCACCACGAGCACCTCGCCGGCGGCCTACTTCACACCGGCTCTGGTCCGCTGACGGCACGTGGGAGCGACTGCTCCAGCAGGTCCAGGCCGCAGCCGACGCGGCGGGCGAGATCGACTGGAACATCTCGGTCGACTCCACCATCGTCCGGGCGCATCAGCACGCGGCCGGCGCCCGCACCGACCCGCCACCGGCACCCGTGTCAAAGGGGGCCGACGAGGTGGAACACCAGGACGAGACGCCGTGGCAGAGCCTGGTCGCCCGCCTGGTGGAGGTGGTGCGGGAGGCGAGGGCCTGGGCCGCTCGCGCGGCGGGTTCACCAGCAAGCTCCACCTGAGCGCGGACGGTCGCTGCCGCCCACTGTCCCTGGTCGTCACACCAGGTCAGCGGGCGGACTGCACCCAGTTCAAGCCGGTTCTGGAGAAGATCCGAGTGCCCAGACCTGGCCTGGGACGACCACGCAAGAAGCCAGACAGCCTTGCGGCCGACAGGGCCTACAGCAACGGCCTCATCCGCGAGTACCTGCGGCGGCGGGGAATCCGGCACACGATCCCGGAGAAGACCGACAGCCAGGCCGCCCGCCTACGCAAAGGCTCACGCGGCGGGCGTGCACCCGGCTTCGACGAGGGCCGCTACAGAATGCGCAACACTGTCGAGCGAGCGATCAACCGCCTGAAACAGTTCCGGGCGGTCGCCACACGCTACGACAAGCGCGGCTACGTCTACCTCGGCACCGCGACCGCGGCAGCTCTTGCCATCGGCGCAGTCTCATGGAGCCGCCCGTCACCACACATGAGTGCGCGTGCCCATGTACATGCCGACCGGGCGGGCCTCCCGTCGTCGGAGACCCGCCCGGCCGGACCGTGCGGTCAGCGAACGTCGTAGGCGCGGGTGATGGTCTGGGTGACCGCGTTGCCGTTGGCGTCCTTGAGGGTGGTCTTGGTCATGACCTGCTTGCCGGAGGCACCGGTGAGGTCGAGGACGGCCGTCCAGTCACCGTCCCGCCGCTCGGTCGGCGCCTGGGTCCAGGTGGTGCCGCCGTCGTAGGAGTAGGACAGCGTGGCCTCCTCGACTGCGCCCGGGGTGTACCCGGCATGGCCCTCGGCCGACAGGCCGATCCCGACTCCACCCCGCGCGGGCAGGGTGTTCAGACCGTCCACCGGCGCGTCGTACGCGGGGAAGAGGAGCGGCAGACCGCGCGAGTAGACGTCCGGCTCCCGGTGGGAGCGGAAGCTCCAGGAGGTGGTGACGGCGGTGGAGCGGAGCCAGTTGCGGTCCGCGGACGGGATCTTGTCCAGGATCTGGGTGAGTTCGTACGCGGAGTCCTCGTCCGGCACGGTGAACACGCCGTACGGATCGACTCGGGTGGCGATCTGCTCGCCGTTGCGCTTCAGCACCAGCTTGCCCAGATCACCGAAGGACCCCCCGTAGGTCCAGTGGTCACCGGAGCCGTCGAGCCAGAGCGCGGTCTGGAAACCGATCAGGTCGCCCTGCCGCTCGCCGGCCAGTTGCCGCTTGCCGTCGGCGTCACGTACGGCGGCCGGCCGCATGGGACCGCCGTACCACTCCTCGGCGCCGCGCTGTCCCTTCCGGTACGTGCGCTCCTGGTCGCCCATGAACGCGGCGAACGGGAAGCTGGTCATCGCGCCGTGGTACCAGGCGTCGTCGCCGGTCGTGTAGTAGGCGGTGCGGGTGCCGGGGACGTGGACCACGCCGTACGGGCTCACCGGAAGGTAGTCGCCGACGCTCCCGGCGGGGCGGACGAAGAGCGCGTCGAGGTAGTCGCCCTCCTTGCCCAGGGCGTTCCAGGTTTCGGCGACCCGGGCCAGCTCGGCGTCCCTGGGCCGGTGGACCTGGTCGGAGTGGAGCGGCCCCCGGATCGGGTACGACAGGTTGTAGACGTAGGACGAGTCGCCCTCGGAGCCGGTCGCGCGCCAGCTGGACCGGAACTCATAGGTGCCGGTCCGGGCGCGTCCGTCGATGTCCGCGTAGAACTCCTGGATGGTGCTGTCGGCCGTGACCGAGGCGGATATCTGCCAGGTGTCGTCCCACGTGCGGGCGTAGCTGAGCGTGGTGCTGTTCACCGTCGAGGGCCGGTCGGTGCGCACGCTCACCCGGTGGGCCTTGCGGGCGTCGAGGACGACGGTGGTGTCACGGGTGATCCGCAGCTGCGGGTTCCCGAGATAACTGAGCGATCCGGACGCCTTGTCCGCTCCGTGCGTCGTCACGAAGGCGCTGAGGGAGTAGGCGCCGGGGCGCACGCGGTACGTCTGCTCGGCGGCGCCCGAGTTGATGCGGCGCTCGCCCTTGTCGATGTCGAGGGCGGCCAGGTCCAGCGAGGAGGTGCCGGTCGCCGGCCTGCCCTCGCGGTCGATGAGTTTGACCCGGAGCGTGACCGTCTCCGGCTGGACGTGGAGCGTGACGGGCACGGAGACGTGCACATCGCCGCCGGTGGCCAGGATCCGGCCGGTGACCGCACCGTACTGGGCGTCCTTCAGGCGGGCGGTGGGGTCGATCCGCAGCGGCACCCGGACGGTGGCCCCCGCCGGAACCCGCACCTTGCCGGCCGCGAGCCCGACGATGCCGGAGGCGACCTCGCTGCCGTCGTTGCCGTGTACCCCGCCGACCTTCAGGTTCAGGGTGACGTCGCGGTCGCCGGTGTTGGTGAAGGGCACCTGCACGGTGGTGCGGTCGGAGGCGTCCTGCGGCCAGTTGTAGCTGCCGGCCTGGACGGCGGGCACGGAGAACACCTTCTGGTTCACCGCGCCGAACACGTCGAGGACGCCACCGCCGGTCTGGTCCGCGCCGGCGACGTTGCCGCCGGTGCGGGACGAGGAGACCAGGGCTGCCTTGATCTGTTGCGCGGTCCAGTCCGGGTGGGCCTGGCGGACGACGGCCGCGGCACCCGCGACATGCGGGGTGGCCATGGAGGTGCCGGACATCGAGCGGTAGGCGTAGACGCCGCGGCCGCCCGCGCTGGCGGCCGAGATGTCGACGCCGGGGGCGGCTATCTCGGGCTTGAGCGTGTGGGTGACGGCCACCGGTCCGCGGCTGGAGAACGGGGCGGTGGTGTCGTCCCGGTCGACGGCGCCCACGGTCAGCACCTCGGGTACACAACCGGGCGAGGAGACGGTCTCGGTGCCCGGACCGGCATTGCCTGCGGCGACGACGAACAGTGTGTGGCTGTTCCGCGCCAGCTTCTTCGTGGCCTCGGCCATCGGATCGGTGCAGTCGCCGATCCTGGGGTTGCCCAGGCTCATGGAGACGACATCGGCCTTCTGGTCGACGGCCCACTGCATGCCCGCGATGATCCAGGAGTCCAGGCCGGAGCCGTGGTCGTCGAGAACCTTGCCGATGAGCAGGGAGGTACCGGGGGCGACCCCCTTCTTGCGGCCGTCGTCGGCCGCTCCGGACCCGCCGACCGTGGAGGCGGTGTGGGTGCCGTGCCCCACCCGGTCCTCGGTGTCCCGCGAGTCCGTGAAGTTCTTGGCCTCGGCGACCCGGTTCACCAGGTCCGGGTGTCCGGCGTCCACACCCGTGTCCAGCACGGCGACCTTGGTGCCCTTGCCGTCGTAACCGGCCTTCCACGCCTCCGGCGCGTGCACCTGCGCGGTGGATCGGTCCAGTGTGGCCTCGGTCTTGCCGTCCAGCCACAGCTTCTTCAGTGCCGAGGCGGCGCGTGAGCGGGTGTCGGTGACGTCCCGCCAGAAGGCGGCGGCGGTCTTCTTTCCCGTCCTGAGCGCGACACCGTCGACCGCCGGGAGGCTCAGGCCCCGTTCGGAGCCGCGAGGAGCCGGTGGAGCGCTCTTCGCGACGTCCACGCCGTCGCGGTAGGTGGCAATGAGCGGCAGTGTGCCGGTGTGCGCGTCGTCGTATCCCTGGCGGATGAGCCCGGTGACGTTGAACAGCTGCTCGTCGGCCTTGCCCTCGGCGATCGCCCGGACGGCGTCGTCGGGAAAGACGTAGAGGTCCTTGCCCCTCTGGTAGGTCTGGACCGTCGGCCGTGTGCCGTCCTCGCGGGGCAGCACGGCGGCGGAGCTGCGCCCCGCCGCGTCCGTGGTCACCTGCACCTTGTCACCGGTGACGAGCGTGACCGTCGTCTGCCTGCCGTTCTTCGCCGCCGCCCCGCTGCCGACGACGGGCCTCTTCCCGGAGGCACCGCCGGGTGGTGTCTCCGTCGCACCGGAAGGCGCGACCCCGGTGACGGCCAGGGCGGCGGCGATTGCCGCACCCAGGGCTGTACGCGTTATGGAGCGCATGAATCTCCCCACTCGAAACCATGAACATGCCGTGCTGCCGGTGCAGCCTGGCAGACATGTGGAACGCGTAGGAGTGCCGCGCCTGACGGGTTGCCCGCATGTCGGTTTTCCGTCACACGGTCGTGCCCATCAGCGATGTTCGCCCGGATGATCTTCCTGAAGAAGGCCGGCCGGAGGCCGGAGCCAGCCCGCGCGCGCGGCGTGCCATCCGAGCTGGAGCCGCGAATCCGCTCCGGCGAGGTCCATCAGGCGGCGTGTCCTGCGCTCCACGGTACGTATGGAGACGCCGAGTTGGGCGGCGGTCCGCCGGTCGGAGACGCCGGCCAGCAGCAGGGCCAGGACCTCCAGTTCCTCCTCGGTCGGATACCGGTCGGTCGGCGGCTGGGTGTGCACACCCGTGGTGGTGGTGTAGAGCGGCCGGGCCTGGGCCCATATCATCTCGAAGAGATGGACCAGGGCGGTCAGCAGGCCGCTGCGGTGCACCACGATGGCGCTCGGCTCGCCGCCGCAGTCGGACATGTCCAGGGGCACCATGGCGCGTTCCCGGTCCGACACGACCATCTTCAGCGGCAAGGAGTCGGCCAGACGCAGTTGGACACCGGCCGTGACGCCTTCCCGCACGTCCTGCGCCACGTCGGGACCGTCGAGGTAGTCCCTCGCGGCCACGACCCGGAAGTCGACGCCGCGGTCCAGCGCGGAACTCTCCGACAGGTCGGTGTCCTCGCGCGGTACCGCGATGGGATCGCCGACGAGGAAGACGAGCAACTCCTGCTGGGCGCCGCGCTGCAGTTGGTGGAAGCGGTGCGCGACCTGCTCGACGCCGACGACCACCTCCACGACGCTGCCCGCGGGGTGCGCGGCGGTACTGCGGTACTGCTCGGTCAGCATCGCGAACGCGGCCTCGGCCCGGTGCAGTGCGTTGCGCTGCTCGACGAGGAACGGCGCCAGGGCCACCGAGGGCGGCGTGAGCCGGTAGCGGGCGGGCCCGCCGTCGGCCGGTGCCCCGCTCCCGGTCTCGGTGGCGACCGCCACCAGGCCACGTGCCACCAGGTCGCCCAGGACGTGACCGGTCCCGGCCTCATCGAGTCCGGTCTGCCGGGCGAGTTCCTCCGCGGAGGCCGTCGGGCGGGCCAGCAGGGCCGTGTAGACGCTCTCCTCGGCCAGTCCCAGTCCCAATGACTTCAGCATCCGGCTCCTCCTCGGGCGGCCCGCTGTGTCTGCCTCGGAGCAGTTCGGGTGGACCCTATCCCACAGCCGGAACACCGCCCCCGCCCGCCGTCCTCCGCGTATCGGGACGGGTGACCCAGTGGCCGCCACCGGTACGGGCCCCGGCGGGGCGCGGCTCGCCGACGGCCGGACCTGCCTGACGTACAGACAGATGCGCGGACTTCTGCGGCTGACAACGGGGCACGGGACGTCGAGGTCGCCGAGCCGCCGCGCAACGCGGAGGTGGTGATCGGCGTGCTGTCGGTGGCCTTCCTGGTGCCGCTCCTCGGTGCCCTGTCCGGGTCCGCGGTGTGGCTTCTCGGGCTGCTCGTGTCTGCGGCCTGGACGGCAACGAGCGCTGGAACGCCCTGTGACTCCCTCCTGTCCGACGGGGGCACGCGCTACCGCTGCTCTTCCTCAACGGCACGGCGCGAAGTCTGTCGTCCAAGGCGATCAGTCCGGCGGCGCAACGCGCCTGCCCCTCCGGCAGTTCGCCATCCTGCGGAGGCACCAGGGACGCGCCGCTGTGGATGCGGGTGAGGTCGGGGGCGGCGCCGGGGGCCAGTGCGCGCAGGGTCACCATGCGGCGGTCAGCTCCTTCGCGGTGAGCTGGTCGGCGGGGTCGGGTGCCAGGCACGCGGTGGCCGGGGCCGTGTCCGGCCTGGGCGGTTCGGTGCGCGCGGCTGTGGCGCCGGACCGGTGAGCAGCACGATCTGTGACAGGCGCGGAGCGCCCGAGCGGCGCATATCGTCAGCGTATTGAAAAGCGGATACGCACTGGCAACACAGGGCCGAATTGACTGGCGCCATGTCCTACCGCGAACCAGCACCCCTGTCCCCCTCTGTGACGCTGACCGTCGCGCCGGTCAGCGACGCCGAGCACCTGGCCTTCGTGCGGGCGCGGCGGTCGGTGAACTTTGCGCAGACCCCGGCATGGGGGCGGGTGAAGACGGAGTGGCGCAGTGAGTCGCTCGGTTGGTTCGACGGCGGGCGGCTTGTGGGGGCGGGGCTTGTCCTTCACCGGCCGGTGCCGGGGCTGTCGCGGTTCACGCTTGCGTATGTGCCGTGGGGTCCTGACATCGACTGGTCCGGGGACATCGGTGCGTGGCTCGACCCGCTGGCGGCATATCTCAAGGCCCGTGGCGCGTTCGCGATCCGGCTGTGCCCGCCGGTGCGGACGCACACCTGGGATGCGGTGCAGGTCAAGGACGGCGTGGCCGATCCGGGGGTGCGTCGGCTCACCAGACTCCCCGACGGGCACGTTGATCCGGCTGGTGCCGGGGTGAGCCGACGGCTCCGGGCGGCCGGCTGGCTGCCGCAGAGCCCTGAGGACGGCTTCGGGGCTGGGCAGCCGCAGTTCACGTATGAGGTGCCGCTGGTGGGAAGGTCCGAGGACGACGTCCTGAAGGCCATGAACCAGCAGTGGCGCCGCAACATCAAGAAGGCCGCGAAGGCGGGGGTCGAGGTCACTGTCGGTGCCGCGTCGGACCTCGCGGCGTTCCACGAGCTCTACGTGGAAACCGCCGCACGCGATGGATTCACGCCGCGGCAGCTGGCGTACTTCGAGACGATGTTCGCGGAGTTGAGCGCCGAGGATCCCGGGCGGATCGCGCTCTATCTGGCACGCCACGAGAGCGAGTTGGTGGCCGCGACGATCCTGGTGCGGGTCGGCGGACACGCCTGGTACTCGTACGGTGCCTCCTCGACGGCCAAACGTGAGGTGCGGGGTTCCAACGCGTGCCAGTGGGCGATGATCCGTGACGCCCTGGCGGCGGGCTGCGACGTGTACGACCTGCGGGGCATCACGCCGACGCTCGACGCCGCTGATCCGCATGTGGGCCTGATCCGGTTCAAGGTCGGCACCGGGGGGCGGGCGGTGCGGTACGTCGGGGAATGGGATCTGCCGCTGCGACCGCTGGTCTACCGCGCCTTCGACCTGTATATGCGTCGGCGCAGGCGCTGAGCCCGCGCCGCACGGTTACCCGAGTGCGGCAGCCACCTCGTCGAGGCGGGCGCCGCGCGACGCCTTGACGAGGACGACGTCGCCGCTGGTGAGGCTCTCGCGCAGCCAGGCGGCGGCTGCTTGGTTGTCGGTGAACGCGACTGCCCGCTCCCCCGCGGCGTCGGCGACGGGACGGGCGGTTTCGCCGATGACGGCCACCAGGTCGGCGCGTGCGGCTGCGTACTCGCCCACTGCCCGGTGTTCGGTCTCGCTGTCGGCGCCAAGTTCGAGCATCGCGCCGAGTACGGCGATGCGGCGCCGGCCCGCGATCGCGGCGAGCGTGTCCAGGGCGGCTCGGGTGGAGTCGGGGTTGGCGTTGTAGGAGTCGTTGAGCAGGGTCGCGCCGCAGGCCAGGGTGCGGCGCTCCATGCGCCACCTGGACAGCGAGGCGGTGCTGAGGGCCACCGCCGAGGTGAGCAGGGGGATGCCAGCCACGAGTCCCGCCGCGGCGGCGGCTGCCGCGTTGAGTGCCTGGTGGGCGCCTGCGAATGGCAGCGCGACACGGGCCGAGGCGCCGGAGGTGCGCAGCGTGAAGGCCGCCCGGCCCAGGCGGTCGAGGACCAGGTCCTGGACACGCACGTCGGCGTGTTCGGCGCGGCCGAAGGTCAGGACCGGTCCGTCGGTCAGCGCGCGCATCGCGACGACGCGGGGGTCGTCGGCGCTGAGGACGGCGGTGGCGCCGGGTGCGAGGCCGCGCACGAGTTCGCCCTTGGTCCTTGCGATGGCCTCGCGCGAGCCGAACTCCCCGATGTGGGCCTGGCCGACGTTGAGCACGACCGCGATGTCGGGTGCGACCAAGCCGGTGAGGTGGGCTATGTCGCCGAGGTGGCGGGCGCCCATTTCGAGGGCGAGAAAGTGGGTGTGCGTGTCGGCGCGCAGCATGGTCAGGGGCACGCCGAGTTCGTTGTTGTACGAACCGTGTGTGGCGACGGTCGGCCCGGCGCCCGAAAGGACCGCAGACAGCAGGTCCTTGGTGCTGGTCTTGCCCTGCGAGCCCGTCACCGCGACGACGGTCAGCCGCTCGCGCAGCCGGGCCACGGCGTGGGCGGCGAGTGTCTGCAGTGCGGCCGGTACGTCGTCGACGACGACTGTGGGGAGGGGTGTCGGCCGTGAACCGAGCACGGCGGTCGCACGGGTGTGGCCAGCGTAGTCGTGGCCGTCGACGCGCTCACCGACCATGGCGACGAAGAGACCGCCCGGTTCGCCGTGCCTGCTGTCGAGTACGGCTGGCGCACTCACTGTGACGGTCGCGTCACCTGAGACCCGGCCGCCGACGAGCGCGGCGATCTCGGCGAGGGAGAGGGGGTGCGGGGCGGGGGATGGCTGGCTCTGAGTCATGGCTCCAGGGAAGGCGGCGGGGTGTTGTCGGCGCGTATGCGGTTCTCGATATGCCAGCGATAGGTGGTGGGCTCTGGGGGGCTCGCTTTCTCCGTTCGGCGTCCGGGGACGGCGAGGCTCCGGCCGGACCACCGGAGCCTCGCCGTATTCATCCCAGGCTCACCTGTGTGATGGGGAAGTCGAAATAGGTGTCCGGGTAGGGCTCGTCCTTGAGCGTGTAATGCCACCATTCGCACGCGTAGGAGCTGAATCCGCTGGTCTCCATGATGGAGCGGAGACGCCTGCGGTTGTCCGCCGCGGCGCGCGAGATTCCTTCCGCTCCGTGGTGCGAGATCGGGTCCATCAGGTCGTGGTCGCCGTCCATGGCAGCGAGGCCGCCGCTGTCCAGGTGGTACAGCGTCAGGTCGACGGTACTGCCGCGGCTGTGGCCCGACTTGGCGGCCACGTATCCGTTCTCGAACATCTCGGGCCGGTCGATACTGGGGTAGTGGCGGTGTTTGGTGCGGCCGTCCTCCGGCTGCTCCGACCAGCGCAGGAAAGAATCCACGGCACGTTGCGGGCGGTAGCCATCCCAGAGAAGGAGGCCGAATCCGTGCGAGGCCGCCTCTTCTCGCACGCTCTGCAGTGCCGCACACAAGGCCCTAGTGCCGACGATGCGATTGGCCAGGTATCCGTTGACCGGTTTTCCGGTGAAGTTGTCCCAGGTGGCGTACTTGGCGTCCCAGCGGATCCCGGGTATGAAATCGTCTATGAAGACGAAGTCGTTACGCATCGGCCTGCTCCGTCGGAGTCAGGGGCCGGGCGAGCGTCCCGGTCACCAGGCGGTCGATCACTTCGGGCAGCGGAAACCCGGCGGCGGCCATCATCCTCGGATATCGGCTGTACGAGGTCATGCCGGGGAATGTATTGACCTCGTTGAGGACGACCTGTCCGTCGTCCTTGAGGAACAGGTCCACGCGGGCGAGTCCGCCGCAGCCCAGGGCGCGGTAGACGGCCTTCGCCACTTCCTGGACGCGTGCCCGGGATTCAGCCGGAATATCGGCGGGGACGATCGGTGTCGAATTGTCGGAGCCGGTCTCGGGTTCGTCCTCCTGGTGAATCCGGAAAAATCCGTGGGACAGGGCGATGCGGTCGACTTCTCCCGCGGTCAGGTCCGTTCCGCCGCCCAGGATGGCGCATCCAACCTCGCTGCCGACGACTGCCTCCTCGACCAGGACTTTCGTGTCGTACCGCCGGGCGACGTCCAGCGCGGCCGGCAGTTCTTCCGCGTTCGCCACCTTGCTGACCCCGAAGGACGATCCCGAGCGGGCCGGCTTCACGAAGACGGGATAGGTGAGCCGATCGGCGTCGATGCTCTCGCCCTCCGCGACCGTCCAGAAATTCGGCGTGGCAATTCCGGCGCCAGCGGCGACAACATAGGCGAGGGACTTGTCCATGCCCAGCACGGAACTCTGGACGTCACAGCCCACGTACGGGATTCCGGACAGCTCGAGCAGGCCCTGGACCGCGCCGTCCTCCCCGAGCTTGCCGTGCAGGACGGGCACCACGACATCCAGGCCGATCGTCTCGTACTTCCCCTGGTCGAGGACGAGCAGTCCGCGCACGCCGCGGTCCGGGGACAGCACGGCGGTCCGGTATGCGCCGCTCTCCCAGTCCGCGGCGGGGCCCTCGCAGAGTTTCCAGGCACCGTTGCGCGTGATCCCGATGAAGTACGGCTCATATCTATCCAGGTCGAGGTTCCGCGCGATCTCCTGCGCGGACTTGATAGAGATGAGGTATTCCTCCGAGCAGCCGCCGAAGAGGATTCCTAACTGAAGCTTGGCCTCAGACATGCTGATTCCTGCTTTCGAATTCCAGGCAGTTGGCGATCGAGTTCTCGACCATGTCGCTCAGGGCGCGGTCCGTGTAATACGCGGTGTGCGGACTGATGAACGCATTCGGCATCTCCTGCAGCCGCAGCAGTGGCTTGCTGTCGATGGGTGCGTTCCGCCGGTCGGCGTAGAACACGCCTTCCTCGCCCTCGACGACGTCGAGGGCGACACCGCCCAGGCGCCCGTCCTCCAGCGCCGCGACCAGCGCGGTGGTGTCGATGAGGGCACCGCGCCCGGTATTGACCACGAACGCGCCGGGTTTCATCCGCTGGATGCGTTCACGGTCGAGGAGGTGGTGCGTCTCGGCGTTGAGCGGCGCATGGAGCGTGACAACGTCGCTCGACCTCAGCAATTCATCGAGCGACACCTCACCGCCGGGATCACCGGATTCACCGGATTCACCGGCACGATTTCCGTACGCTAATATCCGGCATCCGAAGACGCGGAGCCTTTCCATGACGGCCGTGCCGATGCGCCCCGTTCCGACCACGCCGACGGTCAGGTCGCGCAGATCTTTCCCCTGTACGTCGTGCAGCCGGTAGTCGTGCACATCTGCACGGCGGACAGTCGACTTGGCGTGGCGCACCGCCATCAGCAGCATCATCACCGTGTAGTCGGCGACACTGTCGGGGGAATAATAGACGTTCCCGACAGAAATACCGACGCGGCCCGCATAATCCACGTCGATATGGTCGTACCCGATGCTTCTTGTGGAGATGTAGGAGACGCCGGCTCGGCTCAGCGCACGAATTGTCGCCGGGGTGATCCGGGTCTTATGTCCGACGCTGATGCACCGGTTTCCGGATGCCAGGTGGACGTTGTTTTCCGACACCGCAGATTCTGTGACTGTCGGCGTCACTCCGAATCGGGGTGCCAGCTCCCGGAACCGTGCGGCTTCGTCCCGCCCGCATCCGAAAGCGGTGATTCCCACTGGTTCGCTGTATGTCATGCCTCCATTCAAGGGAACGGAGTGTTGCCGATGCGTATGCAGTTTTCGATACGCTGCCGATACGTTGTCGGCCCGCTTTGCCGGCCCGCGCGGTGTTCGCCGAGCAGGCCACCAGCCGGTCGCGGTGGCTGTTCGCGATGGACGGCGCCACCCCGGCAAGCCGGGCCATGCCGGCTGCCGTCCTGGCGTGGCCGTCGAGCGCTAGGTATATGGCGGCGTTGGTGCGGTCCGCCGGGAGGGCACCCAAGGAGACTAGGGCCTCTCGTGAAGGTGTCGGTGCTGGTCACCCGGCCATAGTCGGCGGGTGGCGCTTCGACGCCTGCCGAGGG
This sequence comes from Streptomyces sp. NPDC058195, assembly GCF_042883525.1. NCBI lineage: Bacteria > Bacillati > Actinomycetota > Actinomycetes > Kitasatosporales > Streptomycetaceae > Streptomyces > Streptomyces sp. NPDC058195. Next base: position 12,007 of record NZ_JBHVVM010000049.1, read on the forward strand.
GCCCTGATCTCAGCGTCCTGGCCTACGAGGCACGAAACCCACCGTGCGATCCGGCCGAGAGCATCCTGTACTTCGGCATGCCCGTGGTCCTGTTGACCACCGAGAACGACGACGAAACCGCTAACATCGCCCCGATCTCCTCCGCTTGGGTCCTGGGCCAGAACGTGGTCCTTGGCCTTGGCGATGCGAGCCGGACGCCGTGCAACCTCGCCGTACGCCCGAGCTGGTGCTCAACGTCGCCGTGCCGGACCTCTGGGCGCAGGTGGAGCGCCGCGCCCCGCTCACCGGGGCCGACCCGGTGCCGGAGAGTAGGCGTGCGGTGTACCGGCACGAACCCGACAAGTTCGCGCCGCAGGCCTCACCCCTTCCGACGTCGATCTCGTGACCCTGCCACGCGTCACTGAGTACGTCCTACAGCTGGAGGCGCGCGCCTGCGCGCTCGCCGGGTGCGGAGGGCGGTTGCTTCAGTGTCGAGTGTGAGACGCCGCGCGTCCATGCCGCCCCCTGACGCCGGACGACACCATGGACCAGGTCGAGACGCCGGGGCGACGAGCGCATCCGGAAGGATGGAACGGGCACGTCAGCCACGGCACGGACAGCCTGCGCGCTGAGGACGTGGCGAACAAGAATGCTCACGATGCCGCGCAGCACGCGTGGGACATTCGGCAGATCCTGGCGTGCGTCGACACGGCCGCGCCACCCGCATGGCCGACGGGGCGCGTATCACGACCGCGGGGACGTGCGTGCGGGCAGTTCCACCGTGATGCGCAAGCCGCCGGTGTCGCGCGGGGTGAGGGTGAGGGTGCCGTCGTGTGCGCGAGCGATGGTTGTGACGATGGCCAAGCCGAGGCCGACGCCCGTCTGGTTGGCGTGGATGCGCTCGGTGCCCCTCTGGAATGGTTCGGTGAGCGTCGAGACCAGGCGTGGAGGCAGTTTCTCGCCGGTGTTTTCAACCGTGAGTATCACGGTGCCGGAATGGACTCCGGTGGTGACCCACACCCTGCCCTGTTCAGACAGATTGTGGACGATCGCGTTGTGCACGAGGTTCATGGTCAGTTGCAGCAGGAGCGCCGGCGATCCGCTCGCGGGGGTGATGTCGCCGCGGGTCTCGATGGTAACGCCGTTCCTTTCCGCGAGGGGGAGCAGCGTTTCGGTGGCTTCTTCCGCCATGAGGGACAGGTCGACCTGTTCTCGGGTGAAGGATCGCTGGTTGGCTTGGCTGAGCAAGAGCAACGCTTCAGTGAGGTCGATCGCTCGGGTGTTGACAGCTTGGAGGCGGTTGAGGACTTCGCCGGTGTCGTGTGATGGATCGGTGCGGGCCACGTCGAGGAGTGACTTCGAGATGGCCAGCGGAGTGCGTAGTTCGTGCGAGGCGTTTGCCGCGAATCTCTGCTGCTCGGCGACGTGTGCTTCAAGCCGTGCGAGCATCGCGTCGAAGGCGTCGGCAAGCTCGCGGAACTCGTCCTGGCGGCCCGTCATCTGGATACGGTGCGAGAGCGATCCCGTAGCGGCCGTGCGGGTGGCGTTGGTGATGCGCGCCAGGGGGGCGAGCATACGACCGGCGAGGATCCATCCTCCCAGGAGGCCGAATACGAGGAGGGACACCATTACTGCGGCTGCCGTTGGTGCGAAACCCTGCACGAAGTCGATGACCGGGTTACTTTTCCATGCCCCTTCTTCGTTGGTCTGCAACCACCCCTGTTGCAGGAGGAACACTCCTGTGACGGCGAGCGCCAACGCACCGGCGAGCATGAGGAATCCGGCGTAGCTGAGGGTGAGCTTGAGGCGGACACTCAATCCAGGCGCTCTATCCATGGTTTTCTCCCACGTCTCCGGCCTGCGGCTGTGCGTCGATTCGGTAGCCGACGCCGGAGACCGTGGCGATAATCCATGGCTCACCGAGACGCTTGCGCAGTGCTGAGACGGTGATCCGGACAGCGTTGGTGAACGGATCGGCGTTCTCATCCCACGCGCGCTCCAGAAGTTCCTCGGCGCTGACGACACCGCCCTCGGCGGCGATGATGACCTCGAGTACGGCGAACTGCTTGCGTGTCAGCGCGACGTAGCGGCCGTCCCGGTAGACCTCGCGTCGGAACGGGTCAAGCCGCAGCCCTGCGATCTCACGGACCGGAGGCCGGCTGTGGGCACGCCTGCGGTCGAGTGCCCGGAGCCTGAGGACGAGTTCCTGCAGTTCGAACGGTTTCGTGAGGTAGTCGTCGGCGCCGAGTCCGAAGCCGGAAGCCTTGTCGTCGAGGCGGTCGGCCGCGGTCAGCATGAGGATCGGCATGCCGCTGCCCGAGGCGACGATGCGTTTGGCGATCTCGTCACCGGAAGGGCCGGGGATATCGCGGTCAAGGACGGCGATGTCGTATCTGTTGATGCTCAGCATTTCCAGGGCGCTGTCGCCGTCGCCCGCGAGGTCGGCCGCGATCGCTTCCAGGCGCAGGCCATCGCGGATGGCTTCCGCCATATAGGGTTCGTCCTCGACGATCAACACACGCATACTCTCGATGTTACGAGCGGGCACATATCGTCCGCGTATCAGAAAACGCATACGCGCCGACAGCACCGTGCCACCGTCTATCGGTGCCTCGCGACCGCCTTCAACAAGTATCCCAGGAAGGCATTCGGGGCCGTGACCTGCACCGAGTGGTCCTCACTCGCGGAAACGATCTTCACGGGGATGGTCACCACCCCGGCGCTCGCTGTCGGCCAACTCATCCCGGAGGACTTCGCCGCCATTGCCGCGTTCCTGGACGCACGCCTGGAAGGAGCCGGTTGCCGACGGCCACGCCGCTGCGGCTACGGCGCTTGCCATGGCCCTGGACCCGCGACTGGAACGCTCCGTGGGCCCTTCCAGTGGGAGGTCGGCTATCCCTCCGAGCCGGTGCCGGACAACTGGCTGTCCGAGCGGAGGTTCGCATGGGAGCAACTGGCCATTGTGCTCTGGTCCGGGTGGTGCGATGCCGAGGGCTACGACACGGTCCGCTGGGCAGTGCCATCCCTGCGCAGGAAGCAGTCGGCTCCCGGGAGGGCTCGCGTATCGGGAGCCGCCGCCGGGTAACCGGATGCCCAGCAACTGGGGTGTGTCAGTGGCGCGTCACGCGCCGGAGACCGAACTCGTCGCAGGTGCTGGTGGCGCTCTTCCCTCCCCATGCGGTCCTGCCCAGCGGTGTCGGCTGTGGGACCGCAGCTGCCCTCCCGGCCTCCCTTGCCGCGCGTTCCGCGGGTCCGGTGCAGTGCGGCCGCGTGGGAGGCGTCGGCCTGGCGGCTGGCTTTGTTCACGAGTTCCACTGCTGTCGAAGCGCTGCTCTGCGACGTGAACAGAGCCAGCAGCAGGTCTCGACGGCCTTGGGAGGCACTCTCCGGGCCGGGATCGTCCTGCTCGGCTCGTGCCTCAGCTATGCGTTGGTCTTCTCGGCCGTCGCCGTGAACGGGGCATCGGTGCCGGTGCAGTAGCCGAGCGGGCCCTGGGCGGGGCCGTCGATGCAGGCGTGCCAGTCGGTGTCGTCCGTGGTTTCGTCCGGCTGACTTGCCGAATTCCGGGGAGGTGCAGGCACCGGGGCCTCCAACGATTCTCGTTGGCCCGGCCCAGACCAGCGGCACATCTCTGTACGGCCGGCAGTCCATGTTCCAGGGGCAGGCGTCGCCGTCGACGACGGGTGGGAAGGTGCGGAAGCCGCCTTCGGCCGGGGTGGATTTGCGGGTGAGGTCGATGGCCGCGCACACGAGCTCGCCCGCCACGAGAACCACGGGGACACCGGCGTCCGCCACGGCGACGATGACGCGGAGGCATCGTGACCTCCTCCCCCGGCCAAACCGCAGCAGCGACGGCCGCCCGCCGACGCCAGACCCGGGACAAGCTCGTCATGCCCGAGAAAACCGTCACCGCACCGCTCGCTCCGATGGAGCCGGAGGACGTCGCCGCGCGCGTCTTCATCCCGGTAATGAGGGTGCGGAGAATCAGCACGTTATGCGAGCGGGCCCCGGACCAGGACGGTCCGGGGCCCGCAAGCTGTTTGGGGTATGGCTGCTACAGCTCGAACTCAAGGCTCATCACGTCGTTGATGTGCACCTCTTCCAGGGAGCCGGCGCGGCGGCCGCTGTCCTGGAAGTACACCTCGCGAAGGGCGTCGGCGGCCAGCTCGCGCAGCCGGTCCTCGTCCGCGCCCTGCTGCTGGGCGTCGAGGAGGCGGCCGGCGTGCTGCGGGGGCAGGGCGACGGTGAGGTGCCGGATGCGGTCCTGGTCCGTCGACCCGATGGGTGCGGTGTAGCCCATGCGGGCGTGGACGTCGATGACGATGCCGTCGGTCGTCGCGGCCTTCTGGCGGGCCTTGGCCCGGATCTGCGGCTGCCACCGGGCCTTGACCTCGCGGTCCATGCGGGCGGCGAGGTCCGGGCGGGGCCTTTTGATCTGGTCCTTCACGTACCGCTCGACGGTGCGCTGGGAGACCCGCAGCATCTGGGCGACCGGTTTGGTTCCCCCGAGCTGCTTGACGAGATACCGCATCTGAGGGCCCGCGGACTTGGGCGCCGGGCGGGTGAACGCCTTCTGCACCGCGTTGTCCAGACCTTCCCCGAACTCCTTGGCCATCGCGCTCCCCTACTCGCCGTTGTCGGAGTCGGTGACGGTGCCGTCCTTGATGTACCGGGCCAGATTGAGCTCCGGCGCGTCGAACTGGTCGCGGACCTCCTCGCCCCACAGGACGGTCTGGGTGCCCTCGTGCTTGACCAGGCCGGGGTTGACGCCGAGCTTGAAGCCGCCGGGCAGCGGCTTGCCTTCCCGGTAGGGCAGGAAGTCCAGCGGGCCCGGTCCGTCCGCGGCGTAGACGACGCAGTCGGACAGGACCGCGACGGGGTACTGGCCGGTGAACGCCGCGTGCTTGACGATCTTGCGGTGGAGGTTGATGCGGGTGCGGGAGATGACCGCCGCCCGGATGTCCGGCCGCCACGTCGGACGGGACAGGGCCCGCCACGGCTCGCCCGGCCGCCAGCCCTCGCCCCGGGACCGCTCGCGCAGCTTGCCCAGGCCGCCCTTCACTGTCGCCTTGACCGCCGAGACGACGATCGCCAGCTCCGGATCGCGGGCCTTGTGGCCGTCCATGGCCGCGAGGAAGTCCTCGGGCGACAGGTCGGCGTCGACGCCGAGGTCGGCCATCGTGGCGAGGTAGGCGTCGCGCAACCGGTTGTACCAGCCGTCCAGGTACCGGCCGCTCTCGTACCGCACCCACGCCTCGGCCGGGCGCACCTCGTAGCCCAACTCCACCGCGTAGGCGACGGTGGGCGTCGCGTACCAGGCCGGTCCGGTCGGAGTCTCGCCCTTCGGCGTGAACGGGCTCGGCAGCAGGCTGCCGTCCAGCTCCGCCCACTTGTCCTTGCCGGCCTTCACCTTCGACAGGTCGATGTGGGACAGGTCAACCAGCCAGGAGCCGGGCAGCTTCGGGTCGAACAGCGGGTTCATGACGTGCGTCGCCTCGCCGAGGCCGACGTTCAGGCCGTTCGCTCCAGCGGCGAAGGCCATGTTGACGTCGATGCCGACCAGGTGGCGGCGCATGCATTCGTCGTCGGTCATCGGCCGCGCCCAGTCGTACGCCTCCTCGAACAGCTTCTCCGCCGGTCCGCGCACGTGGAACCGCGGCAAGTCCCTGAGGACCGGGTGGCCGTCGGGAACCTCGCACGGCGGCCAGTTCACCGGGTCGATGGCGTCCTTGCCCAGCGAGCCGGGGTTGTGTTCGGAGTGCCGTTTGCCGTCGGCGTCCGGCTCGGAGGCGCGGGTCGCCGGGTGCAGCGCGGTCATCAGCTCCAGGCCGGTCACGGCGGCGGAGCCGCGCGGCGTCATGACCCGGGAGGCGTACGCGCCCAGGACGCGGGCGAGTTCGGCTGGCGGGAGGTGTCCGGCCTCTCCCCAGTGCCGGGTGTCCAGCGCGTTCCAGGACGGGATGCACAGCTGCACGCAGGCCCGCTCCGAACCGGTCGCCGGGCGGTAGACGCGCGCCCACGGCCCGAACCCGCGCTTGGTCAGCTTCCACTCCGCGCGGACCAGCTGCTTGATGGCCTTGTGGCCCTCCGGCAGGCGCCCGGCGAGCCGCTCCTCCTCCGTGAGGGCAGCCGGGAGGCCGTAACGCGCCAGCGCGGCCTCGGTGAGCACGAGCAGCGGGTCGCCGTCCTTGCCGGGGCCGGCGAGCCTTGGCTGACCAAGCTTCGCCTCCTTGAGCGTCCAGTCGGCCAGGGACGGCAGGGACTTGGCGGGGACGTCCAGGACCAGGCCGCCGGTGCAGTACGCCAACACCGTGCCGTCGTTCTCGACGTCCAGGACCGCCAGCGGGCCGTTCTCGAACCGCGGGTCGGTGCCGCCCGCCGGGGTTCCGGCCGGGGCCGCCCTCTTCGCCGCCGGGCGGCGCGACGTAGACGTCGGCCTGGTGGTGCGCGCCGGGCGGGGCGCGGCGGCCTGAGCAGCGGTGACGGGAGCCGGGGCGGGGGTCTGGGTGTTCTCGGTTGCGGTCATGGCCGGGGCCTGGGATGCCTCGCCCGTGGGCAAAGACCGGGCTTTTGTCGGGTCCGGGGCGCTGGTGCACGTGGCGGGCACCGGGGCCGGGTAGAGCTTCGCGAGTCCGTCCAGCAGCCGGGCGTACGCGTCGCGCTCCGGCGGGCGGGGCTCGGTCTTGCCGGACTCCCAGGCGGACACCGTGGCCCGGCGCACCCCCAGCGCGCCCGACACCTCATCGATCGTCAGACCGTGGGCGGTACGCAGCCGCTTGCGCTCCGTCGGCGGCGGCAGGACCGCGCGGGACGCGAGCAGAGCGTCTACCGCATCGAACAACTCGGACATGGAACACCTCCTGACTGAACCCTATCCCGCGAACCGTACGTTGCACGTACATTACGCGTACGAAGCGCGCTCTCCTGGTGATGCCCCATCGACCAGCGCCGCGTGGCCCTCCTCGTGACCTGTCTCAGCGAAGACTGAGCGGCCCCACCGAAAGGTGAGCCTTGGCGCCGGGAGAAAACCGAACCGGGGTCACCGGCGGCACGAGTGGGGGTTAGCGGGGGAGTCGGGCGGGTTCGACGCAGGCACCCGCTGGCGGCGGCGGAACACCAGGGCGCACAACAGCGGCCCGGCGCTGGAGTGGGCCGAGGTGTGACGGCGTCCCCTCGCGGAGTGCCCCAGGGCCGGTCCGCCGCCATCGTCACATACTTCGACGGTCGATATATGGTGCGGCTATGAGAAAACGTCAGCCGGCCCTGACCGAGCCGCAGTACTTCATCCTCGCGGCCCTTCTCGACGGGCCGCTGCACGGCTACGGCATCATCAAGGCCACCGAGCAGGCCACCGACGGCCGGCTCAAGCTCGCCGTCGGCACCCTGTACGGGGCGCTGGAACGGATGGAGCGGTCCGGACTGGTGGCCGCCGACCGCGAGGAGGTCGTGGACGGACGGCCGCGCCGGTACTACCGGCTCACCCAGGACGGCACCCGCACGCTCGCGCAGGAGGCGCAGCGGATGCGGCAGGCGGCCGCCGTGGTCACCGGACGTCTGGGCAGCCTCGGGGCGGCCCACCCGTGAACCGCCTGCTGCTCGCCACGTACCCCAGGAGCCACCGCGAGCGGTCCGGGGCCGAACTGCTGGCCTGCCTGGCTGAGGCGTACCCCGGCCGCGCCTGGCCGCCGCCGCGCGAGGTCGCCGCCCTGCTGCGCGGCGGGGCGCGGGCGCGGGTGCGGGCCGTCTGCGACGACCCGGCCCGCCCATGGTGGCTGGACGGTATCCACCTGGCCGCCCTCGTCCTCGCCGCGCTGGCACTCGTGCCGTATCTGCAGGACGTGTGGGACTGGGCGCTGCGGGTCGACCCGGGCGGCCGGGCCATCGGCTTCCACCACGCGGGCTGGTACCCCTGGGCGCAGGGGCCGGGCACCCGTACCCGGATGCTGCCGTACGGCCTGCTCCCGCTGGTCTGCGTGGTCGCGCTGCTGCGAGGCAAGCCGTGGATCGCGCTCCCGGCGTCGGCGGCGATGGTCTGCAGCGGTGCCGCGCTGGGGAGTTCGGCGTTCTTCGACAGCGAGGGCGTGGTGGGCACGGGCTACTACGGGCTGGCCGCGCCGATCCTGGTCAGCGACCTGGTTCTGTCGGCGACGCTGTTCGTCGCCTGCGCGGCGCTGGCGGCGAGCCGGCCCGGCCGGCTGCGCCGCCGCTCCTGCTGCTGGCTCGTCCCGCTCGCGGGCGCCCTGTTCCTTGCCGGGGGCCTGCATCTCGTCTCGAACGATCCGTGGTTCCAGCGGGGCCAGTTCGTCCTCGAAGCCGCCGCGCTGCTCACCGCGTGGTGGGCGACGGCCGTCACCGGCGACTACCGGTGGTCGGTCCCCGTTGCCGCGTTCGCGGTCGTCCGGGCCCACGCGATGCTGAGCGGGTCGATCCCCCTGGACATCCGGCATCTGCCGCTCGCGTCCGTCGTCCTCGTCCTGTCCGCCACGGCCCCGGTGCTGGCTGTCACCGCGTGGGACAGGCGCGGTGGCAGCCGCCTCCGGTAGCGGCGTGGAAGCCGCGCGTACGCCCCCTGCACAGATCCAGGAACACAGGAACGAGATGACGAGCGAATCGCAGTACCGTCCGGATGTACGCGGCCTTGCGAGGGGAGTGGAGGAGCCTTCGCCCCGCCGGGCGCGCCGGACACCGCCGACGGCGGCCGTGGTGTTTCTCGCGGCGTTCGCGGCGGTCTACCTGCTGGCCGTGTGTACACCGGCCGGACAGAGGGCGGAGAACTCCCTGGTCGTCGGCTACGCCGACCAGGCCCGCGTCCTCGCCGTGAACGAGTCGGTGGGCCTGCCCCCGCTGACCGCCGAGTACGCGACCATCGCCGCCGGGATCGCGCTGATCGCCGTGGTCGCCCTCGTACGCCGCAAGTGGCGCGAAGGCTGTGCGGCGGTCGGCGTCGTCGTGGTCTCGCTCGTGGGGGCGGAAGCCCTGAGGTCCGTGCTGCCGCGTCCCGATCTGGTGCACGCGCCGGGCCATCTCACCGAGGTGAGCTTCCCGAGCGGGCATGTCGCCATCGCCGCGGGGCTGGCCCTCGGTGCCGCGCTCGTCGCGTCCCCGCGCACCCGTCCGTACGTCGTCGGCGCCGGTGCCCTGTGGCTCGCGGTCACCGCTGGCGGCGTCCAGGCCCTCTACTGGCACCGGCCGAGCGACGCGCTCGGCGCGACGCTGCTGGCCTGCGCCTGCCACGCCCTGGCGACCCGGCTGCTGCCGCCCGCCGCGCAGTCCACCATGCCGCTCACCGCGCGGCCCTCCCGGCCGGCGGCCGGCGCGCGTCCCGGTGCGCTGTCGGCCGTGGCCCTGGCCGTCGCCGCGATCGGCGCGGTGCTGGGCAGTGCGCGGGAAGACGCCCTCGCGCGCCCGCTGGTGTTCGCGGCAGCGGCGTTCGCGTGCGCGGTGCTGGTCTGGTGGACCGCTGTGAAGAGCGCCGGAAGGCCGGAAGAACCGCGCCTTCGGGGGTGACATGGCCAGCGGGAGAGAGCCCCTGGCCCTCGGCCCCGGGAGGCGTTCACCGATGCCTCCAGCCGGGCCGGGTGACCCGCGCCCTGCAGCAGGACGGCTGTCCGGTGGCGGCCACGGCCGACCCGCTGCGCGGGCTTCGCCATGACGCCCGCCATGCTGACGGCCCGGTGGCCGGCCTCAGGCTGGCTTGCGCCACACGGAGACATGCTTCGCGGAGTCCTGGGTGAACGGAGACCCGTCCCAGTCGGCAAGGCGACGTTCCAGCTCAAGCCCGGCGATCCGCGCCATCAGGTCGAGCTCCGCCGGCCAGGCGTACCGGTGCCGGGAGTTCTCGCGGCGGTAGTGGCCGTCGTCGCCGTCGCGGGTGAAGTGGTGCGAGACGAGCATCTGCTCGGCCAGGTCGAACGTGTCGAAGCCGAGATGCTGCTGGGAGACGTCGAACGGCACCGCGACCTGGCCGGGGGGCAGGAGCCGCAGCGGCGGTACACCGAGCTCGATGACGAACCGGCCGCCGGGCTCCAGATGCCGGGCGGCGTTGCGGAAGCACTCGACCTGCTCGTCCTGCGTGAGCAGGTTCGTGAGGGTGTTGTAGACGAGGTAGACCAGGGTGAACCCGCCGGGAACGACGGTGGTGGCCATGTCCCCGATGACTACCGGGAGGGTGCCTTCATCGGTCTTGCGCCGCAGCACCGCTGCCATGTGCTCGGACAGTTCGATGCCCACCACCGGCACGCCGCGTTCCCGGAGCGGGACTCCCACACGTCCGGTCCCGATGGCGAACTCCAGCGCCCGGCCGTCTCCGGCGAGCTCCGCGAGGAAGGCGAGGGCCGGACCGAGAACGGCGGCCGAGGACGCTTCGGCTTCCTCGGCGTCGTAGCGGTCGGCGGTCGCGCGGGTCCACAGTTCACTGCTCGTCACAGGTGACCACTGTGCCGGGTACGGAGAGGCGCTGTCGACACAATTGAGTTCTCCGCAGCGCGGCGTGCATCGCCCACACCTCTTCGTCGCCTTGCCAGGGCTTCGGCCGAACCGCCCCTCACTCCGGATCACCAGTCCCGCGGTGAGCCAGCCACTGGAGCGCGCCGATGCGCATACCTGCTGCCCTCATCACCAGAGTCTCGTCTCCCGCAACCCACTTCGATGCCACGGCGTCCAACCCAGGACGGACGGACACCGATCACCTGGGAGAGCACGTGCCGAAGAAGGACCAGAAGACGGACATGGCGAGGGAGAAGGACCGCGAGAAGTGGATGGCGCGTTTCCAGGTGCGGCTGGCCATGCAGCCCGGCGTGGACCGGGCCGTCGTGCTCCAGGCGGTCAAGGACGTCACGGGGCACTGCGCGGGTACAGGAGAGCACCCGCGGACCGCCTTCGGCGACCCGGACGCCTATGCCGTGCAGGCCGCCGCGCGGCTGGTCCCGGCGGACCGGGCGGCGCGTGCGAAGCAGCACAACGCCGTGGTGGACGCGCTCGGCTCCGTGCTGGACAGGACCGGAGGACTGGCCGGTCTGTGACCGGTCGGAGCGGCTTCCGTCATGGCCCGTCACACAGTTCTGACATGGCTTCCCTCCTGGCCGGACTGGCTGCGGCGATCCGGCCAGGAGCTGATGGAGCGGACACCTGGCGCGCAGCACGCGAGTGCTCCGCGCCTCAGCGGGCGCCGTCGGGGCGTGGGTGCTGACCGGCGTGGGTGCTGACCGGCGGGCAGGGCCGTTGCCAGCGAAGACGGCGCTGCAGCCCTGAGAGCTCGCTGCACCAGAACGGCCGCTGAACCAGCGGTCCTGGCCGGCCGGGGCTCCGCGTGCGCTGACCCAGTTCCCGTATTCCGCGGTGGGCGGGGCAGGCCGTACGCGGGCGGGGTGTCCTGGCCGCACCCGCCCGCGTAAGACCTGCCACGCCCGCGTACGGCCTGCCACGCATGTGCCGAGGACTCACGTCCCCCTCCGGAAAGTTCCAGAATGACCTGGGCCGGGGTGTTGTCGTTTGTCGGGTGTGAAGGTGTGCCCGGCTGTTCCGGGCTGTCGTCGTGGCAGGAATCAGGAGAAACACCGTGTCCGTCGCCCGTACTCTCCCTCTGCACCGGGTGGAGTTCCCGGTTCCCGGGCCGCCCCGGCTCACCGAACTGCCGGACGGCACGCCCGTCTGGCTCGTCACCCGGTACGACGACGTGCACCAGGTCCTCACCGATCCCCGCTTCGGGCGCTCACCGGTCCATGCTCCCGGTACGCCGCCGGTCGTCGACAGCCCCAGCCTGCTGGACAGCCGTGAGGCCATCGGCCAGCAGGACGGCGACGCGCACCTGCGCCTGCGGCGTGCTGTCGGCCGGGCCTTCACGCCGCGCTCGGTCGAGCACCTGCGGCCGTGGGTGGCCGGGACCGTCGACCAGCTTCTCGACGGCCTCGTCGAGAAGGGGGCGCCCGCCGATCTCGTCACCGGCTTCGCGCTGCCCCTGCCCTGCATGGTGATTCACCGGCTGCTGGCCGTGGACGGCGTTCCCGTCGAGCGGCTGCTGCACTGGGCCGAACACGCCTTCGCCGGGCCCACCGTCACGCCGGAAGCGGGCGACCGCTCCCGAAGCGAACTGACCGGATTCGCCGCCGCGCTGATCGCCGAGCGGCGCGGCGCGCCCGGCGACGACGTGGTCAGTTCCGTCGTCCGGGCGGCTGACAGCGAGGGCGGCATCCCCGAGGCCGCGCTGGTCAATCTCATCGCCACCATGATCGTCGGCGGTCACGACACCACGATGACCATGCTCAGCAACGCCCTGCTCTACCTGCTGACCGAACAGCCCGCGGCCTGGGCCCGGCTGGCCGTCGACGAGCAGGCCGCCGAAGTCCTCACCGAGCGCCTGCTCCACCTGATTCCTCTCAACGACCATGAGGAACGCCCCGGCCGTCTCCTCGCCGCCACCGCGGACACCCTGCTCGGGGGCATGACGATCCGTGCAGGTGACTTCGTCACGACCGACCGTGTCGCCGCCAACCGCGACCCGGCGGCCTTCCCCGGCAACCCTCACGACGACCTGTTCACCCCCTTGCCGAAGCCCTCGCTCGTCTTCGGCGCGGGCCGCCACTACTGCCTGGGCACCTGGCTCGCCCGTGCCGAACTCCAGCTCGCCCTCCACCGCCTCGCCCACCGGCTTCCCGCCCTGCGCCTCACCGTCACCGCCGACGACATCGTGTGGCGGCGCGGCACCATCAGCCGCAGCCCCCTCCACCTCCCCGCGACCTGGTGAAGGACGACCGCTGAGGTGCCCAGGCGATGGCCAGGAGGCACACGGGGGCACCCGCGCGCGGCTCCTGGCCGTCGCCTGGGCCTGCAAAAGACCCGGTCGTCTGGGCGGCCTGTACGCCGCCGCGTACGCATCGCACTCGCCACTGCCGCCAGCGACGGGGCGCACCCAGATGAGACGGGCCTCGATGTCTGGAGAACCGTCGTACTTGGACTCGTACCACCAGCCCGGCCCCTCGGGCAGGATCGGGACGACCTAGGGTCTTTCGTTTGGATCAGGCTGGATCAGGGAGCGGGGGCTGGTGCGTGCAGCTGCAAGGCGGAGGAAGGAGCCGACGCGGAGCGTCG
>NZ_JBHVVM010000050.1:0-24455 GCF_042883525.1 Streptomyces sp. NPDC058195
TTACCTGCGGCGTTGTCGCACGATCGAGGGGCGGCCACCGTGAAGCCGCCCCTGACCACTCCACAGCCCGCTACACTCCAGCCGCCCAGCGAAACCCGCAGGTCAGACTGCAAAATCCTGCTGGAGTACTAACACAAAATTCCGGCCTACCCAAAAAAAGCTCTTTTCGACCCGCGGGGGCGTGGGCGCCAAATCTTCACGCGCCCAGGGATTTGGCGCGGCCGGAAAAATCGACTACAACACCACCCACACCGAAAAAAGGCCAACGGCCGTGGGAGCAGAGATGGGTGAACAGGTTGGCTCAAATCATCGACAAGGGTTCCGCCGCGTCGGGCAAGAGGTGGACCGTCCGATACCGGGAGCCAGGCGGACGCACCGGACGCCAGCGGGAGAAGTCGTTCGCTCGGAAGAAGGACGCAGTCGACTTCGCCACCAAGATGGAAGGCGACAAGCGCGAGAACATCTACGTTGACCCCGACGCCGGCAAGGTGTCGCTCCGCCGGTACGCGGACGACTGGCTCGCGAAGAAGTCAGCCTCCGCTGGCACCCTCGAGTCGTACGAGCGCATCGTCCGCCTCCACGTGGTCCCCCACCTGGGAAGCAAGATGATCTCGCAGGTCACCGTCGCGGACATCGAGGGCCTGTATGCACGTTGGCGCCAGGATGGGGCGGCCCTCAACACCATTGAGTCCCGGCACATAGCCCTCTCAGCGCTGTTCTCCCATGCTGTGCGCCGCAGGCTGATTCCCGCGAATCCCATGGCCCAGGCCGAGAAGCTGGAGAACCCTGTCATTCCTGTCGATGACAGGAAACTTCCCAGTTTCGACGAGATATCCGCCATCGCCAAGGCGATCGGGCCCCGCCTGTCTCCGGCGATATGGCTCATGACGTGTTGCGGACTTCGCATAGGGGAATCTCTGGGAGTCTTCCCAGAGGACATACAAGACGGCACCCTCCGAATCCGGAGGCAGGTTACTCGCTACAAGGATTCCTCCGGAAAGTACACGCCGAAGTACGCCCCGCTGAAGCATCGGAAAGAAGGCGAGTGGCGCGACATACCCGTGCCCGCTTCCCTTGAGCCGTTCATCGATCGGCTTCCGGTCCGCAATGCCAACGGCGGATTGTCTTATCCCGACCTTCTGCGCAAGTCGTGGGACCGCACCATCAGGCGGCTCAATCTTCCCGCATACAACCCGCACGACTTGCGCCACAAATGGACCACCGTGGCCCTGACCAACGGCGTGTCCATCCACGAGGTGTCTCGTTGGCTCGGACATCGTTCGATCAAGGTCACGGTGGACCGATACGGCCACCTCACTCAGGACGGCCAGGAGCGCTGCCGTCAGATCGTGGAGACCGCCGTGGCGCCGCACATGCTCACAGCAGGCCGAACGACTTCAGAACCCGGTGCTGGCTCGGTGCTGGCTTAGCAGGCCAGTACAGGTAGCACACCCCGCCCGTACCGCTTCTGACCTGGCCATTCGCGTCGTACCTCTTCGTGCGCAGCCAGATGTTCTCCCACTCGCGGCGGCGGTAGATCCGGCGTACCGCCTCGTTGCTCGGCGAGGCCGGGTCGTTGGCGATGACGTCGCCGTCCCCGGTGAAGCCGATCACGGTCATCAGGTGGCCGGACGTTCCGTAACCCGCGCCGGTGAGCTCCTCCTTGAGGAAGGACTGCGACGTTATGACGGGGATGCCCGCCCGGATCAGGGTCTCCAGGTCCGTGAGTGAGCCCAGCCGGGTCACCGCGGCGCTCATGTCGTCGTACGTCGCGGCGTACGCGGCGTTGAACGGCCAGTTGCCGCAGCCCTCGTACTGGTAGTCGTAGGTGAACCGGGCGGCGTGGCAGACCTGGGGGTCGGGCAGGCCCGGCTTGACCCAGGCGAGGTCCTCGGCGGTCGGGCGGCGGCCCCAGTACTCGATGATCATCTGCGAGGAGGTGGGGCTGCACCACGCCTCGCCGCCGTTGTCGTACTCGGGGTACTGGCCCGCGTGGATGTTCTGCGAGTAGCGGGGCACCAGCAGTTCGCGGGCGAGGCCGGGTGTGCTGGCCGGGACGGTGAAGCGGTCCGGGACGTCGGAGGCCATCGCGCCGACCCGCCAGACGGTGGGCGTCAGGCGGCTGCCGGGGGCGCGGTAGAGGGTGAGCCGGAGCCGGTACGCGACCAGCCGCAGCCCGCTCGCCGCGTCGTCCACCGAGAAGGTGTCGGTCCATACGGAGCTGCGGCCGTCGGTCTGGTCGTCCACGGAGGTGCGGCGGATGTCGCCGTCACCGGCGGCCCAGCGGCCCATCACGTACCAGGGGGTCCAGGAGCCGTCCGAATAGCGGCCCTGGAGCTCGGTCTGGATCCAGGTGCCCGCCGGGGTGTCCGCGTTCCAGGAGGCGATCACCTCGGCCGCCGGGACGGTCGAGCGGTGGAGCGGCGAGGTCCAGCTCGCGTACTCCCAGGTGGAGGTCGTCCCCGTGTGCGGGTCGGTGTAGTCGGTGCTGCCTTCGGCGCGGCCGATCACCAGGCCGGGGCGGCGGCCCGCGACGGGCCGCGTCCCGGCGAGGGAGCCGGACCGCCAGTCGACGAAGCTGTGCCAGGAGCGGTTGTCCACGGCGGGGCCCGTCGTCGAGGGTGCCCCCGACGGGGCGGCGGGGACGGCGGCGGACGCGGACGCGGCGAAGGACGCCGCTCCTGCGGTGGCCGCCACCGCGAGCGCGGCGGTCAGCACGGTTCTGCGTGAGGTCGGTCGGTTCATGGGCGAGACCCCCGGTCGTCGGCGGAGTGCGGAACACGGAAAGGAGCAAGGGGACTGCAGGTGCACGACAGTGCGCCAACTATCGCCGGTCTCGACCGGATCCGGCCAGTGATTCGACCCGCGCCGACCCACCAATATTGGTCTGGCCCACTGGCGTGACCTGCGGTTGCTCCGGGGTGGCTCGTAGGCTGGTGGCATGACCGATCTCTCGCCGTTCGCCGCGCGGCTGCACTCCCTGGCCCCGTCCTGCGGACCGGTGCGGCTGGTCGCCGTGGACGGCCACGCGGGTTCCGGGAAGAGCACCTTCACCGCGCGCCTGGCCGCCGCCCTCGGCGACGCCCCGGTCCTGCACCTGGACGACCTGGCGAGTCACGACTCCTGCTTCACCTGGGAGGACCGGCTGCGGGAGCAGGTGCTGGAGCCGCTGGAACGCGGCGCGTGTGCGCGGTACGCGCCGTACGACTGGACCGCCCGGCGGTTCGGGGCGGCACGCCTCCTCCGGCCCGCCCCGGTGGTCCTGATCGAGGGGGTCGGGGCCGGCCGCCGGGCGGTGCGCCCCCGTCTGGCCCGGCTGCTGTGGATGGAACGGGGCGCTGCGGAGTCCTGGGAGCGCGGGCGGCGCCGGGACGGTCCCGCGCTGGCGGAGTTCTGGGACGGGTGGACGGCGGCCGAGACGGAGCACTTCTCGGCCGATCCTTCGCGCCCGTACGCGGACACCCTGGTGCGGCAGTTGCCCGAGGGATACGCGTGGTCGGCCGGGCCCGCCCTGGCAGCGGGAACGAACCATTCCGTCACCGAGAGTAAGCGCGACGCGGTGTCCTGGTGAATGGTGAGAAATCGCCCCGGAAGTGACCCAACTCCGCTTGACCCGGGGGCGGTACAGGTCTTACGTTCTCAATGTGCGGCTTTTCGGAGCCCCCAGCAGACACGAAGCCCCCGGTTGTTCCCCCGTGACCGGGGGTTTCGTTCTGCCCTCGCACACCTCTTCCGGCCACGTCACACACGGTCCGCTCACGGTGGGTCACCGCCGTCCTTCCGCCTGCGGAGCCCTTAGTCGCACACTCCCTGCGCAGGTACGATGCCTCTCAGTGCGGTCAATTCCCGTCCGCGGCAAAGTGATTCGACGCTCCCCGGTGGGCAGAATCGTGCGGCGGGACATCCTGGGGGCACGGTTTGTGGGGGACCAGATGGACATCGGCACGCAGGGCGCACAGGCCCCGGCCGACCTCGCCTGGCTGCGCGGCGTGGACGCCTACACCGTGGGCGCCTATCCGCAGGCCGAGGAGGAGTTCAGGGCCGCGGTACGTCTCGATCCCGGCATGGCGGACGGCTGGCTCGGCCTCCACGCGCTGAGGGTCGACACGACGACCGCGCTGCTGCGCATGTACCGCCACCGCGAGCGCTTCGGCGAGCAGCGCGGCCGCCACCGGCGCACGCTCAACTCCTGGTACTGGCTCGGCTGGTGGGTGCAGCCGGTACTGGAGAGCGGGCGCGATCTGCTGCTCGCGCACGCCTCGCACTGGCTGGACGGCCGCCATGTCCCCGAGCTGGACCGGGCGCTCGCGGGCCTGCCGCCGGTGGACACGGACCCGCAGGTGCGCTTCCTGCACGCCTGCCGCTCGTATCTGGTCAAGGACTGGGAGCAGCTGGTACGCAACACCGAGCAGCTGACAGACGACCCGCTGCTCGGTATCGAGGCGGGGCTGTTCGGCGGCATGGCGCGGGTCCGCCTGGAGATGTACGGACAGGCCGAGCCGCTGCTCGCCACCTCCCTGATGCGCTGTCGCAGCGAGCAGCCGCAGCGCAAGGAGCTGCGCTACTGGCTGGCCCGTGCCCATGAGGGCACCGGCCGCAGCGCCGCCGCCCTGCCGCTGTACCGGGCGGTGCACCGCATCGACCCGACGTTCATGGACACCGCCGCGCGGCTCGCCGCGATCGCGGACTACGACGGGCTGGAGGGCTCCGACGACGCCGCGAGCCTGGCCGCCGTATCGCTGGCCGGGCTCGGTACGGACGGCTCGGTGTCAGAGACGCAGCCGGACCCGGACCCGCCGCTGCCCGGCACCGACCCCCCCGACGGCCGGGAGCTGCGGCCGGGCGCCGATCCGCCCGGTCTTCCGGGCGCCGGGATGCCTCCGCCGTCCGGCGGGGCGCGGCACCGGTCGGCGGTGCCCGGTCAGCCGCCCTCTCCGTTCCCGGCGGGGCCCAGCGATCCGGTGCTGCTGGCCGAGGCGCTGGCGGAGCTGGAGCGGATGGTGGGGCTGGAGCCGGTCAAGCGCCAGGTGAAGGCGCTGTCCGCGCAGCTGAACATGGCGCGGCTGCGGTCCGGCCAGGGGCTGCCGGTGCAGCCGCCGAAGCGCCATTTCGTCTTCTCCGGCCCGTCCGGCACGGGCAAGACAACGGTGGCCCGCATCCTGGGCCGGGTCTTCTACGCGCTGGGGCTGCTCGGCGGGGACCATCTGGTCGAGGCCCAGCGGGCGGACCTGGTGGGTGAGTTCCTCGGCCAGACGGCGGTCAAGGCCAATGAGCTCATCGACTCGGCCCTCGGCGGGGTGCTCTTCGTCGACGAGGCGTACAGCCTCGCCAACAGCGGCTACAGCAAGGGAGACGCGTACGGTGACGAGGCGCTTCAGGTCCTGCTGAAGCGGGCGGAGGACAACCGGGACCACCTGGTCGTGATCCTCGCCGGGTATCCGGAGGGCATGGACCGGCTGCTGGCCGCCAACCCGGGCCTCTCGTCGCGCTTCACCACCCGGGTCGACTTCCCGAGCTACCGTCCGGCCGAGCTCACCTCGATCGGTGAGGTGCTGGCGGCGGAGAACGGCGACGTGTGGGACGCGGAGTCCCTGGAGGAGCTGTGCTCCATCAGTGGTCATGTCGTCGAGCAGGGCTGGATCGACGAGCTGGGCAACGGCCGGTTCCTGCGCACCCTGTACGAGAAGAGCTGTGCCTACCGTGATCTGCGGCTCTCCGGCTACGCGTCGGTGCCGGGCCGGGACGATCTGGCGACCCTGCGGCTGCCCGATCTGATGCAGGCGTACGGCGAGGTGCTGTCCGGGCGGGGGCCGGTGGGCCGCGGGCCGCAGGAGCCGCCCGCGCTGTGAGGCCCCGGAGCCGTGGGGCTCCCGGGCCGCAGGACTGCCGGGCTGCCGGGCTGCCGGGGAGGGACCGTGAGGACAACCGGTCCCTCCCCGGCAGTCGGGGGTAGGGCCTCTCGTTTGGATCATGCCGGGCTCGCGGGGGCCGGCACGCACATCTGCCGCGTTGTCGTCAGTCACCGACGCTCCGCGTCGGCTCCTTCCTCCGCCTTGCAGCGGCACGCACCAGCCCCCGCTCCCTGATCCAGCCTGATCCAAACGAAAGACCCTAGCGCACCGACGCGGTGAGTCCGCCGTAGCCGGTCGTCGTGGACGCGGGCTCGGTGGAGCGGCGCGGGACCGCGATCCGGTGGGCCGGGTCGCGCACCTCGCCGACGAGCGTTTCCAGGACGTCCTCCATGGCGACCAGACCGAGGATCCGGCCCGAGGCGTCGGCGACCTGTGCCAGATGGGTGGCCGCCCTGCGCATCACGGTCAGGGCGTCGTCCAGCGGCAGCTCGGCCCGTACGGTGACCATCGGCCGCCAGAGCTGCTGGGGGACGGCCCGTTCGCCGTCCTCCAGGTCCAGGACGTCCTTGACGTGCAGATAGCCCATGAACGGACCGCCGCCCTCCGCGCACACCGGGAAGCGCGAGTAGCCGGTGCGCACGGTCAGCTCCTCGATCCGGCGCGGGGTGACGGACGGATCGACCGTGACCAGGGCGGCCCGGCGCAGCAGTACGTCGGTGACCGGCCGGCTGCCCAGCTCCAGCGCGTCCTCCAGCCGCTCCTGCGCCTCCGGCTCCAGGAGCCCGGCCTGGCCGGAGTCCTCGACGAGACGGTTGAGCTGCTCGCTGGTGATGACGGCCTCCACCTCGTCCTTCGGTTCGACGCCGAAGAGCCGGAGCACCAGCCGGGCGCAGGCGCCCAGCGCGGCGGTCACCGGGCGGCAGAGCCGGGCGAAGCCGACCAGGCCGGGGCTGAGCCAGAGCGCGGTCCGCTCGGGCGCCGCCATCGCGAGGTTCTTCGGGACCATCTCGCCGATGACGAGGTGGAGGAAGATCACGAAGGCGAGGGCCAGGACGTAGCCGAGCGGGTGAACGAGCCCGTCGGGCAGGTGGACCGCTTCGAAGACCGGCTCCAGGAGGTGGGCGACGGTCGGCTCGGCGACGGCGCCGAGGGTCAGGGAGCAGACGGTGATGCCGAACTGGGCGGCGGCCATCATCTGCGGCAGGTTCTCCAGGCCGTACAGCACCTGGCGGGCCCGTCCGGACCCGGCCGCCGCGAGGGGCTCGACCTGGCTGCGGCGTACGGAGACCAGGGCGAACTCGGCGCCGACGAAGAAGCCGTTCGCCAGCACCAGGAGTGCGGCGAAGAGCAGTTGGGCCAGGCTCATCGGACGCCCTCCAGGACGTGGTGCGTCCGGGGGGCGCCGGTGCCGGTCTGTTCGGCCACGCGGACGAAGCGGACGCGCTCGGCACGGTAGTGGCCGACCTGGCGGACGGAGATCCGCCAGCCGGGCAGCTCGGCCCGGTCTCCGGGGGCGGGGATACGTCCCAGCAGGTCGGCGACGAGCCCGGCCACGGTCTCGTACGGCCCGTCGGGGACGCTGAGTCCTATCCGGCGCAGGGCCAGCACCCGGCAGCTGCCGTCGGCCTCCCAGGCGGGGCGGCCGTCCTCGGGAGCGGCGGGGGCCAGCTGGGGGCGGTCGGCGCCCTCGGCGTCGTGCTCGTCCCTGACCTCTCCGACCAGTTCCTCGATGATGTCCTCCAGGGTGACGACCCCGGCGGTACCGCCGTACTCGTCGACCACGACGGCGATCGGCTGCTCGTTGCGCAGCCGCTGGAGCAGCTGCTCGACAGGCAGGGTCTCCGGCACCAGCAGCGGCGGTACGGCGATCCGGCCGGCTGAGGTGCGCAGCCGGTCCCGGGCGGGAACGGCGAGCGCGTCCTTGAGGTGGATCATGCCGATGACCTCGTCGATCCGCTCCCGGTAGACGGGGAAGCGGGAGAGGCCGGTGGCGCGGGTGAGGTTGAGGACGTCCTGCGCGGTCGCGGAGGACTGCAGGGCACTGACCTTCACGCGCGGGGTCATGACGTGCTGGGCGGTCAGCCCGGCGAGCGACAGGGTCCGTACGAAGAGGTCCGCGGTGTCCTGTTCGAGGGTGCCCGCCTCGGCCGAGTGCCGGGCCAGGGAGACCAGCTCGCCGGGGGTGCGGGCGGAGGCCAGCTCGTCGGTGGGCTCGACGCCCAGCATCCGCACCAGCCGGTTGGCCACGGTGTTCAGCAGGCTGATCACCGGCCGGAAGGCGGCGGAGAAGCGGCGCTGGGGACCGGCGACGAACCGGGCGACCTGGAGCGGCCGGGAGACCGCCCAGTTCTTGGGCACGAGTTCGCCGATCACCATCTGGACGGCGGAGGCCGCCATCATCCCGATGAGCACGCTGACGCCGGAGACCGCGCCGTCGGGCAGTCCGGTCACGGTGAGCGGGCCCTCCAGCAGCTGGGCGAGCGCCGGTTCGGCGAGCATGCCGACGACCAGTGAGGTGATGGTGATACCGAGCTGGGTGCCGGAGAGCTGGAAGGAGAGTTCGCGCAGGGCTCCGACGACGGTACGGGCCCGCTGGTCGCCCTCGGCCGCGGCGCGCTCGGCGTCCGGCCGTTCCACCGTGACCAGTCCGAATTCGGCTGCCACGAAGAAGCCGTTGGCGAGGATGAGAAGGAATGCCGCTCCGAGGAGCAGCAGGGGGGTGGTCATGCCGCCGCCTCCGGGGAAGGGGCGGCGCAGGTACTACCGGACGATCCGTCCATTGCTGGAAGGAGTCACTCCTTGGGTCGCAGGAAAGCCCCGCCGGTCCTGTTGCTCATGGACCTTCCGGTGCGGGGCGGGGGTACGCAGGGGTACCGCCGTCCTCCAGAGTAGTCAAGAACAGGCCGTGCGGGGCAGAGGGCTCAGCCGATATCCGTTCCGGTGCCGTGGTCCTCGGCGAGCGCGCGGAGCGTCCGGGCGTCCCGGATGGCCTGCTCCTTGGCGATGCCCGGCTGGATACCGAGGGCGGGCATGCTGGTGCCGTCGCTGAGGTCGAGGAAGACCCAGGGATCACCGACGCGCAGGTTGACCTGGAGGATCTCCGCCCAGGACAGACGGCGCGTCCGGGTGAGATTGACCACGGTCACCCCCTCCGCGTCCGCGACGACCTTCGGGCGGCTGAGCAGGGCGAGCACCCCGAAGAACAGCAGGGCCGTGAAGACGAAGCTGGCCCGCTCCCCCGGTCCCAGCTTTTCCAGGGTCAGGGCGACGGCGGTGATGACGAGGAACATGACCGCGCCCACCGTCAGCAGGACGACCCGGGTCCGGGTCGGCCGGAACGTGACGGGCAGGGCGGGGAGTGCGGGCCGGGGTGCGGGGGCGGACATCTCGTTCTTCTGTCTTCCGGGGGGCGCGGTGCCGTCAGAGGCGGCAGGCGTGGATGGCGGTGGTGAGGATGGCGCGGGCGCCGAGGGCGTAAAGATCGTCCATGATCCGCTGGGCCTCCCGGGCGGCGACCATCGAGCGGACGGCGACCCAGCCCTCGTGGTGCAACGGCGAGATGGTGGGCGACTCCAGCCCCGGGGTGAGGGCGACAGCGCGCTCCAGGTGCTCGACGCGGCAGTCGTAGTCCATCATCACGTAGGAGCGGGCGACCAGGACGCCCTGGAGGCGGCGGAGGAACTGCTGCACCTTGGGGTCGTCGCCGGGGGCTCCGGTGCGGCGGATGACGACCGCCTCCGACGTCATGATCGGTTCGCCGATGACTTCGAGTCCGGCGTTGCGCAGGCTGGTGCCGGTCTCCACGACGTCGGCGATGACCTGGGCGACGCCCAGCTCGATGGCGGTCTCGACCGCGCCGTCGAGGTGCACGACGGAGGCGCTGACCCCGGCGTCGGCGAGGTGCTTGGCGACGATGCCCTCGTAGGAGGTGGCGATCGTCTTGCCGTCGAAGTCCTCCGGGCCCTTCGCCGTGCCGGGCTTGGTGGCGTAGCGGAAGGTGGAGCGGGCGAAGCCGAGCTGGAGGATCTCCTCGGAGTCGGCGCCGGAGTCCAGCAGGAGATCGCGGCCGGTGATGCCGATGTCGAGGCGGCCGGAGCTGACGTAGATCGCGATGTCGCGCGGGCGCAGGTAGAAGAACTCGACCTCGTTCTCCGGGTCGACCAGGACGAGTTCCTTGGACTCCTTGCGCTGCTGGTAGCCCGCCTCATGGAGCATCGCCATCGCAGGCCCGGAGAGTGAACCCTTGTTGGGGACGGCGATGCGCAGCATGAGGTCAGGTTCCTTTGCGGGGAGGAAGTTGCGTGCGGACGTGCGGTCGTGCGGGAGTGTGCGCGGTGCTGGGGTGGTGCCGCTCAGAGATGGGCGTAGACGTCGTCGAGCGAGATACCCCGGGCGACCATCATCACCTGGACGTGGTACAGCAGCTGGGAGATCTCCTCGGCGGCGGCGTCCTTGCCCTCGTGCTCGGCGGCCATCCAGACCTCGGCGGCCTCTTCGACGACCTTCTTGCCGATGGCATGGACGCCCTTGTGCACGAGTTCGGCGGTACGGGAGGTGGAGGGGTCGCCGTTGGCGGCCTTGTGCTGGAGCTCGGTGAAGAGCTCTTCGAAGGTTTTGTTCGCCATGATGGGTCTTAGAGTACGGGGTCCTCGGTCCGTGCTCAGCGCCAGGGCTCGCTGACGGTGCGCAGCGTGGCGGCGGTGGCGACGGCCGCGGTGACCGCCTCGTGGCCCTTGTCCTCGTGGGAACCCTCCAGGCCCGCGCGGTCGAGTGCCTGCTCCTCGGTGTCGCAGGTCAGTACGCCGAAGCCGACCGGGACTCCGGTGTCGACGGAGACCTGGGTCAGCCCGTTGGTGACACCGGTGGACACGTATTCGAAGTGCGGGGTGCCGCCACG
The DNA here is from genome assembly GCF_042883525.1 of Streptomyces sp. NPDC058195. Lineage (NCBI taxonomy): Bacteria > Bacillati > Actinomycetota > Actinomycetes > Kitasatosporales > Streptomycetaceae > Streptomyces > Streptomyces sp. NPDC058195. Next base: position 10,750 of record NZ_JBHVVM010000050.1, read on the forward strand.
GATGATCACGCCGAGGGCGACGACCGCGTCGTAGCCGCGGCCGGCGAGGACCTTGGCCACGACCGGGAGTTCGAAGCTGCCGGGCACCCGGAGCAGCGTCGGTTCGTCGATCCCGAGCTCGTGCAGGGCGCGCAGCGCGCCGTCGACGAGTCCGTCCATGACCTTCTCGTGCCACTGGGCGGCGACGACCGCCACGCGCAGGTCGCCGCAGTTGCGTACGGACAGTTCGGGTGCGCCCTTGCCGCTCATGTCTCTCCTGTGGTTCGTTCTCGTGAGGTCACCGCGAGGTCACTGATTGCCGCAGGTCGACGCCGTGGCGGTGTCGAGCCAGGGCAGGTCGTGACCCATTCGGTCGCGCTTGGTGCGCAGATAGCGAAGATTGTGCTCGCCCGCCTGGACGGGCATCGGCTCCCGGCCGGTGACGGCGAGTCCGTGCCGCAGGACCGCGGCCGTCTTGTCGGGGTTGTTGGTCATCAGCCGGAGGCTGTGGACGCCGAGGTCCTTGAGGATCTGGGCGCCTGCCGCGTAGTCCCGGGCGTCGGCGGGCAGGCCCAGCTCCAGGTTGGCGTCCAGGGTGTCGATGCCGCGCTCCTGGAGTTCGTAGGCGCGGAGCTTGGACAGCAGCCCGATGCCCCGGCCCTCGTGGCCGCGCAGGTAGACGACGACGCCGCGGCCCTCCTCGGTGATCCGGCGCATGGAGGCGTGCAGCTGGGGACCGCAGTCGCAGCGCTGCGACTGGAAGATGTCGCCGGTCAGGCACTCGGAGTGGACCCGGACCAGCACGTCGTCGCCGTCGCCGAGATCGCCGTGGACCAGCGCGACGTGTTCGACGCCGTCGGTGGCCGAGCGGTAGCCGTACGCGGTGAACGCGCCGAAGGCGGTCGGCAGCCGTACCTCGGCCTCGCGGCGTACGGTCGGCTCCGAGCTGCGGCGGTAGGCGATCAGGTCCTCGATGGAGATGATCGTGAGGCCGTGCTTGCGGGCGAAGGGGACCAGCTGCGGCAGCCGCAGCATCACCCCGTCCTCACCCGCGATCTCCACGATGGCACCGGCGGGCCGCAGTCCGGCCAGCCGGGCGAGGTCGACGGCGGCCTCGGTGTGGCCGTTGCGGACCAGCACGCCGCCGGAGCGGGCGCGGAGCGGGAAGACGTGGCCGGGCCGGACGAAGTCGCCGGGGCCCGCGCCGGGGCCCGCCAGCAGCCGCAGGGTGGTGGCCCGGTCGGCGGCGGAGATGCCGGTGGTGACGCCGTGGGCGGGTGCGGCGTCGACGGAGACGGTGAACGCGGTGCGCATCGACTCGGTGTTGCGCTCGACCATCTGCGGGAGGTCGAGCCGGTCCAGCTCGTCGCCCTCCATCGGGGCACAGATCAGGCCGCGGCACTCGCTCATCATGAACGCGACGATCTCGGGGGTGGCCTTCTCGGCGGCGACGACGAGGTCGCCCTCGTTCTCCCGGTCCTCGTCGTCGACGACGACCACGGGCCGTCCGGCGGCGATGTCGCGGATCGCCTGCTCGACGGGGTCCAGACGCAGGTCCTCTCCGGTCTCGCCGGGTTCCCGGTGCAGCCAGGTGGGCTGGGCAGTCATGCCGTGGCTCCCTTCAGAGCGGGTGTCCGCGTACGCAGCCACCAGTCGCGCATCCCCCACAGGACCAGGGCGCCGTACACGACGTAGATGAGACCGGAGAAGGCGAGGCCGCTGTGGAAGTTCAGCGGTACGCCGACGAGGTCGACCAGCAGCCAGGCGAACCAGAACTCGACCATGCCGCGGGCCTGGGCGAGCATCGCGACGAGCGTCCCGGCGAAGATGTACGCGTCTGCCCACGGGCTCCAGGAGAGCGAGGGGAACGCGGTGAACAGACCGCCGACGGCGAGGGTGCCGAGCGCGGCACCGCCCAGCAGCCAGCCGCGCTCGCGCCAGGTGGCGAACCGTACGGCTATGGAGCCGTCCTGGGCCTGCTTCCGGCCGCGGGTCCACTGCTGCCAGCCCCAGACGGCCACCGCGATGACGATGAGCTGCTTGCCGACGCTGCCCGCCTGGTGCACGGAGACGTTGGCCGCGACCAGGACGACGCCGGACAGCAGCTGGGCGGGCCAGGTCCAGATGGAGCGGAGCCAGCCGAGCGTCAGCGCGATCAGACCGACGGTGTTGCCGATCATGTCGGACCAGATGATGTGCTGCCCGAAGAGGGTGAACGCCTCGGAGTTCAGCCAGTGCAGGGAGGTCATTTCGCCGGCTCCTCAGGGGCCTGGGCGGTGGGACCGAGCAGCCGCTCGACGTACTTCGCGATCACGTCCACCTCCAGGTTGACCGGGTCGCCGGGCCCCTTGATGCCGAGCGTGGTCAGGGCGAGGGTGGTGGGGATGAGGCTGATGGTGAAGTAGTCGGGTCCGGCGTCGACCACGGTGAGGCTGACCCCGTCGACGGTGATGGAGCCCTTCTCCACCACGTAGCGGCTCAGCCCGGCGGGGAGGGAGATCTTCACGACCTCCCAGTTCTCGGAGGGCTCGCGCGCGACGATGCGGCCCGTGCCGTCGACGTGGCCCTGGACGATGTGGCCGCCGAGCCTGCCGCCGACCGCCATCGGCCGCTCCAGGTTGACCCGGGAGCCGGTGCCCAGGGCGCCGAGGCTGGACCGGTTGAGGGTCTCGGCCATCACGTCCGCGGTGAACTCGCCGTCGCCGAGCTCGACGACGGTGAGGCAGACGCCGTTGACCGCGATGGAGTCGCCGTGCTTGGCGCCCTCGGTGACCACGGGGCCGCGCAGACGGAAGCGGGAGGCGTCGGCGAGCTGCTCGACGGCGGTGACCTCACCCAGTTCTTCGACAATTCCGGTGAACACTCAGATTCCCTTCCGGTCGGTGCCGGGGACGGCGGTGATGCGCAGATCGGGGCCGATACGGACGGTCTCGGTCACATCGAGGCGCAACGCCTCGGCGATGGTGGTGATTCCGGCGTCGGCGAGGGCCGTGGGCCCCGCGCCGAGGAGTACGGGGGCGAGGTAGCCGACGATCTTGTCGACCACCCCCGCGGCGACGAAGGCCCCGGCCAGGGTCGGCCCGCCTTCGAGGAGTACGGAGCGCACACCGCGCCCGTACAGGGCACGGAGCAGGGCGGGCAGGTCCAGGCCGGGGCCGGTGGCGGCACGGGGCAGCCGCAGGACGGCCTCCTGCGGCAAGTGCCGGGCGTCGGCGTCCTCGGCGACGGCGATCAGGGTGGGAGCGGCGGCGTCGAGGACACGGGCGCCGGGCCGTACGGCGGTGGCGGCGGTGTCGACGACCACCCGCAGCGGCTGGGTGGCGCCCTCGATGCCGCGCACACCGAGCTGCGGGTCGTCGGCACGGGCGGTGCCGGAGCCGACGACCACGGCGTCGGACTGGGCGCGCAGCCGGTGGACGTCGGCGCGGGACTCCGGGGAGCTGATCCAGCGGCTGGTGGCGTCGGCGGCAGCGATCCGGCCGTCGAGACTGGCCGCGTACTTCCACAGGACGTACGGACGGCCGAGCCGCACCGACGTCAGCCAGGCCGCGTTGCCCGCCTCGGCCTCGGCGGCGAGGAGCCCCTGTCCGACCGTGACCCCGGCGGCCCGCAGGGTGGCGCCGCCGCCGGTGGCCCGCGGGTCCGGGTCGCCGACCGCGTAGACGACCCGGGCGATCCCGGCGTCGATGAGGGCCTGGGCACAGGGGCCGGTGCGGCCGGTGTGGTTGCAGGGTTCGAGCGTGACGTAGGCGGTGCCGCCACGGGCCCGGTCGCCCGCCTCGCGCAGGGCGTGGATCTCGGCGTGCGGTCCGCCTGCCCGCCGGTGGAAGCCCTCCCCCGCGGGGCGGCCCCCGGCGTCGAGCACGACGCATCCGACGACGGGGTTGGGGCTGGTGGAGCCGAGACCGCGGGCGGCGAGCGCGAGAGCGCGGCGCATGGCGGTGGTGTCGGCTGCGGTGTCCACCGGTGTCCTCCTGCCTCTTCGGGCACGGACTCCGGGGCCTGTCGATGACGACAGAAAGAGCGGGAACGCCATGGGGGAACGCCGGAAATGCCGGAAAAAACGGAAGGAATCGGTCGCCCGAAAACCCTCCGCCGACGGCGGCGTACCCGCGAAACGGCCCGCCGCGCACTGCCTCCCATCCGGACTTTAACCGTCGGTCCAGGAATCTCACCTGGTCAACCGGCCGCTGGATGCGGACGGGTCGCGGACTATAACCGCCGGTTCGGAATTACACCGACCCCGGAGTGCGCTGCTGCTGGTACAGGATCAGTGTGCCACGGACGACCGTGAGCCATACGGGTGAGTACCTGTGGACTGCCTCACAAGCCGCCCGTTCCGGGACGGGCCACCCCTGATGGTCCAGACCTATTGACGCACTGGTCTAGTCCTCTTAATGTCTGCGTCACCTCCGAGGAGCCGTTCCGTGGTGTGCGCACGCCCGGGACACCGACACGACCCGTTCCCCTTGCACGTTGTGTTCTGCCGAAACTCCCCGGAAGGAACCGGACATGCCGTCCCCCACCCGCGCGAGAGCCACCCTGCTCGCCGTCGGCGCCGCCGTCGCCGGGCTGCTGGTGAGCTCGCTCGCCGCCACCCCCTCGGCCGCCGCCGACCAGGAGTCCTGTCGCCCCGACGGGCTCTACGAGACGCCCGGCGTCCCTGTCCCCTACTGCTCCGTGTACGACACCGAGGGCCGCGAGAAGATGGGCGCCGACCACCAGCGGCGGGTCATCGGCTACTTCACCGGCTGGCGGACCGGCAAGGACGGCAAGCCCGCCTATCTCGCCTCCGACATCCCCTGGGACAAAGTCACCCATCTGAATTACGCATTCGCTCATATTGACGGCGCCAACAAGCTCTCCGTGGGATCCGACGGGCCGGACAACCCCGCGACCGGCATGACCTGGCCGGGGGTCGCGGGCGCCGAGATGGACCCGGATCTCCCGTACAAGGGCCATTTCAACCAGCTCACCAAGTTCAAGAAGAAACACCCGAACGTGAAGACCATGGTCTCGGTGGGCGGCTGGGCCGAGACCGGCGGCTACTTCGGCGACAACGGCAAGCGGGTGGACTCCGGCGGGTTCTACTCGATGGCGACCAACGCCGACGGCTCGGTCAACCAGGCGGGCATCGACACCTTCGCCGACTCGGCCGTCGCGTTCGTCAAGAAGTACGGGTTCAACGGCGTCGACATCGACTACGAGTACCCGACGACCATGAAGGATTCGGGCAACCCACTGGACTGGACGCTCTCCAACGCGCGCCGGGCCGGCCTCGTCAAGGGCTACGCCGCGCTGATGAAGACCCTGCGCGAGAAGCTCGACCGGGCCTCCGCCGCCGACGGCACCCACTACCTGCTGAGCGTGGCGGCGCCCTCCTCCGGCTATCTGCTGCGCGGGATGGAGACCTTCCAGGTCCAGAAGTACCTGGACTACGTCAACATCATGTCGTACGACCTGCACGGCGCCTGGAACGAGTACGTCGGCCCGAACGCGGCGCTGTTCGACGACGGCAAGGACGCCGAACTCGCCCAGGCGGGCGTCTACTCCACCTCGCAGTACGGCGGCGTCGGCTACCTCAACACCGACTGGGCGTACCACTACTTCCGCGGCTCCATGCCCGCGGGCCGGATCAACATCGGGCTGCCGTACTACTCCCGCGGCTTCAAGAACGTGCAGGGCGGCACCGACGGGCTGTGGGGCCGGGCCGCCACCACCGACTGCCCGGCCGGATCGGGCCTGGCGAAGTGCGGTGACGGCGCGGTCGGCATCGACAACCTCTGGCACGACCAGGACACCGACGGCAAGGAGTCACCGGCCGGCTCCAACCCGATGTGGCACGCCAAGAACCTGGAGAAGGGCGTCGTCGGGGACTACGTCACCGACTACGGCTTCCCCGCCGACACCGAGCTGACCGGCACCTACGTCCGCAGGTACGACTCGACGCTGGTCGCGCCCTGGCTGTGGAACGCCGAGAAGAAGGTCTTCCTGTCCACCGAGGACGAGCAGTCGGTCGCCGAGAAGGCGAAGTACGTCGTCGACCAGGGCATCGGCGGCACCATGATCTGGGAGCTGGCGGGCGACTACGGCTGGAACGCCGCCAAGGGCCAGTACGAACCGGGCTCGACGCTCACCTCGACGATGTACGACGCGTTCAAGTCCGCCGCCCCCTATGGCGCGAAGCGCTCCACCATCGACCTGCCCACCGAGGCACTGGACATCGATGTGTCGTTCGGCCAGTTCCCGCTCGGTGACTCCAACTACCCGATCAGCCCCAAGCTGACGATCACCAACCACACCCGGACGACGCTGCCCGGTGGCACGGAGTTCCAGTTCGACTACGCCACCTCGGCGCCCGCCAACGCCAAGGACCAGTCCGGCTTCGGCACCACGGTCGTGCGCAGCGACCACACGGGGACCGGAAACGCCGGAGGGCTCAAGGGCGACTACAACCGGGTCTCGCTGAAGCTGCCCGGCTGGCAGAGCCTGGCCCCGGGCGCCTCGGTGCAGCTGGACTTCGTCTACTACCTGCCCACCTCCACCCCGTCGAACTGGACGGTGGCCTTCGGCGGGAAGTCCTACGCGCTCGCCGCCGACCTGGCGCGCGGCACCACGGTGGTCGAGCCCGGCACGGGCACCTCGCCCACCCCCGGCCCGTCGACCGGCCCGACCCCGGACCCCGGCGGCGACTGCACCGCCACCGCCTGGTCCGCGAGCGCCGAGTACGGCGCGGGTACGACGGTCGCCCACGGCGGGCACCAGTGGAAGGCCGCGTGGTGGACGAAGGGCGAGACGCCCGGCTCCACCGGCGACTGGGGCGTCTGGAAGGACCTCGGGCCCTGCTGACCCGCTCCCGGCCGCCCGGCGGTGACCGGTTCGCCCCCGGTCACCGCCGGGCCCGCGCGGCTTCGTGACGCGGCCCCGCGTCCGTCCCCGGACGCGGCCCCCGCGCCGTCGGGCCGAAGAGCTCGTCCTGGGCCGCGTCACGGGCGGCCAGCAGCGCGCCCCGGAGTACCGCGGCGCCGCCCAGCCGCCCCGCCCTGACCTCGGTGCGCAGCGGCGACATGGCGGCCAGCCGCTCCTCGACCCGGGCCGCGAGCGCGTCGCCGCCCGCGTGGCCGACCTCGCCCGCCAGCACCACACAGCCCGGGTCGAGGACCGAGGCGATGGCGGCGGCACCGACCGCGAGACGCCCGGCGAGTGCGTCCAGGAACGCCTCGCCCTCCCCCTCCCCGGCCAGCGCGGCCCGCACCGCGGACGCCGCGCCCGGCTCCTTCTCGCCCTCGTCCCCGACGGCAGCGGCGGGCACCGCGATGCCGTGGGCGGCGGCCAGTTCACAGACCGGGGCCGAACCCACCAGTGAGTGGAAGCCGCCGTCGCAGTTGAGGGCCGACGGGGTGCCGGTGATGCCGGGCACCGGCATGAAACCGATCTCTCCCGCGCCGCCGGAGGCCCCCCGGCGCAGCCTGCCCTCCAGCATGACGGCGGCGCCGACGCCGTGGCCGAGCCAGAGGAGCACGAAGGTGTCCTGGCCGGTGGCCGCGCCCTCCCGGTGCTCGGCGACGGCGGCGAGGTTGGTCTCGTTCTCGACCAGCACGGTCGCGGGCAGCCGTTGCTGCAGCACCCGGACCAGCCGCCGGTGCCAGGCGGGCAGCCCGGTGGTGTCGCGCAGTTCGCCGCTGGCCGGGTCGATCAGGCCGGGCGCCCCGATGCCCACGCTGTGCAGCGCGCCCGCCCCGGCCTCCCGCGCGGTGCGTTCCAGCAGCGCGGCGGCCTGTTCGGCGGCGGCCTCGGTAGCGGTGTCGCCGCCGATCGGCAGGGTCGCCTCGGCGAGCGTGGTGCCGAGCAGATCGGCGACGACCACCGCGACGCTGCCGGTGCGTACGTCGAGGGCGGCGAGGTGGGCGCGGTCGGCGACGATCCCGTACAGGCGGGCGTTGGGGCCCCGGCGCTGGGCACCGGCCTCGCCGACGACCCGGATCAGCCCGGCTCCCTGGAGGCGTTCGACCAGATCGGCGACGGTGGGCCGGGAGAGGCCGGTCAGCGTCTTCAACTGCGCAGCCGTCAGCGGGCCGTCCTGCTGGAGCAGTCCCAGGGCGAGCCGGTCGTTGATGGCCCGTGCGGTGCTCGGTGATGCGGGCATGCCGGGATCCTTCCAGATCGCTGTCGCACCGGGGCGTCCGGTGCACTATTTATCAGGCAGGGTTCCTGATAGTTTACGGCCCGCACCGTGGACACGGGCACCGGAACCACCGGCAGCGGAACATTCCCAAGGGAGGGCACGGCGGTATGACATCGGATTGCACCGGCACGGAGTTCGGGACGAGGCAGGTGAAGCGGGCCAGATACGCCGTCGCCGCCGTGTTCACCGTGCACGGCACGGTGACCGGCAGCTTCGCGACCCGGGTTCCCTGGATCCAGGACCACACCGGCATCGGCGCGGGCCAGCTCGGACTCGCGCTCGCCTTCCCGGCGATCGGCGCCTCGCTCGCCATGCCGCTGGCCGGTGCGATCAGCCACCGTCTGGGGGCCAGGACCGCGCTGCGCGCGCTGCTCGCCCTGTGGACGCTGGCGCTGGTACTGCCCGCGCTGGCACCGAACCTGCTGACGCTGTGCGCCGCGCTCTTCGTGTACGGGGCGACGGCCGGCATGTCGGACGTGGCGATGAACGCCCTGGGCGTCGAGGTGGAGAACCGGCTCGACAAGTCGATCATGTCGGGCCTGCACGGGATGTGGAGCGTGGGCGCGCTGATCGGTTCGGCGGCGGGCACCGTGGCGGCCCACCTGGGCACCGACGCCCGGCTGCACCACACCCTGGCCGCCCTGGTGCTCACCGTGCTGGGCCTGATCGCCTGCCGCAACGTGCTGGACCTGCGCAGCGAACCGGACGAGGAGCCGCCGCCGCGCTTCACACTGCCGCCGAAGTCGGCGCTGGTCATCGGCGCGGTGGGCTTCTGCGCGGTATTCGCCGAGGGCGCGAGCCTGGACTGGTCGGCGGTCTACCTCCGGGACGTCATGGATACCTCCGCCGGGCTCGCCGCGGCCTCCACGACGGCCTTCGCACTGACCATGGCGGTCGCCCGGATCGCGGGCGACCGGGTGGTGGACCGCTTCGGCGCGGTCCGCACCGTACGGGCCGGTGGCGCCCTCGCGACGGTGGGCGGGGTGCTCGTGGTCGCCTCGCCGGACGCGGTACTCGCGATGTGCGGCTTCGGGCTGCTGGGCCTCGGGGTGGCCGTGGTCGTCCCGCTGGCCTTCGCCGCCGCCGGGCGCAGCGGCCCGAACCCGAGCCAGGCGATCGCGGGGGTCGCCACGATCACGTACACCTCGGGGCTGATCGCGCCGTCCGCGATCGGTTCGCTGGCTCAGGCGACCTCGCTGGTGGTGTCCTTCGGCCTGGTGACGGTGCTGGCCTTCGGGCTGGTCCTGGGGGCCGGGGTGCTCCGGGCGGGCGACCGGCGCACGACGGCACCCTCGGACGCCGGTGCCACGGGAGCGGCCGCCGCCGAGCCGCACCACTGAGCCCCCGCGGCCGGGCCCGCTCCCCTGGGCCGGACACATCTGCCGTGCTCAGGGGTGGTGCCCGGCCGCGAACACCCCGCGGACCGGCATTACCATGGCGCTGATCATTTCTGCGGCAGCGACGTGCCCGTCGAGGCAATCGGCTCCGCACCTACACCACAGGGAGCGACCATGGGCCTCGGCGTGCGCTGGACCTTGCACGGCGACGGGAAGACTCCCGCACCGGGGGCCGTAGTGCGGCCCGACGAACGGCTCTCGTGGCCGCGTACGTTCGGGCTGGGCGCCCAGCACGTGGTCGCGATGTTCGGCGCGTCGTTCGTCGCCCCGGTCCTCATGGGTCTGGACCCGAACCTGGCGATCATGATGTCGGGTGTCGCGACGGCCATCTTCCTGCTGGCCACGCGCGGCCAGGTGCCCAGTTACCTCGGCTGTTCGCTCTCCTTCGTCGGGGTCGCCGCGACGATCCGGGCGAGCGGCGGCAGCAGCGCCACCGTCACCGGCGCGGTCTTCGCCGTCGGTGTGGTGCTCTTCCTGGCCGGTCTGGCCGTGCAGCGTTTCGGCGCCCGGATCATCCACGCGGCCATGCCGCCGGTGGTCACCGGCGCGGTCGTGATGCTGATCGGTTTCAACCTGGCGCCGGTGACCGCGTCGACCTACTGGCCGCAGGACCAGTGGACGGCCCTGCTGGTGATGCTGTTCACCGGTTTGGCCGTAGTGTGCCTGCGCGGTTTCTTCTCGCGCATCGCGATCTTCCTCGGCCTGGTCTTCGGGTACGCGCTGTCCTGGGTCCTCGACCGGGTCTTCGGCAAGATCCACTCCCCGGCCGGCGGCGCCGAGGCGGTGGACCACTGGCGGCTCGACCTGTCGGGCGTCTCCACCGCGGACTGGATCGGGCTGCCGTCCTTCCACGCGCCGAGCTTCGAGTGGTCGGCGATCCTGGTCGCCCTGCCGGTGGTCATCGCTCTGATCGCGGAGAACGCCGGGCACGTGAAGGCCGTCGGTGAGATGACCGGCTCCTCGCTGGACGACAAGCTCGGCACCGCGATCGCCGCCGACGGCGCCGCGTCGATGCTGTCGACCGCGGTGGGCGGCCCGCCGAACACCACGTACTCGGAGAACATCGGCGTGATGGCCGCGACCCGGGTCTACTCCACCGCCGCGTACTGGGCCGCCGCCTGCTTCGCCCTGCTCTTCGGGCTCTGCCCGAAGTTCGGCGCGGTCGTCGCCGCCATCCCGGGCGGGGTCCTCGGCGGCATCACCGTCATCCTCTACGGCATGATCGGCCTGCTGGGCGCCCAGATCTGGCTGAACGCCAAGGTCGACCTGCGCAACCCGCTCAACCTGGTACCGGCCGCCGCGGGCATCATCATCGGCGTCGGCGGCGTCAGCCTGAAGATCACCGACAACTTCGAGCTGAGCGGGATCGCGCTGGGCACCATCGTCGTGATCACCGGCTACCACGTGCTGCGCGCCTTCGCCCCGGCGCACCTCAAGACCCAGGAGCCCCTGCTGGACTCCGGCACCTCGGCGTACGACTCGGGTTCGCCGAAGGACGCGGACTGAGCGGGGGCGTGCCGAAGGGCGGGCCCCCGCGGGCCCGCCCTGGAGGAAGGTCTCAGAAGCAGTCGCCGTACCAGTGGACCGCGCCGGGCGCGGTGACCGTGGCGCGGACGGCCCGGTGCGGGGCGAGGAGCGGGCGGGCCATGCCCACGTACTCCGTCATGCGCCGGGCATGGGTCAGCAGGCGGGGCAGCGCCGCCGTGACGGCGCCTTCGCCGGGCAGCCGCACCCGGGCCCGGCGAAGGCCCTCGGCGCGGCCCCGTTCCCCGGCGGTCGCCAGCAGGTCGCCCAGGCACTCCGGGGCACCCGCGAACTCCCGCACCTCCAGCCACTCCCCCTCGTGCCGGGCCACCAGCCATCCGGCGAGCGCCCCGGTCCGGGGGTCCTCGGCCACCAGCGTCCCGTCGAGCGGGCCGTACCAGGCGGGCACCCGCACCGCCCAGTCCTCCGGCGCCCGCACCGTGCTGAGCGGCCGGTCCGCGTTGTACTCCCGGTGCAGCGCGGCCACCTCCGGGGCGTCGGTCCCGGTGGCCGCGCGGACCGGGAACTCCCCGGTGGCGGGCGCGGGGGCGAGCCGCCCCTCGACGCATCCGCTGGCGAACTCCTCCCATCCCGAGCCCCGGTAGACCCCCGGCGTCCCGGTGAACAGCAGTGACCAGGCGCAGCCCTCGGCCCGCATCGTGCGCTCCGCGGCCGCCAGGAGCTGCCGCACCAGGCCCCGCCCCCGGGCCTCGGGGCGGGTGGCCACGCTGCCGATGCCGCCGACCCGGCGCGGGACGCCGTCCGCGTCGCGGATCATCCTCGGTACGTGGACGACGACCGCGTCGATCACGCCCTCCTCACGGCCCGGCACGACGAAGGTGTGCCGGTGGCGGTCCGGGTCCAGGGCGTGCAGGGCGGTGATCTGCGGGGCGTCGAAGCACCGCCGCCACAGGTCGGCCAGCGCCGGGTCGTCGGCCGGGACGGCGGTGCGGACGGCGGCGGTCACAGGATCAGGTTCCCGTCCGTGCGGGCGGCCCCGCCGTCGCCCGGCATCACGACGCGCTTCGTGCCGTCCTCCACGCAGGCGGTGTGCAGCGCCGAGGCGAGTGCGCCGGGGGCGAGATGGAGGGTGCCGCCGGTGAAGCGGTTGCCGGTCGCCAGGTAGTGGTTGGTGCCGTCGGCGATCCGGACATGGGCGGTGTCCGCCCCGGCTGTGCTGCTGATCCCGGTGAGGTCCCAGGTCACCTTCCCGGGTCCGGCCGCGCGGCCGAGCAGCGCTCCCGCCTTGTTACGGCCAAGGAGCCGGGTTCCGCCGGTGACGGTGATCCGCTGGTCGCGTACGGCGCTGAGTTCGATGCCGGTGTTCTCGTAGCGCCCGCCGTCGATTCTGAGGTCCGCCGAGCCGACCGTGAGCGGGGCGGCGTCCCCGGCCCCGGTGACCGTGCAGTCGGTGAGGCGGACCGGCCCCGCCCCGCGCAACACCGCGCCGTCGACGCCGCTGAACGTGCAGCGGACGAAGTGGACGGGGGCGGTGACCGGGGTCTGCACCAGCACGGCGCCCGCGGGCAGCTCGAAGGAGCAGTCGCTGACGGTGGTCGGGCGGGTGGAGCGGGCGGAGCGCTGGGCGACGGCGAAGGTCCTGGCGGTGCAGCCGCGCACCTGGGCCCCGTCGGCGTTGACGGTGAGGGTTCCGGCCTGGTCGAAGGTGGGGCGGGCGATCACCGTGACGTCCTCCAGGGTCAGATCGGTGATCTTGGTGTTGGCGGTGAACCAGGAGCAGACATGTCTGCGTACGGTGATCCGTTTCGCCGAGATCCCCCACTGGGCACCGGAGTTGGCGATGTCCATCAGCCCGGAGTTGCCGTCGAAGAGCAGGTCGTGCTCGTACTGCCCGTGTGTGGTAAAGGGGTTGCCGCCCGCGTCGTCCCCGTCGCCGTGGCAGTTCACGACGGTGCAGTAGGCGGAGGCGGTGAGGTCGTTGAGGTGCCGCACATTGCTGGTGGTGCAGTCCTCGACCCGCCCGTACAGGCAGTAGATCTGCTGGGTGAGGTACCCGGCGCCGCCGTACTCGACGGTGGGAGGGTTCTTCAGCGAGCAGTCCTCGGTACGGAAACGGGTGCACCAGCGGCGCATGATGACCGGCCAGAAGGTGCCGGTGGCGTGGATGCCGGAGACGTCGCAGCCCACGGCGTACTCGAAGCTGACCGGGTGCGAGCCGGTGTACTCGTCGGGGCCCGCGCCCTCGAAGACCATGTTGCGGACGTGGGTGTCGCGGACCGGTTCGACACGGGTCCAGGTCAGCGTGCGGCCCGCGGCGAGCTCCCAGCCGTTGAGGTAGCCGATCCGGATGTGGGTCGCGTCGACGATCTCGGTGATCTCGACGAGCTTTTGCAGTTCGCGTTCGTCACGTCCGCCGCCCTCGACGGGAGCGACCTGGACGGCCCACCACTGGCCGACCGCGAACTTCGAGGAGCTGGGCACCGGGAAGGTGTCGGTCAGCTCGATGACCCGGTCGGCGAGCGGATGGCTGACGGTGGTGTCGGTGACGGTGCCGCGGAAGGAGAGGACGGCGCCGAAGGGGTTGTCGTGGGTGTTCTTCTCGATGCCTTCGGTGCGTATGCGGTGGCCGCCGAAGTCGAGTTCGATGTTCGAGCGGCTGA
>NZ_JBHVVM010000051.1:0-23358 GCF_042883525.1 Streptomyces sp. NPDC058195
GAACGGGGCTATCCAGGACGACTCCGACGCCGTGATCACACCAGCCATCGCAAGATCATCTCACCCCTGACCAGCAGTTACGGGACAGCCCTTAGAGGACCGAGCGCCAGCAACTGCTCGCAGTCTTCGGGGGCCCGCCAATCGCACCCAAATCGATGTGGCTCAACGGGAAATTGGCCTACCGTTCCCTCAGGGACTCGTAGACTTCTTACTCCTTTCGGACGGAGTGGACCCTGATCCGCAGTCTGGCTTCCTTCTGCCTCCGATGTACCTTCCAACTAGCTTGTCACGCCTGGTCGATCTGTGGCGGATGAAGGTTAGTCTGAGTAGCTCACCAGTCGGCGGCGATGACGTCTCCGAGGCCGGTTCGACCATGAAAGGGTTTATTGATTCCTTTATTCCCGGATGACACAACAGGGGATCTCCTTGTTCTAGACCTGAGACCTGGAGATCTGTGTGGCTGCATTTTGGCATGGAGCAAAGTGGACGGACATTTCGGCGCCCCGATGTGGAATAGCATCGAGGAAATGTGGTCCGATGTTGCGGATTCACTGGAGACAGGCGCCAGGGAGGGAGAAGAAGGAGATTCTCGACCGACGCAGAATGGCTGTGCTGCGGTGTTTACGTCAGCTGGCACAGTCGAGTGGCAGTACTAGTTGGCCCACTCTTTGGGGCGCCCGGGTTGAAGTGGGCTGAACCACTGTGATTCACACATTGCGGATCGTGAAGGAATCCACATGCTGGCGTCGGATGCAGTTTTAGCCTTACACTCAGCGAGAGTAAGAGCTCGTTTCACCGGGTCGGTCACCCGGGGAAAATTCCCGGGCGGATTTGATTGGTCTTCGACCGTCGCGCGAACGAACTCGTCACCGAGTCCTGCGGGGCCAGTGCGGCGCACATTTCTACTCGAAGCCAATCCGGGTTGTCTAGTCAATCCAAGCGACGCCGCCGATTTCCCCTTCTTGAGTAGCTGAAAGGTTACTTCTGGGGATTGCTTGGGAGGGTCATTCGTCAGGTACGAGCTAACACTGAACTCTGAATCTGATCCAGCATTAGCCGACGGGGCCCAAATACCGATAAGACTGAAGGCGGTAGCAAATACGGAACCCAAACGCGCCCACGCGTGCCATCGGACGTTAAGAAGCCAACAGAAAACCTGTGAGCCGCTCGCAACGGCGGGCAACCCGCAGGATTGTTGCACTGTGACCACCGATTGGTTCCCTGACCGCGGGATGCGCCGGAACGTACGCGCACTCGGTGCGGCCGGTCTGACCGTCATCGCCGTCGGCGCACTTCTCGAAACCCAATGGCTCCTCGGCATCGGCGTATGGGCGTTGATCATCGCCATACTGATCGACCTCATCTACCGGCCCTAAGAGCTCGCGCGGATAGGCGTGTGCTCATGGGGGGCGGTTCGGGCGGTCGGCCCAGCGCTGTGTCGTCCATGCCTGGCGGATCAGGCTACGGACGGTGATGATCGTGTCCGCGAGGTCGAAGAAGGCGTCGATGACCGTTGCGCGGCGTTCGTAGCAGCGGGCGAGCCGGTAGAAGGCATTCTGCCAGGCGGTTGGGTTCGCTCGACGTGCCACTGCTGGCCGGCCTGGATCGGGGCCTTCTCGCTCTTGTGCGCGATGCGGCCGTGCAGACTGCGTGCGGCGAGTTCGGTGCGGGTCTTGTCCGAGTCGTAGCCGGCGTCCAGGTGCGCGGTGATGCCGTCGGGCAGTGTACCCAGGTCCTCCAGGCGGTCCAGAGGAGGGGCGAGCAGTCAGGAGTCGTGGCGATTCGCTCCGGCCAGGACCCGGCCCCTGCCGTCCCGGCAGCTGCCTCCAGGACGTCAAGGGCTTCTCGCCGATCGGTCGGGCTTTGCCTTCCTGTTGCCGCGAGGGCGCGCAGGTCGGTGCGGGCGCGCGGCTGGGGTCGTGGTGGCGCTGCTTGCTCGGCATGCGCCGTCGCATTGTCTTGATTACTCTTTGTTTGTGCTTAATTCCGCTGCGTAGCCGCCGGGTTCGCTGCACCGGCCCGGTAGGAATTGGCACGGACCGAACAAATTCCTGGCAGCAGCCTCGAATCGGAGAAGCCCATGAGAAAGCGCGTCCTCGCCTGCTTGCTGCCCATCGCCGCCGTCGGCCTGGTAGCCGGGCACACGGCGTCAACGGTGGCGGATCCCCCGTCGACGACCGCCCGGGCCGGCTCCCGAGTAGCGGTCGGCACGCAGTACAACACGACCCACGTGTACATCGAGCCCGGCACGATGCCTGCCTTCGCCGCTGCCTGGAAGGCCACCTTCGGCGGCACCAGCAACTCAGTGGTGGTCGCCGACGTCACCCCCACGCCGAGCCGGACCAAGTCGCAACTCATCTTCTCGCCCGTCGGCACCCTCTCGGTCTTCGACTTCCAGACGCCCATTCCGTTCCCGTTCGGGACGGAGCGCACCGGATGGCTGGTGACGAGCATCCCCGCAGGGATCCAGCAGGCCCAGGGCAGCGGGGCCAAGGTCGTCGTGTCCCCCTTCTCCGACCCGGTGGGCAAAGACGCGGTCATCCAGTTCCCCGGCGGGATCAACACCCAGCTGTACTGGCACACCACGGCACCGGCGTACAAGCCGCTGCGGACCATTCCGGAGAACCGGGTGTACCTGTCCGCGGACGCGGTAAGCGCGTTCCTGAGCTCCTACTTGAAGTTCACCAGCGGGTCGGTCGAGTCCGACGTCCTCAGGGCAAACGCGAGCGAGATCGGGCTGCCCGGACAGACGTTCCGCAGAATCCGCATCACCTCCCCCTTCGGCCGGACCGTCATCTCGGTGACCAACGGCCACCTACCCTTCCCGTACGGGCACGAGGTCACCGGCTACAGGGTGGCGAACCTCGCAACGACACTCGGCAAGGCCAAGGCCGCCGGTGTCACGGTGCTGTCCGGCCCCCATCTCTCAGGTGGCCGCCACAGCGCAGTCGTGAAGTTTCCCGGCGGCTACGTCGCCGAGCTTCACGACGCCATCCCCGGCTGACTTTGTTCTCAACGTCCCCGCCGAGGTGCGCGGAGGGCCACCGCAAGTAGGTTGGTGAGTCGCCATGACCCACGTCACCGCAGGAGGCCTCATGAGTGCCCTGGTCGGTGTCATCGGTGCGTTGATCGTCCTTGGGACGTTCTCCTCGGTGCTGCGCACCCTGCTGGTCCCACGCGCCTCCCGATCCGTCCTCACGCGGATGCTGCACAAGATGGTGCAGATACCGCTCCAGTTCCTGGCGGACCGCTGCGGCAGTATCGAGGCCAGGGAGCGGGTACTGGCCCCCATGGCGGCCTTGTCCATCCTGTTTCATCTGGTCGGCTGGCTGGCCGCCGCCTGGCTGGGTTACTCGATGCTCCAGATCGCCGTCAGCGGCTTCGGCGTGGCGGACGCGTTTCGGGAAACGGCCGTGGCGCTCTTCACCCTGGGCTTCGCCAGCAGCCGGTACGTGGAGCTCACGGTGCTCGACGTGCTGGCGGCCGCGACCGGCCCCATCGTCATCGGGCTGCAGATCGGCTATCTGCCCGCGCTGTACAGCGCCTACTCCCGCCGCGAGGAGGAGGTGACGATGCTGCAGGCACGGGCCGGCAGCCCGCCCTGGGGGCCGGAGATCCTGGCCCGCTGCGCACAGATCGGCCTGACCGGCAGTGCGGGTGACCTGTTCCGGTCCTGGGAGCGATGGTCGGCCCAGGTCGGCGAGAGTCACACCAGCTATGTGGTGCTCAGCCGCTTCCGTTCGCCACGCTCCACCGACAACTGGCTGATCTCGCTGCTGGCCGTCATGGACGCCGCGGCCATGCAACTCGCCCTCAATCCCAGCATGCCGCAGGGCGATGCCCGCCTCGCGCTGCGGGCCGGATTCGTCTGCCTGCGCAACATCGCCGGCGTCTGGCGCCTTCCGTTCGACCCGGATCCGTCCCCCGACACGCCCATCCAGCTCACCTACGAGGAGTTCGCCGGGGCGGTCGCCCACATCACCGCGCACGGTTACCCCGTCGAGCGCACAGCCGAGCAGGCCTGGCCGCACTTCTGTGGCTGGCGGGTCAATTACGAAGACCTCGCCTACAGTTTCGCGCGCCTCCTGGACGCCGTACCCGCCCCCTGGTCCGGGCCACGGCGCACGCACACCAAGCGGATCGCTCCTGTCACTCCCGTGGACCGCACACCGGACGCACCCCAGTGATGTCGGCCGATACCGGTGGTCCCTGGGCCGCGTCCGCCTGTTCTACTTCTCGTCTCCCATGCCTGGCCGCACCGCGGCAGCGGTGGCGGCGACACTCAACGCGCTGATCAACAGCGGCCAGCCCAGGTCGTGCTGCAGGACGAGCCAGCCCCCCAGCGTGGCCCCGAGAAGCATGGCGACGATGGCGATGATCCGTCGTGGGGCGCGCGTATTGGTGCCGCCAGCCAGGGTGGAGTCGAAAGCGAGCCCGGTGACCGTCAGGGTCAGGACCGTCGTGGTCATGTCCGCCACGGCCAATTTGCGTACCGTACCGTTGCGCATCCCCATGGCCACGGCCGTGAGTGCGATCAGGGGGTACCTGATCCCGGACGAGGCGGTGAAGGCGACCACCGCAGCGGCCCCGAGCAGTAGTGCCTCCACCACGAGGCAGGTGCGCAGCCACTGATGGCGCGGACGCCGGCGCAGCACCAGCTCCAGGCGGCCTGCCGCCACGGCCCCGGCGGCGAACGCCACCAGCGAGAGCATGGACGCGGACACGGAGAAGCCCGTGGCTCCCACCAGAGCGAACGCCATGATCAGCACATTGCCGGTCATGTTGGCGGTGAAGACGCGACCGAGCCCGAGGTAGCTGATCGCGTCGATGAGCCCGGTCACCATCGTGAGGATGGCGAACACGGTGAGCAACCGGGTGGGGCGTGCGGAACGGTGCCCGATGTCGGGGCTGTCTGATTTCATACCAATTTCATACCGCTCCCGGTGCTCTTTTCGCGGTAGTGGTCCGCGGTGGTTGGCCCGGTCGTGCGCACGAAAGCCGGCCGGAGTGGCGGTAGAGGCCTTCATCGCACCTTGCTCGTTGGCCCGGGTCGGTGTAGCCCGGGGAGACGATGATGCCGCCGAAATGGTCAAGTTCGTCGACGGCAACCCCTACGGCACCTCCCACGTCGACGCCCAGGGCAACAACCCCGTCGGTAAGGAGACCCGCAACGCGGCCCGCCACCAGGCCGAGCGCGTCGTCCAGCTCGCCGCGGCCCTCAAGGCCGGGCTCGCCGCCTGACCCGGTCTCCCGCGCCATCCATCGGCCGGGCTGCGAGAACGGATGTTCTCGCAGCCTGGCCGTTTTCATGGAAACCACCCGATTGCGCAGGGCGCTCGGCATGCCTCCGTACAAGGACTGCTACTAAGGTCGTGGGCAGCGACATGGAAGTACTTTTCGCCTTTATGTAGCCGATCCTCTGCTCCACAAGGTCGGTGCTGCACGCTGAACGGCGGGCTCACGGCGCGAAGTTGCCTCCCTGCGGGCCGGAGCGGCAGCTTTCTCTCCGGCTCGCCGGACCCGCAGGTACAAGATCCCCGCGCGTTGCCCGACGCCGTTCGACGCCGGTTTCCGCACATTCGCCGTCTGACCGCGCCCGGCAGCCAGCACGAACCGGGCCCGCAGCCCCATGCGTAGGGAGCGTCCAGATGATCAACACCATGTCCGTCGACGGCATCGCCGTCGACCCGAACGCACAAGAGCCGGCCGAACTGGTCATCCGCAATGGACGCATCCATACCGGAGACACCGCCAGGCCCGCCGCCGCCTCCCTGGCCGTACGTGGCGGTCGGATCGTCGCCATCGGCGACGACGCCCGGATCGCGCCCTTCGTCGGGCCGGACACCCGCGTCATCGACGCACTCAACCGGCGAGTCATCCCCGGACTCAACGACTCCCACCTGCATGTGATCCGCGGAGGGCTGAACTACCTCCTGGAAATGCGCTGGGACGGCGTCCCCTCGCTGCGTACCGCCCTGTGGATGTTGCGGGAGCAGGTCGCGCGCACGCCCAAGGGCCAGTGGGTACGCGTAGTGGGCGGGTGGACCGGCGAACAGTTCACCGAACGCCGCCTTCCCACGGTCTCGGAACTGAACGCTGCGGCACCTGACACCCCCGTCTTTGTACTGCACCTGTATCAGTCCGCGATTCTCAACCGCGCGGCCCTCAAGGCGGTCGGATACACCAAGGGCTCCGTCGCGCCCCCCGGTGGCCAAATCGTCCGGGACCACTCCGGCGAGCCCACCGGCATGCTGCTCGCGGCGCCCGCGGCCGGCCTGCTCTACTCCACCCTGGGTAAGGGCCCCACCCTCCCGGAGAACGAACAGATCGGCTCCACCAGGCACTTCCTGCACGAGTTGAACCGATTCGGTCTGACCAGCGCGATCGACGCCGGCGGCGGATTCCAGAACTTCCCCGAAAACTACGGGGCGGTGATGAAACTCGCCGAACAGGGCCTGCTGACCATGCGTATCGCCTATCACCTGTTCCCGCAGACCGCCGGACAGGAACTGGACGACCTGCGCCGCTGGATCGGTTCGGTGCGGCCCGGCGACGGCGACGAGTGGCTGCGGCTCAATGGGGCCGGAGAAAACCTGGCCTGGTCGCCCGCCGACTACGAGAACTTCACCGAGCCGCGTCCCCTGCGACCCGAGCGCGCCGACAGCGAGCTGGAGGCAGCGGTGCGCCTGCTCCTCGACAACGGCTGGGGTTTCCGCCTCCACGCCACCTACGGGGAGACCATCGATGCCAACCTCGATGTGTTCGACAAGATCGCGGCCGACGGCGGCTTCCCACGCGGCGTCCCCTGGCTCTTCGACCACGCCGAGACCGTGTCCGAATCAGGCCTGGACCGTATCGCCGCCATGGGCGGTGCCCTGTCCATCCAGAACCGGATGATGTTCCAGGGCAGCGCGTTCGTCGAGCGGTACGGGGCGGCGCGAGCCTCCGACGCGCCACCGATCCGCAAGATGCTCGACCGGGGCCTGACGGTCGGCGCCGGCAGCGACGCCACCCGGGTCTCCAGCTACAACCCCTGGCTTTCCCTGGAATGGCTGGTACGGGGCCGCTCCATCGGCGGACAGATTCTGGCCTCCGCGGAAAACCGCGTCGACCGGGACACAGCCCTGCGCATGTACACCGTCGCCGGGGCCCAACTCACGGGTGAGAGCGATGTGAAGGGCATTCTCAAGGAGGGCTGCTACGCCGACCTGGCGGTTCTGTCTGCGGACTTCTTCACCGTCCCGGAAGAGGACATCTCGCACATCGAGTCCCTGCTGACCGTCGTCGGCGGGCGTGTCGTCCACGCAGCGGGGGAGTTCGAAGGGCTCGCCCCGCCACTGCCCGGCGTGGAACCGTCCTGGAGTCCCGTCGCCTACTACGGCGGGTACCACCGCACGATGTTCCCGACCCCGCCTTCCGGACTGCGTCAGGCCCGGTCCCTGATCGACGCCGCGGCTGAGTCCGAGGAACACCGTCAATGGCGCGTGGTCCGCGGGTTCGCCCCCGAGGGCGACTCCGCCGCATCCGAGATCTTCGACACCTGCTTCATCCTGTGACCGACCGCGGAATCAGACCGATTAGCGAGCAGCCGACAGCTCAGATCGGCACTCGTACCCCGTGCACCATCTGAAAGGGTGGAAGAGACCACATGGTCAACATCCAGAACGTCAAGGCAGAGCCGGCCGCTCAGCTTCTCAGCCCACACGACAGTGTCGTCGTGCTGGTGGACCACCAGCCGCAGATGTTCTTCGGCGCCACCAATGTCGACCGGGGCGAGATCATCAACGCCACAGTCGCCCTGGCCAAGTCCGCCAAGATCTTCGACGTGCCGGTCGTGCTGACCACCGTGGCGGCCACGACCTTCTCCGGCCCCCTGCTGCCGCCCCTGGCCGAGCAGTTCCCCGGCGACCAGCCCATCGACCGCACCACCATGAACTGCTGGGAGGACCAGCGCGTCGTCGACGCGGTCAAGGCCACCGGGCGGCCCAAGATCGTCCTGGCCGGCCTGTGGACCGAGGTCTGCATCTCGCTGGCCGCGCTGTCCGCGATCGACCAGGGCTACCAGGTGTACGTCCCCACCGACGCCTGCGGCGGCGTGTCGGTGACCGCCCACGACAACGCCGTCCTGCGCATGACCGAGCAGGGTGTCGTCCCCACGACCTGGCTCACCACGCTTCTCGAGTGGCAGCGCGACTGGGGCCGCACCGAGACCTACGAGCCGGTCATGGACGTCGTCACGCAGCACGCCGGAGCCTACGGGCTGGGCGTCACCTACGCCCACGCCATGATCAGCGGACACTGAGCACGGCACGGCACGCCGGGCCGCGTACCCGTCGGCGTGCACACCACTGCTCGTCCGCCTCCGGGGCCGCCGGCACCATTCCTCCCACCCGAGGGCAACCGCGATGACTCCACACGGGAACGGCGGTACGGCGGCCCCGGCCCAGCCGCCCGCCGCGCCATCCAGCACTGCCTCGTACTGGGCGCCGCTGCGCGTACCGGTGTTCCGAACGCTGTGGCTGGCTCAGTTCGCCTCCAATATCGGCAGTTGGATGCAGACGGTCGGCGCCCAATGGCTGATCACCGAGCAAGGAGGGTCGGCAAGCCTGATTGCCCTGGTGCAGACGGCCGCCAGCCTGCCCGTCCTGCTGCTCGGCATTCCCGCCGGGGCTCTGGCCGACATCGTCGACCGCCGCAAACTCCTGTTCACCGCTCAGTTGCTCATGCTCACGGCGGCCGCACTGCTCGCCGTTCTGACCGCGCTCGGGCAGATGGACTCCTACGGAGTCCTGATCCTTACCTTCGTCCTGGGCTGCGGCACGGCACTGATGAACCCGGCGTGGCAGGCCATCCAGCCCGAACTCGTAGGCAGACGCGACCTGATTCCGGCCGCCGCAGCCCTGGGCGGGGTGAACATGAACATGGCCCGTGCCATCGGCCCCGCCCTCGGCGGCCTGGTCGTGGCTCTGGCCGGTACGGCCGCCGTCTTCGCCCTCAACGCCGCGTCCTTCCTCGTTACCCTGGCCGCACTGGCCACTTGGCGCCGGCCCGCGACCGACCGCACCATGGCCGCCGAGCGCATGGTGCCGGCGATCAGAGCGGGCTATCGATACGTGCGCCATGCGCCGAGGATCCGCAAGGTTCTCGGCAGGCTGCTGCTGTACATCCCCTGCGCGGCCGCGCTGTGGGCCCTCCTGCCCGTTGTCGCGTCTCAACGGCTCGGGATGGGAGTGGGCGGGTACGGCCTGCTGCTCGGTGCGGTGGGAGCAGGAGCCGTGCTGGGAGCCGTGGTGCTGCCGCGGGTGCGCCGCAAGTGGTCCAGCAACGTGACACTGGCAGGCGGGGGCGTACTGCTCGCGCTGACACTGCTCGTGCTCGCCGTGGTACGCGTCCCCTGGATTGTCGGCGTGGCTCTGGCCTTCTCCGGCCTCGCCTGGGTCGGTGTGCTGTCGATCCTCAATGCCCAGATGCAGGTGACGGCTCCCGAGTGGGTACGTGCCCGAGCACTGGCCGTCTACTTGACGATCTTTCAGGGCGGCCTGGCGATCGGCGCCGCGGTGTGGGGCGGGATCGCCGACTCCATCGGTGTGCGAGGGGCTCTGCTGGTGGCGGCGGCGGTGATGGTGATCGGTTCCCTGATCGGACTCTTCATCGCTGTGCCGGACACCGAGCTGGACCGGTCGCCCTCGATGCACTGGCCGACTCCTGCCATGGTCCTCGACCCGTCGGCATCCACCGGTCCGGTCCTCGTCACGGTCGAATACCGCGTACCGGCCGACCACGCCGACGCGTTCACCGACGCGATGGCAGCCGTGGGCCGCTCCCGTCTGCGCACCGGTGCCCTGCGATGGGGCCTGTTCCGTGACGGCTCACAGCCTGACAGATACCTGGAACTCTTCACGGTGGCCTCATGGGAAGAGCACGAGCGGCAGCACGGCGGGCGGCTCACCGGGTACGACCGCTCGGCCGAGGAGAAATCGAGGTCGCTGGTGGATCCCGAGCACCCGTTGATGGTCTCCCACTACCTCCCGGTCCACCGGGACAGCGGCTGAAACCGGCAGTGCCAGGGCCTTGCCCGCGGCTGTCGGCCCAGCGGTGTCGCCGATCCACCTTCCCCGACCCGAAGGATTGCCATGCCACAGACCCCCACGCCCGCCGGCGCACCGAGGGCGGCCGACGGAAGCGGCGACCCTCCTCCCTCACCGGCGGTGATCGCAGGCCATAGCGCCCTGGAGCTCTTCTTGACACTGGTGCTCCTCTTCGGCGTCACCACGATCGTGCGATGGGTGATCGGACCGTCCTTCATCTCCGACCGGATTCCTCAGATCCACCTGCAGTTGCTGATCGTCGGCGTGGCGGTCGGGCTGCTCATCGCCGCGCTCATCCTCAGCCCACCGGGCCGGATGACCGGCGGACACATGAACCCGGCGATCTCCTTCGCCACCTGGCGTTTTGGCGTCTTCCCGGGAGTGTCCGTCGTGCCCTACATCGTGGCCCAGCTCATCGGATCCGTACTGGGCGTACTCCTGGCCGTCGCTGCCTGGGGATCAGTGGCCGAGGAACCCCCCACCGCCTACGCCCTGCTGCAGCCCGCACCGGGCTGGACGGCGGCCGAGCTGTTCTTCGCGGAGGCGGCCAGCATGGGCCTCATCGTCTACCTCGTCGGGTACTTCCTGCAGACTCCTCGTCTAGCCCCCCTGGTTCCCTGGCTGGTCGGAGTGTTGATCGGGGGAGCCATCGCCGTACTGGGTACCTCCACGGGAGGATCGGTCAACCCGGCACGGCAGTTCGGACCGGCGGTGGTCTCCGGGAACGGGTCGTTCCTTTGGGTGTACCTGCTCGCGCCCATGGTGGGAGCACTCGTCGCCGCATTCGTCCTCGACCGAGTGGGCAAACACCGCGCCGTCCTGACGCATCGACTGTGCGGCACCGAGGAGAGCGGTGCCCCTCTGCACGAACCATCCGATGCGCACAGGGTGACCTGAACCGACCGACCCCTCATCCGGAGAACCGTCCCCATGACCATGCACCGCACGGAAGGGCCGCACCGTCATGCGTGCTTTGCGTTTCGATCATTTCGGTGACCCACATGTCCTGTCTCTTGCTGAATATCCGGATCCAACAGCTCAGCACGGCAACGCGGTCATCTCGATCAAAGCCGCCTCTGTCAACCCTTCGGACGTGAAGAACGTAGCGGGACGCATGGAGGGAACCGTCCTTCCCCGAATCCCGGGGCGGGACTACTCCGGGGTCGTCGTCGACGGCCCCGGGGACTGGACCGGCGCCGAGGTATGGGGAACCGGAGGCGACATCGGATTCACCCGCGATGGCTCACATGCCGAACTGCTTGCCGTCCCCGCAGCCGCGCTGGCCCGCAAACCCGCCGGGTTGAGCTTCGAAGAGGCTGCCACCGCGGGGGTCAACTTCGTCACCGCATGGCTCGGTACAGTCGAGACGGCGCGTCTGGCCGAGGGAGAGAGCATCGCGGTGTTCGGCGTCACGGGCGGCGTGGGCGGTGCGGTGGCCCAGATCGCCCGCGCCCTGGGAGCCCGCGTGATCGGGATCGCCCGGACACCACCGGCCGACAACACCCCCGCCGCAAGGGTCCTGGATGCCTTCGTTCCGCTCGACGACAACGCGCAACGCGTCAAGGAGCAGGTCGAGGAGCTTACGGGAGGCAAGGGCGCGGACGTCGTGTACGACGCGGTGGGCGGAGTGACGACCCCGGCGGCCCTCGCCTCGCTCGCGCACCGCGGACGACTTGTGGTGATCAGCGCCGTGGGGAGCCGGACAGTGGAGATCGACCTCGTCGACCTGTACCACAACGAGACCCGGATTCTGGGCTGTGACAGTCGTCAGTTGGACGTCACTCAAAGCAACGCCTACCTCGACCGACTCGCACCGTACTTCGAATCAGGGCAGTTCCAGCCCCTGCCCGTGGCTCATCGCTACAGCTTGGAGAAAGGCAAAGACGCCTATCTCGCGGTCGCGGACCGCGTACCAGGACGTGCCGTGATCCTCCCCTGAGCCTTGTCCGGCTGCACGGGAGCAGCCCTGGGCTCCCTGTTAGCTTGGCGCGAATCGGTGTCATCGGATCTTTGGGGACAGCGGGGCTCGCCTACCTTGCCGCCGGGCGGCAGGCTCGCGACCGCGGGCGAATAGAATACGCGCAGAAGCTCAGAGAGGAACGGCGCGCGGCTTACCGGCTGTTTCAGCAGGCAGCCGAGCCAATCGACGACGCGCTGCACCGGGTCGGGTTGGGAGCAGTCGGCGGACCCGCCAGCCCTCTCCTGCTCACCAGCCGCAACCTGCCACTCTCTGAGCAGGAGATCAGCGGTGCTGTCCAGGAACTGAGGAAGTTGCTGATCGAGATCCAACTCAACGGTCCGGCCACTGCGGCGGCCGCGGCGCAGGAGGTCTACGTCTGCGGCCGCATCTTGAACGACGAGTTCCGTCTGCTTGCCGAACGCATCCGTCGCGCTCCGTGGCACGGTCGGGCCGCGCGGGACGAGGAACGCCGTAACCAGGCTTTCCATGGGGCCCGCGCCACGTTCGACGCGGGCAGGGATGTATTCGCCCGGGTCTCCCGGTCCGTCGTGGAGGATCACGGACTTGAGGAAAGTCGGCCGCGACCCCGCCGACTGTGATCGTTCTCAGTGCCAACAACTGTACGGATGTACCTACCGACGCCAATTGCATCGGATGCGAATAAGCGACACCCGCCCTGGATGCTGGCCGGACATTGCGCAGATGCGGTCCCAGCAGGGCAGTTGGCCTCGGAGTCACAGCAGCGGTCGTGCCAGCGGACATCTGCGCGTCTCACTCCATCGAGCGATTGAACTGCGAAGACGCCCACAGGTCGCATCTGATGCGAAATTCTCGCGTCGGATGCGATAGACGGAGAGTGATGGCGGATGGGTGGGGACGGTCTCGTTCCAGGCTCTGCTCGGCTGCACCTGATTGACGGTCTGCCGTTGCTGCGGCCGGACGAGCAGGTCTTCGAGGAGATGATCAAAGGCTGGCGCAACCAGCAGCTCGCCCGGAACCTCTCGCCGGGATACGTCGATGACCAGGAACGTACGGTCCGGGCCTTCACTCGGCACGCCGACTCTATGCCGTGGCATTGGACGCCACAGCACGTCGATGAGTGGTCGGCCGATCTGCGGGCTGTGCACGGCTGTGTCCGCTCCGCCCTGCGTAACTACCAGGGCTCCGTGCACCAGTTCTGCGACTTCCTGACCAACCCAGCCTACGGCTGGAGTGACGAGTGCCTGCGGCACTTCGGTATCCACCCGGTCCAGGTGGTCTTCGACTGGAACGCCGCCACGCACGCCGACGAAGCCGAGGGCGAGCCGGAACGACGGGCCTTTACCCGGCCCGAGCTGGAAGCGTTCTTCGACCACGCCGACGAGGAAGTGCTGCGTGTTCGCGACAAGGGCCGCAAGGGCTGGCTGCCGGCCTTCCGGGGCGCTACCTTGTTCAAGGTCGCGTACGCCTACGGCCTGCGACGCAATGAGACCCGGATGCTCGACCTCACTGTCGGCGTACGGTCTTAGATCCCCAGTCGCGTACCTTTCTTCGTCCCCAGTTGTCAGGCCACGTCCGTCTCGCGCTCGATGGCCTGGAGGCGGTTCTTGAGCCGGTAGCTGGGGCCGTTGATCAGGACGACTTCGCAGTAGTGCAGTAGGCGGTCGAGGATCGCGGTGGCGAGGACCTCGTCGCCGAAGACCTGGCCCCATTCAACTGGGGCTGGCACTTGTTCCTCGGGGCGAGAGTGCCCTGCGACCTGGCTGTTTCAGGGGCCTGAGTGTCTCTTTGATTGTCTTGCTGACAGCGAGGTTTTGTAGGCGACACCTTCATTCGTCAGGTGCGAGGAAGGTGTGCCGGATGGTGGAGTCGCGTCTGCGGGTGATCGAGGGCCGGACGGTGCCCGAGATGCCCGTTGCCTGGGATCCATGGGAGTTCCAGGCGCTGTGCGTGGAGGCGTTCGTGGCCTCCTGGCGGGCCCGGGGATTCAGTCCGGTGACGGTCAACAACGACATCGGCCTGCTGGAGCGGACGTTGAATGCCCTGGGGCGGCCCGCGTGGGATGTCACGCCCCAGGACAGTGATCGCGTCGTCGGCGGCCTGGCGGTGGAGGGGCGGGCGCCGTCCACCTGCCCCAGGATCCACACCCCCGAAGCAGCCGACCGCTGGACCTGGCTGATCCTCGTCGTCTTCACCCAGCTACGTCTGGCCCGCCCGCTGGCCGCCGACCTCCGGCGGCCGTGGGAGAAACCGAGCCCGCCCGACAAACTCACCCCGCACGAGTCCGCCGCGATTTCCGGCACCTCCGCCCCAAGGCAGTCGGCCCCGCCGGAGCACCGAAATTCTCCCACCCCGGCCCAGGCCGACCATCCGGCCGTAAGAACGCCCGGTCAACCCCACGCCACGACGTGCACACGGCCAGCAAAACGGACCCCACAAAGCGACGAACGATGAAGCCAACGACCCCACGTCCACGCCGCACAGGTTAAAGATCAAGTTAGAGGTCGCGCAGATAGGTGCAGTGGGGAGCCCTGTCGCGAGATAGGCACAGCCCCTGGGCGATCACGTAGTTGCCACGCTCTGTGATCACCCGGGGTCTGCCTCGAGCAGAGTGGCTGAACGCCTGGCCGAGAAGGTGCAGAGGATCTGGGGCTTGCTCAGATCGCCGGTGCAGCCATCGGGGAGCGAGTTGCGGCGGAGATGAGAATTTCGCGGGGTACCCGCCCTGCTGCGGCAAGGGCGCGGCCCACTGGGTGGGCGTGGGCGCCTGCCGGGAGGTTTCCGCGGCGACCGCTGAGTACCACGTCGATGGAGCCCATGGTGCTGTGCGATTCCCTGGTTCGGTCCATTCGCCGCAGTGTTTGGCGAGCGACCGCCTCCGCGCTGTCGTACAGGGTGGTTCCGGCGGGCAGGCTCTGTAGAATCTCTGGCGCCACCAGGGGATAGTGCGTGCATCCCAGCACCACGGAGTCGCAATTTTTGGGGGTACGCTCGGCTGCGTCGGCGATCGCTTCCGCTGCTGCGGCCATGTCGCCGTGGTCGATCGCCTCGGCCAGACCGGGGCATGCGACACGCGCGACAGGCATGCCGTTCGCGTAGTCCGCGATCAGGCGATCCTGGTAGTCACTCGACGTGGTCCGGGCGGTTGCCCACACGGCGATGCCTTGGCCGGTTGCCGCGGCCGATTTCACGGCGGGCACGGTTCCGATCACGGGCACGCGCGGTTCGAACCTCTCGCGCAGAGCGTCGATCGCGGTGACGGTGGCGGTGTTGCAGGGGACCACGATGGCCTCCGCGCCCCGCTGGACGGCCAATTGAGCTGCGGTGAACAGACGGTCCGTGACGAAGGAGGCCGTTCTCGATCCCCAGGGGGCACCGTCGGGGTCCAGAAGCAGGAGCAGATCGAGTTCCGGGGCGAGGTGCCGAAGCCAGCCTGCGGTGGAAAGGAGGCCAAGTCCTGAGTCGATCAATGCCACCGTCATGGGGTCAAGTTACCAGCCAGGTCTTGCCGCCTGGCTGGGCTGGTGCGGCCGATGGACCACTGTGAAGTTCCCCGAATGAGTAGGCGCGGGCACGGTGGCCGGTGAAGGCTCCGTTTTGAGCCCGCTCCCGCCGAGCGCTTCTCGCGCACGTGGCTTGGAGCCGGCGCGGATGATGGTCCGTCACGGGCGGCGGCGGGGACGGTCCTGCCAGCGGTGAGTGGTCCACGCTCGGCGGATCAGGCTGCGCACGGTGATGATGGTGTCGGCGAGGTCGAAGAAGGCATTGATGACGGTGGCTCGGCGTTCGGAGCAGCGGGCGAGTCGGTGGAAGGTGTTCTGCCAGGCGTGGGTCCGTTCGACGTGCCACCTCCGGCTTGCCTGGATGGGCGCCTTCTCGCCCTTGTGCGCGATGCGGCCGTGCAGGCCGCGCGCGGCGAGTTCGGCGCGGGTCTTGTCCGAGTCGTAGCCGGCGTCCAGGTGCACGGTGATGTCGTCGGGCAGCGGCCCGAGGTCGTCCAGGCGGTCCAGGGTCGGGGCGAGCAGCGGGGAATCGTGGCGGTTCGCTCCGGCCGGTACGCGCCCCAGCGGGATTCCGTAGCCGTCCGTCATGCCCGAGCGTTTCAGGCCCTGTTTGCCGCGATCGACCGGTGAGCGCCCTGCGACCTCTCCGCCGCCGGGGGCTTTGGTGATGGAGCCGTCGACGGCGATCTGGTCAAGGGCAAGGCCGACGATCCGGTCGTAGGACTCCAGGGTGATTTGCTGGAGCTTGGCGAAGATGCCGAGCCGGATCCACTCGTCGCGACGGTTGCGGATCGTGGTGGCCGAGCAGGTCGTGTCGGCGATCGCCTGGTAGGAGCAGCCGAATCGCAGGAGCTGCAGCATCTTGTCGAAGACGATCCGGTCGCTGATGCGTGGGCGGTGGCAGCCCAGCGGATGCGTCGGTGCGTAGGTCGATCGCTCAGGCAACAGGGCGGCGAATTGGCCCCAGAGTGGTTCGGTCAGCCATGATGGAAGTACAGGCACAGGTCCCCCGGTGATCACAGAGCGTCGCAACTCCATGATCACCAAGACCTGTGCCTACTTTGCTACCGGGCTACCACCACCGTGCCTATCTGCGCGGACTCTTAATTGATCTGTGGCTTCGGGTCCGTGGTGCGGTACATCCGCACCGCACGCTCACGCAACTCAAGCGAGTCCCGCGGCAGTGATGGCATGTTCGTGTTGTCTCCTCGGTGGAGGTACCTGGTGCCGTCGGTGATGGGGCTACTGGAGTCTGCGCCGCGACAGCAGGTGGAAGTTCCGCGGGCTGAACTTCGGAGGCCGAGGCTGCGTGGGAGCGGCTCATGATTGCCCGTGAGACGGTCGGGCAGGTCTTCGCGGGGCCGCCCGATCTTGAACCGGTGGCCGCACCTGATCAAACGTCACCTGTAGATGACCACCCCGCGCCTGCCGTCCCTTCCTCTTCTTCCGTTGTGCCCCCTCTCGCCGTGATAGCCGTCCTGCCCGTACAACCCCGGCTCGCCTGTCGGGCCCGTGGGGCCCGGCGGACCGGGGGGGCCGGAAGGGCCAGGCGGACCGGGTGGGCCCTGCCGGGTGCTGCTGCCATGGAGGGCGATGCGCCGCGCTTGCAGTTCGTCGATCTGCTGCTGGTGGTCGACGAGCACAAGTGTCTGCGTGACGAGTGTGACGGTCAGCGCTGCGCCGAACACGCGGCGGCGCCGCGGGCTACGCAGCATCTCTTTCGCATTTTTCACATCATTCCTCACGTTATGTGGTGACAGAGAGTAGAGGGCAGGGGCGCGGAAAAGGCGGGCCTCTATGTCGAGCCTCCTTCCCGGGGCGACCGGATATCCAGCTTCTGCCGATCACGGCGCGAGGGCGCCGAGGTGCGTCACCCGGGCAGCGCAGGCGGGCAGGTGGAACCGTATTCACCTGCTCCGGGCGCGACTTCAGGCTCGCCCGGGGATCGAGCCGGCCGATGCCGCCCCGCCAGGGTGGAACATCCTCCAGTGCACGACGGGAAAGCCGGCCAGTGCGGCCGAGGGTCTAGCTCGACGATGACTTCGGTGCCGGCTCCGGCGGCGGCGCGACAGCGTCCTTCCCGTCCTTCCCGTTCACGCCGTTCGTGCCGTCCTTCCCGTTCGTACCGTCCGTACCGTCCGCACCGTCCTTGCCCGGCGGGCCGATAGGGCCGACGGGACCGGTGGGACCAGGAGGGCCGGACGGCCCGGCAGGGCCAGGCTCAATGCTCGCCTGGACGTTGACGGGCTGCATCCGCAGGTCGTCGATCTGCATTTGCTGGGCGATGAGCAGAACCGACTGCCCGACGAGCGCGACGGTCAGCACCGAACCGAGCACGAGGGGGCGTCGCGGACTGCGCACCGCTTCCATCACACTTTTCACATATCTCCTCACACTGCGTAACAGGGGGATCGTAAAGGACAAGGAGGCGGCGGAGGGGGACCTGCATGTCGAGTGTCATTCCCGGGGTGGCCCACCCCATGGCCGCGCCGCAAGAGGGGGGCGGCGAAGGCGCGTCCCGCAGGCCTTCCCGGAACGGCCCGCAGGCACCCTCCAGCGCTTGACCGACATTGCGCAGCAGGACCAGCCGGGCCCATCCTGGTCGGCGCAACCGGGCCCGACTCGACGAGGACCGCCTCGGCGGCCCCAGCCGCTTCCACCGCGCTCTGCGGCCGCTTCCGCAAAGCCCGTATGTGGTCTGCGACCGGTATCTGCGGCACGTCGGCAAGGACTGCCTGGTCGCCTTCGACGCGAACCTCTACTCGGTGCCCGCCCGCAAGGTCCGCCCCCGCCAGCTGGTGGAGATCCGGTCCACGAAGTCCCAGGTCATGCTGCATTCCACCGCCCCCGACCAGCACGGGCAGACACTCCTCGCCACCCACAGTCGGGCAGTGGGCCGCGGCGCCGTCGTCAAGGACGAGAGGCACTGGGACGGCCTGCCCAGGGGCGACAACCGGCGGGTGACCACGGGCGGCGTTCCCGCCCAACCCCGTCACCGGGAGGGTCCGGGCGAGGAGACCCGGCCGCTGATGACCCTGCTGAACCGGGCGGCTGCCGCCCGCATCGTGGTCGGCCGTCGGCCTCTGTCGGTCTATGACGAGCTGACCGGCACCCACCCCTTCACCGCGAAGTCGACACCGGAGGACCTGAGTTGAGTGAGCTGACCGGCAAGCGCATCCGCACCACGGCCGGACGGCTCGGCCTGCCGCACCTGGCCGAGGCCCTGGGGCAGTACGTTGCCCGGGCCGACGAGGCCAAGATGGGCTATCTCGACTTCGTCGACCTGATCCTCTCCGAAGAGCTCGCCATGCGCGAGGACCGCCGCTTCCGGCAGGGCCTGCGGACCTCGAAACTGCCGCACCACAAGACCCTGGACGACTTCGACTTCTCCTTCCAGCCCGAACTCGACCCCCGCAAGGTCAAAAACCTCGCGACCCTCTCGTTCATCGAGGACAAATCGAACGCAGCCCTGCTGGGACCGCCCGGGGTCGGCAAGACTCATATCGCCGTCGCGCTCGCGGTCGCCGCCTGCCGGGTCGGCTACTCGATCTACTTCACCAGCCTCGACGACATGGTCCGCAACCTCAAAGCCGCCGAAACGGCAGGGCGTTTGACCAGCAAACTCGGCACCTATCTGCGTCCGGACGTCCTCGTCGTCGACGAGGTGGGGTATCAGCCGCTGGAGCGGGATGAGGCCAACCTGGTCTTCCAGGTGATCTCGAAACGCTACGAGAAGGGCTCGATCATCCTCACCTTGAACAAGACCTTCAGCAAAGCGCACATGTTCCGGCGAACCTGTGCGAGGCAGCGCCGAAACGTCACGGGTTCGCCGGTGCGTCGAGAATGACGCCGACGGACGGGGCGGCTGCGAGGGGGAACGTGTCACGCCATGCGGTCCGCAGATCTTCCAAGTCGGTGCGCGGAAAAGGTGACAGCCATTTCTTGCGGTAGGTGTCCTCACCCACGTCCTGGGCGACGAGGTCGAAGCCGTCGATCACTGCCTTGGCCAGCGAGTCCACGCCCTGGCGGCGTGACTCCCAGATGACCTGTCCCTCATTGTCGGGACGTTGCCAGTCCTCCAGAAGTAGCAGGTCGATGTCCACGAAGTCGCCGTAGCGGTGGAAGATCCAGCGGTGACCGCCCGGCTCGCCTTCGAATTGTGCCTTGACCATGCGTGCACCGAGAACGACTCTGGTCACCGCGTTGAGAAGGTCCTCGGGCACGTTGCTGATGTAGGAGGCATGGGCCCTGCCTTCTGACCGACCATCGCTGATGGTGCAATCGGCCGAACCGGCCCAGCCGAGGGTCCAAGTGAATGACGTCCGGGTCATCGAGGCTCCTGCGCTTGAAATAGGGGCTGTTCAAGGATTGGGCAGCCGACCGGTGTCAACGTGGTCGGCGAGGTAGATCATGACGCCTTCGGGCTCCATACCGAGCACTGCGGCGACGAGCTTGGGATCGAGGGTGTTCACCAGGTCGGCGAGCCGGGTGCTCCGCAGGGTCCGCGGTGGGACGCCGCATGGGTCCAGGAGGTGGCTGACGTAGGCGGTTGAGGCCGGTGCCCGGCCGGTTTTGGTGATCTGGGTGACGATCACGTGGGGGTTGTCGGTGCGCTGGTCCGCGCGGTGGGCCAGGCAGCGCTGGAGTGCCGACCAGCTGGCCGGGTCCATGGGCACCGGATGCGGCCGTTTGCCCAGGCGGATGGTGCGGTTAGCGGGGTCGAGGTCGTCCACGCGCAGGAGCCGGACCTCGCTGCTGGAGGCCGCGTGGAGGAGAGCCAGGATTCCGAGCAGTGCCTCGTGCGGGTGCGCGTCGGCGCCGGTGGTCCAGCGGCGGAACAGCTGGCGCTGCTGGTCGACGGCGACGGTGGTGCCGCTGAATCCCGATGGGCCGTTGGCCTTCACTCCCCGGGTGGCGTCGATGAGCACGACCTTGTGGGAGCGGGCGAAACGGAAGTACTGCCGCAGCACGGTCAGTCGGCGTTGCCGGGCTTTGGGCATGGTCGCCAGGAAAGCCTCGACGTCGTGGACGTCGGTCAGGGCCCAGTCCTGCTTGTTGCGCGTGGCGATCAGGAAGTGGGCGAGGTCGCAAACGATGGCCAGGGCCGCCTCAATGGTGCCGTCGGTGCGAGGCAGGGTGCCAGCTTTCAGGGCCCGCTCGCGTGCTCGCAGCATGGACTCCGCGAACGCCTGCACCTGCGGTCGAAACGGGAGAGGGATGGCGTCGATGCGGCGTCGGCGCCGTCCGGCGGCAAGCCGTTGCGCCTGGTCGGTGGGAAGGGCAAGGCCACGCAGAGTGAAGAAGCCTTCGAGCGCGCGGGCGAGGGAGCCCATCGAGCGACCGGGGCGGCGGGCGCGGTCCAGGGCCTTGACTTCCGAATAGTGCGTGAGGCTCCCCTCACGCTCCCAGGTGGTGAGCCGGTCGATGAGGCCCTCATCGAAGGAGGATGCGATTCCCTGATCGAACTCGGGGTGCCCCGGAGCGACGATCCACGAACTGAGGCAGGGTTCGTTGTAGGCAGCAGCCTCCAGCTTGACCGGGGATTGATCCGGGGCAACCACATCGACGACCTTCTCGAAACCCGACGTCAGGGCAGGCGGCAGCCCGACGAGGACAGCGAGGACAAAAGCGGCAAAAGCGATCTTGTCGGCCCTGCTGCCCGAGTTGACGCGATCCCGAAGGCGGCGCAGCCGGCCCGGGCGCCTGTCTGCCGACGGGGTCGGGCCCGCCCCCGCCGTGGGCGCCGACACACCGGCTGCGGTCCCCCTGCCGGAGGGCGAGAGCGCCGGAGCCGCCGTGGTCGCGGCCGCTTCTCCCGCCCCAGGTGAGGGTGCCGCAGCTCCGGCCGAGGGCTCGGCGAGCGGCGGGCCGCCGAACACGCGACTGACGAGGGCTCTGGCCTCGGTGACCTTTACGCTGGCGGCGCTCTGCGGTCTCGCCTTCATAGGCGCGGCGGTCACGCACATGCTCGACGACGGGGCGGTCTGCGTGCAGACGAACTTCTGGCGCAACGCCTCACTGGCAGACAGCTTGCCGATCGGCAAGGGCGTGCAAGCGTCCGGCAGTGCCGCGCGCCTCTGCCAGGACAGCCCCTCCGTGTGCCAGCGCGCCGCAGGCCTCGGGGGCGAACTGCCCTGGCTGCTATTCGGCTACCTCGCACTGCTGCTCTTCTCCTGGCTGCTGAAGGCCGTCCTGCAGCAGGGGCCGTTCACCGACAAGGTGTCGCGACGTCTCTCTGTTCTTGGATGGTCCGTTGCCGTGGGCACGCCGCTGGCCGGCCTCGTCGTCGGCTGGTCGCAGTCCTGGCTCGTCGGGAGCATGGCGCCGATCGCGGGTTCTGGACCGGCGGTCTCCGGGCCGCTGGTCCTCGTCCTCGTCGGCCTCGCTGCAGTGATCATGGGGAAGATCATGCGCGAGGGCGTGCGCATGCGAGAGGACCTCGAGGGGACCATCTGATGCCCGACGAGGAACTCCACGCGCTCCGGATCCACCTCGACCGGCTCCTCGCCGAGCGTGGTATGACGCTCACCGAGCTGGCCGCGCAGGTGGGCATCACCGTCGTCAACTTGTCCGTGCTCAAGAACGGGCGGGCCAAGGCCATCCGCTTCTCGACCTTGTCGAGGATCTGCGAAGTTCTCCGGTGCCAGCCCGGAGACCTGATCACCCACGACCCCGCCTAGGGACTTGTCCGGCCGATCATGTTGCTGGTTAAGGTGCGAGCGTGTCGAAGACGAGCGTGAGCAACGAGACCAGCAACATGCTCTGCCTTTGGGTGGAGCCGTGGGGAACCGATCACTGGATGCGTCCTGGCGAGGAGTTCACGGTGGTGACTGGGACCGAGGCGGAGGAGTCGCCGTTCAACGTGGTCGTGCACGATCAGGGCATCACGGTGTGGGTGAACTCGGGGAACGATGCCGAGGTCTTCGACAAGAGCGGCAGCCTGGTGCAGTGCGGGCATCAGAGGCCTGCCGAGGGTGGGCGCTGAGGCGCCTCCGATCGTCAGGTCCGGAGCCAGATGACCACGGCTGCTGCCGTCACGGTGCCGAGGTAGACGTAGCCGCGCTTGTCGTAGCGAGTAGCGACAGCTCGGGACTGCTTCAAGCGGTTGATGGCACGTTCGACCGTGTTGCGTTTCCTGTACCGCTCCTCGTCGAAGCCCGGTGGCCGCCCGCCACGTGAACCCTTGCGCAGACGGGATGCCTGGCTGTCGGTTTTCTCCGGGATCGCGTGCCGGATGCCTCGCCGCCGCAGGTACTCGCGGACGGGGCCGTTGCTGTATGCCTTGTCGGCGGCGAGGCCGTCGGGCTTCTGGCGTGGCCTGCCCAGCCCCATCCGCGGGACGCGGATCTTCTCCAGGACCAGTTTGAACTGGGTGCAGTCTGCCCGCTGACCTGGGGTGATGACCAAGGAGAGCGGGCGGCAGAGCCCGTCCGCGCTCAGGTGGAACTTGCTGGTGAACCCGCCCCGCGAGCGGCCCAGGCCCTCACCTCCAGCACCACCTCCACCAGGCGGACGACGAGGCTCTTCCACGGCGTCTCGTCCTGGTGTTCCACCTCGTCTGCCCCCCCCTTGAGGCGGATGTCGGCGGTGGATCGGTGCGGGCGCCGGCGGCGTGCTGATGCGCGCGGGCGATGGTGGAGTCCACCGAGATGTCCCAGTCGATTTCACCCGCCGCGTCGGCCGCGGCCTGGACCTGTTGCAGCAGATGTTCCCAGGTGCCGTCGCCCGACCACAGCCGGTGTGAAGTAGGCCGCCGGCGAGGTGCTCGTGGTGAGAGCCCTTTTCCGACGGCCCCTTCCCGAACGGTGCGGGCTAGTTTCCCAGCACA
>NZ_JBHVVM010000052.1:0-18460 GCF_042883525.1 Streptomyces sp. NPDC058195
TGCCGCTGGACACCCGGTATCCGGCGGAGCGGGTCGAGCTGATCGTGGGGCAGTCGGGGGTCACCCACCTGGTGACCGACCGCGACCCGGGCTCGACGTCCCTGCCCGCGGGAGTGCGGGTGCTGGCCCCGGTGACCGGTGCCCCCTCGGACCCCTCGGACCCGGGCGTTCCGGTGCATCCGGACCAGCCGGTGTACGCGATGTTCACCTCGGGCTCGACGGGTGTCCCGAAGGGTGTCGCGGTCACCCACCGCAATGTCGCGGACCTGGCCGCGCAGACCATGTACGCCAACGGCAATCACGCGCGGGTGCTGTTCCACTCGGCGATGGCGTTCGACGCGTCGACGTACGAGATGTGGGTGCCCTGGCTCAACGGCGGAACCCTCGTCGTCGCCCCGGCCGGACACCTCGCCCCGGCCGACTACGTACGGCTGCTGGCCCAGCACCGCATCAGCTCGCTCTGGCTGACGGCCGGCCTGTTCCGGCTCATGGCGGAGGAGATCCCCGAGGCGTTCGCCGGGGTGCGTGAGGTGTGGGCCGGTGGTGATGTGGTGCCGCCGGAGGCGGTGCGCCGGGTGATGGACCACTGTCCTGGCATCACGGTGGTCAACGGTTACGGTCCCACGGAGACGACCACGTTCGCCGCGACCCACCGTATCCGCCGTCCGTTCGACCGGGCCGGTGCGATTCCGATCGGTGAGGCGCTGGACAATCACCGGCTGTACGTTCTGGACGAGGGGCTGCGCCTCGTTCCGCCGGGTACCCCGGGGGAGCTGTACATCGCCGGGGCGGGGCTGGCGCAGGGGTATCTGGACCGGCCGGGGATCACGGCGGACCGTTTCGTGGCCGATCCGTACGGTCCCGCCGGGACGCGGATGTACCGCACCGGGGACCTGGTCCGCTGGAACCGGGAGGGTTCCCTCGAATATCTGGGCCGGGCCGACCAGCAGGTCAAGCTCCGCGGCTTCCGCATCGAACTCGGCGAGATCGAGACGGTCCTCGCCGGACTGCCGGGCGTGGCCCAGGCCACCGTCACCGTCCGCGAGGACCGGCCCGGTGACAAGCGCCTCGTCGCCTACCTCACTGCCGAGGACGGTGTCCGGGCCGAACCCGGCGACGTACAGCGGCAGATGTCCGGGCTGCTGCCCGACTACATGGTCCCGTCCGCCGTCGTGGTCCTCGACGAGATCCCGCTCACCGTCAACGGCAAGGTCGACCGGCGTGCCCTGCCCGCCCCGCAGATCGACAACGAACCCACCGGGCGCGCACCGCGCAACGCCAGGGAAGAAGTCCTCTGCGGCCTCTACGCGGAGATCCTCGGACTGCCCTCGGTCACCATCGACGACCACTTCTTCAACCTCGGCGGGCACTCGCTCCTCGCCACCCGGCTCGTCGGCCGGATCCGCACCGTACTGGGAGCCGAACTCTCCGTCGCGACCCTCTTCGAAAACCCGATCGTGGCCACGCTCGTCGAGAAGCTCGACGGTGCCGGGGCCGCACGGCCCAAACTTCGGCCGATGCGCCGGATGGGAGTGACCAAGTGATTCCCTTGTCCTTCGCCCAGCAGCGGCTCTGGTTCATCGCGCAGATGGAAGGGCCGTCCACCACCTACAACATCCCGCTCGCGGTCCGGCTCGGCGGCGACCTCGACCGCGCGGCGCTCCACGCGGCACTCCTGGACGTGGTCGGCAGACACGAGAGCCTGCGCACCCTCTTCCCGGACCAGGACGGCACCCCGTACCAGCACATCCTCGCCGAGGAGGACGTGGAACTCCCGCTGCCGGTCGTCCCGGCGGACGCCGCGACCTTCCCGGCCGTCCTCGCCGAGGAGTCCGCGCAGGTCTTCCACCTGGCCCAGGACCTTCCGGTCCGGGCCCGCCTGATCGCCCTCGGCGAACGGGAGCACGTCCTGCTCATCGTCATGCACCACATCGTGTCCGACGGCGGTTCGACCGCCCCTCTGCTCCAGGACCTCGCCACCGCCTACGAGGCCCGCGCCGAAGGCACCGCCCCCGCGTGGGAGCCGCTGCCGGTCCAGTACGCCGACTACACCCTCTGGCAGCAGGAACTCCTCGGCGAGGGCGACGACCCGGACAGCGCTGGAGCGCGCCAGCTGGAGTTCTGGCGGCAGACCCTGGACGGGCTGCCCGAGGAGGCCACCCTGCCGGCCGACCGGCCCCGCCCCGCCTCCGCCTCGTACACCGGCGCGACCTGCGACGTCCGGCTGCCCGCCGAGCTCCACATCGGGCTGACCCACCTCGCCAGGGAGTCCGGCGCCACTCTGTTCATGGCGGTCCAGGCCGCTGTGGCGACCGCCCTGTCCCGGTCCGGCGCGGGCCCCGACATCCCCATCGGCTCCCCGGTCTCCGGGCGCATCGACGAAGCACTCGACGGACTCGTCGGCTTCTTCGTCAACACCCTGGTGCTGCGCACCGACCTCACCGGGGATCCGAGCTTCCGCGAACTGCTCTCCCGGGCCCGCAGGACCGACCTGGCGGCCTGGGACAACCAGGACCTTCCGTTCGACCGGCTGGTCGAGGTGCTGAACCCCGAGCGCTCCGCCTCCCGCCACCCGCTCTTCCAGGTGATGCTCACCATGGGCGAGGCCGGGTCCGACGTCATCGGATTCCCGGGGCTCGACGCCCACACCGAATACAGCGCCCTCCAGATCGCCAAGTTCGACCTGACGTTCGGCTTCGCGGAGCACCGGACCCGCGACGGACGGCCGGACGGCCTGGACATCACCATCGAGTACGCCACCGACCTCTACGACGCCCGGACCATCGACGCCCTCATGGCGCGGCTGAACCGGCTGCTGGAAGCGGTGGTCACCTCGCCCGACACCCCGCTGTCCGTCCTCGACCTGCTCGGCGAGCACGAGCGGCGGCTGCTCCTGGAGGAGCGCGGCGGCGCCGACACCGGCAGCTCCGGCCTCAGCCTCGCGGAGCTGTTCTCGGCACAGGCCGCCCGCACCCCCGACGCCATCGCCCTGGTCGACGAGGACCACGACCTGACCTACGCCGAACTCGACGACGTCACCAACCGCCTGGCCCACCACCTCATCAACACGGGTGTCCAGAGCCACGACGTCGTCGCCGTCCTGATGGAACGCTCCACCGACCTGCTCACCGCGCTGCTCGCCGTGGTCAAGGCCGGAGCCGTGTATGCCCCGCTGAACACCACCGACCCCGACAGCCGGCTCGTCCAGATCCTCGCCGACACCCGGGCCCCGGTCCTCCTCACCGACCGGGCCCTCTCCGACCACCAGGTCGTCCTTGACACCGAGGCACGGGTCATCGTCCTGGGCGAGGACACCGGCCTCGACCGGCTGCCCGCCACCGCCCCGGAACACACCATCCACCCCGACCAGCCGGTGTACGCGATGTTCACCTCGGGCTCGACGGGTGTCCCGAAGGGTGTCGCGGTCACCCACCGCAACGTCGCGGACCTGGCCGCGCAGACCATGTACGCCAACGGCAGCCACCGGCGGGTCCTCTTCCACTCCCCGGCCGCCTTCGACGCGTCGACGTACGAGATCTGGGTGCCCTGGCTGAACGGGCGCACCGTCGTCGTCGCGCCGCGGGGACACCTCGCCCCCGCCGACTACCAGCGCCTGCTGTCCGAGCACCGGATCACCGCGCTCTGGATGACCGCGGGGCTCTTCCGGGTCATGGCCGAGGAGGCGCCCGGAGCGTTCGCCGGGGTGCGTGAGGTGTGGGCCGGTGGTGACGTCGTCCCGCCGGAGGCCGCCCGCCGGGTCATGGACCACTGCCCCGGCATCACCGTCGTCAACGGCTACGGCCCCACCGAGACCACCACCTTCGCCACCACCCACCGCATCCACCGCCCCCTCGACTACGCGGGTGCCATACCCATCGGAGAGCCCCTGGACAACCACCGGCCGTACGTCCTGGACGCCGCACTGCGGCTCGTCCCGCCCGGCGCCCCCGGCGAGCTGTACATCGCCGGAGCCGGTCTCGCCCAGGGCTACCTCAACCGCG
Organism: Streptomyces sp. NPDC058195; assembly: GCF_042883525.1. Taxonomy (NCBI): domain Bacteria; kingdom Bacillati; phylum Actinomycetota; class Actinomycetes; order Kitasatosporales; family Streptomycetaceae; genus Streptomyces; species Streptomyces sp. NPDC058195. Next base: position 4,002 of record NZ_JBHVVM010000052.1, read on the forward strand.
CCTCACTGACCGCCGAACGCTTCGTCGCCGATCCGTACGGTCCCGCCGGGACGCGGATGTACCGCACCGGCGACCTGGTCCGCTGGAACCAGGAGGGCTCCCTCGAATATCTGGGCCGGGCCGACCAGCAGGTCAAGCTCCGCGGCTTCCGCATCGAACTCGGCGAGATCGAGAGCGCCCTGGCCGCTCACCCGGGTGTCGGCCAGGCCACCGTCCTGGTCCGCGAGGACCGGCCCGGCGACAAGCGGCTCGCCGCCTACCTGGTCGCCGCCGACGGCGCCGTCATCGACACCGAGGAGGTGCACCGCGAGATCGCCGGTGCCCTGCCCGAGTACATGGTTCCCGCCGCGTTCATGGTCCTCGACGCGATCCCGCTCACCACCAACGGCAAGGTCGACCGGCGCGCCCTGCCCGCCCCGCGGCACACCGCCGACACCGGCGGCCGGGCACCCCGCACCCCCGCCGAGGAAGTGCTGTGCGGTCTCTTCGCGGCCGTGCTCGGGCTCCCGTCGGTCACCATCGACGACCACTTCTTCCGGCGCGGCGGCCACTCCCTGCTCGCCACCCGGCTCATCAGCCGCATCCGGGCGGTGTGGGAGACCGAGATCACCATCCGGGACCTGTTCCAGTACGCGACCGTCGCGCAGCTCGCCGAACGGATCGTCGTCGAGGGCGGCGAGGACCGGCGCCCCGCGCTGATGCCGCAGGAGCGCCCTGAGCGGGTGCCGCTGTCGTCGGCACAGCAGCGGCTGTGGTTCCTGGACCAGATGGAGGGCCCGTCCGCCACGTACAACATTCCCCTCGCGCTGCGGCTCAAGGGCTGCCTGGACCATGAGGCGCTGCGGCTGGCGCTCACCGACCTCACCACCCGCCACGAGGGCCTGCGCACCGTCTTCCCCGTCCACGAATCAACCCCGTACCAGCACATCCTGCCCCCGGCCGAGCTCGCCCTTCCCCTGATCGGCACCACCGAGGAGGACCTCGCTCAGCGGCTGGCCACACTGGCCGGGCGGACCTTCGACCTGGCGGCCGAACCGCCGCTGCGGGCCCAGCTGCTGGCGATCGGGCCCGAGGACCACGTACTGGGACTCGTCATCCACCACATCGCCTCCGACGGCTGGTCCAACGGCCCGCTCTTCCGCGACCTGGCCACCGCCTACGAGGCCCGCGCCGAAGGCACCGCCCCCGGATGGGAGCCGCTGCCGGTCCAGTACGCCGACTACTCCCTCTGGCAGCAACGCCTCCTGGAACACACCGAGGAACGGCAGCTCGACCACTGGCGCGGGGTGCTCGCGGACCTGCCCGAGGAGGCCACGCTCCCCACCGACCACGCCCGCCCGGCCGTCGCCTCCAACAAGGGCCGCACCCATGCGGTGCGCTGCTCCGCCGCACTGCACTCCGCCCTGACGGAGCTGGCCCAGGAGACCGGCACCACCCTGTTCATGGTGGCGCAGGCGGCGGTGGCGACCCTGCTGTCCCGCTCCGGAGCCGGGCACGACATCCCGCTCGGCTCACCCGTCGCCGGACGCACCGACCAGAAGCTCGACGACCTCGTGGGCTTCTTCGTCAACACCCTGGTGCTGCGCACCGACACCAGCGGCGACCCCACCTTCCGTGAACTGCTCACCCGGGTCCGCGAAACCGACCTCGCGGCCTGGAGCCACCAGGACCTGCCGTTCGACCGGCTCGTCGAAGTCCTCAACCCCGAGCGCACCACCGCCCGCCACCCCCTCTTCCAGGTCATGCTCACCGTCGGCGACACCAGCGCCGACGCCCCCCAGCTCGCCGGACTGGACGGCGAGTTCACCATCCCGCCGGTCGCCATCGCCAAGTTCGACCTCACCTTCGCGTTCGCCGAGAACCGGGCCCCGGACGGCAGTCCCGACGGCCTCGACATCATGATCGAGTACACCACCGACCTCTACGACGCACGCACCGTCACCGCCGCCGCCGACCGCCTGGTCCGGCTTCTCACCGGCGCGGCCGCCAGCCCCGATCTGCCCGTCGGCACCCTGGAGATGGCCTCCGGGCAGGAGCGGGAGCTGCTGCGGGAGTGGAGCGGCGCGCAGGTCCCGGCCCCCGCCCTCGGACTCGACGCGCTCTTCGTGGAACAGGCCCGGCGCACCCCGCACTCGGTCGCGCTGGTCCACGAGGAACAGCGGGTCACGTATCAGGAGCTGGACGTCTGGTCGAACCGGCTGGCGCGCCACCTCACCGCGCGCGGAGTCACCCCCGCCAGTGTCGTCGCCATCCACGTCGAGCGCTCCCCGCAACTCATCGCCACCCTGCTCGCCGCGCTCAAGGCCGGGGCCGGATACACCCTCCTCGACCCGCAGTTCCCGGCCGAGCGGCTGAACACCGTGCTCGGCCAGACCCGCCCGGCGGCCCTCGTCACCCAGACCCATCTCACCCCCCTGGTGACCACGGCCACCCTGATCGACCTCACCGCGGAGATCCCCGCGATCAGCGCCCTGCCCGGCACCCCGGTGGAGACCGGCGGACACCCCGAGTCCATCGCCTGCGTCATGTTCACCTCCGGATCCACCGGCGTGCCCAAGGGCGTCGCCGCCTCGCACCGCGCGCTGGCCGCCACGTTCATCGGCCCCGACTACCTGGACTTCGGCCCCGGACAGACGTATCTGCAGAGCTCCCCGGTGTCCTGGGACGCCTTCGCCCTGGAAGTCTTCGGGCCCCTGCTGCACGGCGGTGTCTGCGTCCTCCAGCCCGGCCAGCACACCGACCCGCACCAGATCGCCGAACTCGTCGAACAGCACGGCATCACCACCCTCCAGATGTCGGCGAGCCTCTTCAACCACATGCTCGACGAGCACCCCGCGGTCTTCTCCCGCATCAAGGAGGCCATGACCGCGGGCGAGGCCGCCTCACCCGCCCACACCGCCCGCGCCCTCGCCGACCATCCCCACCTCCACCTCATCAACGGCTACGGCCCCGCCGAGAGCATGGGTTTCACCACCACCTACACCCTCACCGAAGCCGCCCCCGCCATCCCGATCGGCCGCCCCATCACCGGCAAGCACGCCTACGTACTCGACGAGAACCTCCGGATGCTGCCGCCCGGTGTCCCCGGCGAGCTCTACGTCGCCGGTCACGGCCTCGCCCACGGCTACATCGGGCAGCCCGCCCTCAGCGCGGAACGGTTCGTCGCCGACCCGCACGGCGCACCCGGCTCGCGGATGTACCGCACCGGCGACCTGGCCCGCTGGAGCCAGGACGGCGCGCTGGAGTATTTCGGCCGGGCCGACCAGCAGATCAAGTTGCGGGGCTTCCGCATCGAGCCGGGTGAGATCGAATCGGCGCTGCTGCGGCACCCCTCCCTCGCCCAGGTGGCGGTGCTGATCCGCGAGGACCGGCCCGGTGACAAACGACTGGTGGCGTATGTGGTGCCCGCGGAGGGCAGCGAGCCCGACCTTCCCGAGCTGCGCCGCCACGCGGTGGCCGCGCTGCCCGAATACATGGTCCCGGCCACCATCGTGCCGCTCGACGCGCTGCCGCTGACCGTCAACGGCAAGCTCGACCGGCGGGCCCTGCCCGAACCCGCGCGGGCCGAGACGGGCAGCGGCCGGGCCCCGCGCACCCCCGCCGAAGAAGTGCTGTGCGGCCTGTTCGGGGAGGTTCTGGGCCTCGGCCAGGTCACCATCGACGACCACTTCTTCCAGCTCGGCGGCCACTCCCTGCTCGCCACCCGGCTGATCGGCCGCATCCGGTCCATCTGGGACACCCGGGTCACCATCCGCGACCTGTTCCAGTGCCCGACCCCCGTCCTGCTCGCCGAACACATCGCCACGAACTCCGGCGGCGACCCGATGGAGACACTGCTCCCGATCCGGGCCGCCTCCGCCGAGGCCACCGAGCCCCCGCTGTTCTGCGTCCACGCGATCTCCGGGATGAGCTGGTCGTACGCCGGACTGCTCCGGCACATCGGCGGGCAGCGGCCGCTGTTCGGCCTCCAGGCCCGGGAACTGACCCACCCCGCGGACCGGCCCGCCGGGATCGAGGAGATGGCCGAAAGCTATGTGGCCCAGATCCGTTCGGTCCAGGCCCACGGCCCGTACCACCTGCTCGGCTGGTCCTTCGGCGGACTGGTCGCGCAGGCCATCGCCGCCCGGCTGGAGGAACAGGGCGAGACCGTGGCCGTCCTGGCGCTGCTCGACTCCTACCCGCTGCCCGACGGATTCCGGCCACCGGCCATCACCGGCCGGGAGGTACTGACCGCCCTGCTCGGCGGACGCGGCGCCGAACTCGGCGTACGCTGCGCCGACACCGCCCCGGACGCCCACGAGCTGGCCGCCGTCCTGCGTGCCGAGGACGCCGTCCTGGGCGCGCTGGAACCCGGACAGGCCGCGGCGGTCGTCACCGCGACGGCCGGCAACCTGGAGATGCGCTACCGGTACGTCCCCCGGCGCCCGTTCGGCGGCGACGCGGTGTTCTTCAACGCGGCCCGCACCCCCGCCGCGAGCGGCGGAGCCGAAGCCTGGGCCCCCCATGTCCGGGGCCGTGTCGAGGAGTACGACATCGACTGCGCGCACTGGGACATGACCACGGCCGAACCGTTGCGCGAGATAGGGAAGATCCTGGCCGAGGAACTGCGGGGGGCGCGCCACTGACCCACCCCCCGCCAGGTGCCCGGATCCGCCGATCACGGCGGGTCCGGGCACTTTCGCGTACCCGCCCGCCCGGCACCCCGAATTGCCCGCGTGCTGCCGCTTCCGCCGCCGGGCAGGGCCTGGCGCCGCGCATAGCGTGAGGCCATCCGCAGGCCCCAGCTCCCGGCGACAGAAAGTCAAGGAAATGGTTGATCATTCCGGCTGGCGTGTCGGGGTAGCTTCAGCCCCCGTCCACCACGGCGAGATCCTGCAAGGAGTGTTCCCCGGCGACGGCGGGCTCACCCGAGGGCTCGTCACTCTTCCCTGCACCATCCACGTGACCCGGGCGACGTTCATCCCCGCACCCGGCGCCGAGGTCACCGTCACGCCGTCCTGGAAGGGCAAGGCCCGGCGCGCGGCCGAACTCGCGGTCCGTGCCGTGACCCCGCCGGGCGCCGAGCCGGCCGGGGGGCACCTGGACCTCAGCGGTGACGTACCGCTGTGCCGGGGCTTCGGCTCCTCCACCAGCGATGTGCTGGCGGCGATCTGGGCCGTGAAGGACGCCTTCGTCAGCCCGCTGCCGGCCCAGGAGGTCGCCCGCATCGCGGTACGGGCGGAGACCGCGTCGGACTCCCTGATGTTCGAGGAGTCGACCGTCCTGTTCGCCCAGCGCGAGGGCACGGTGATCGAGGACTTCGGGTACCGGATGCCCGCCCTGCGGGTCCTCGGCTTCGGCTCCCGCCCCGGGAGCGGCGGACACGGCGTGGACACCCTGACGCTCACCCCGGCCCGCTACGGGCAGGACGAGATCAGCCTCTTCACCCGGCTGCAGGCGATGCTCCGGGAGGCCATCCAGATGAAGGACGTGGCCCTGCTGGGCTCGGTGGCCACGACCAGCACGGAGATCAACCAGCGCCATCTGCCGATCCCGGACCTCGACCGCATCCAGGACATCGCGCGGACCACCGGAGCCGTCGGCGTACAGGCGGCGCACAGCGGGGACATCGCGGGCCTCCTCTTCGACCGGGACGACCCCGAGGTCGAGGCGCGGACCGAACTGGCCCAGGACCTCCTCCAAGAGCTCGGAATCCACGAGCAGTGGAACTACACAACGGGTGACTGACATGACGACGACCACTCTGCCCAAGGCTCATTCCTCGATCGTCGAGGCGACGGAGCTGCCACGCATCATCAAGGTGACCGACAACCTCTACGCCGCGGCCTTCAGCCTGATGAAGCTGCTGCCCGCCCGCTACATCCTCGACCGCGCCGAGGCGGCCGGACTCATCTCCCCGGGCACCCGCATCATCGAGACCTCCTCGGGCACCTTCGCCCTGGGCCTGGCCATGGTCTGCCGGCTGCGCGGCTACCCGCTGACCATCGTCGGCGACTCCGCGATCGACCGGGACCTGCGCACCCGGCTCGAAATGCTCGGCACGACGGTGGAGATCGTCGAGCACACCGGCCAGGCGGGCGGCATCCAGGGCGCCCGGCTCGCCCGCGTCGCCGAACTGCGCCGCCAGCACCCGGACGCCTTCGTCCCCGGCCAGTACGACAACCCCGACAACCCGGGCGCCTACGGCCTCGTCGCCGACCTGATCGGCGACACCGTCGGCGCGGTCGACTGCCTGGTCGGCCCGGTCGGTTCGGGCGGCTCGACCGGCGGCCTCGGCGCCGCGCTGCGGCAGAACGGCCCGGCCCTCCACCTGGTCGGCGTCGACACCCCCGGCAGCATCATCTTCGGCAGCCCCGACGGCCCCCGCACGCTGCGCGGACTCGGCAGCAGCATCCACCCCGGCAACGTCAGGCACGCGGCGTACGACGAGGTCCACTGGGTGACCGCCCCCGAGGCCTTCCACGCCACCCACGAGCTCTACCGTGCCCACGGCCTGTTCATGGGCCCGACCAGCGGAGCCTCCTTCCAGGTGGCGTCCTGGTGGGCCGGGCGGAACCCGGACAGCACCGTCGTCATGGTGCTCCCCGACGAGGGCTACCGCTACCAGTCCACCGTCTACAACGAGACCTGGCTGCGCGAGCAGGGCATCGTCCCCGCCCCCGCCGTCGACGGCCCGGTCACCGTCGAACACCCGCTGGACGCCCCCGCCGCCTGGTCCCGGCTGCTGTGGGCCCGCCGCGGCTTCGACGACGTCGTGATGCCGGTGGTCGAGTCATGAACACGCGCCTGCTGCTCCTGGTGGAGAGCAACACCACGGGAACCGGGCGGCTCTTCGCCCGGCGCGCCGCCGAACTCGGCGTGGTGCCCGTCCTGCTGTGCGCCGACCCGGGCCGCTACCCGTACGCCGCCGAGGACGGACTGCGGACCGTCGTCACCGACACCTCCGACGAGACCGCGCTGCTGGACGCCGTCCGCGCCCTGGAGGACGGGGCGGTCGTCGCGGGCGTGCTGACCAGCTCCGAGTACTACGTACCGGCCGCCGCCGCCCTCGCGTACCGGCTCGGGCTGCCCGGCCCCTCCGCAGCAGCCGTACGGGCCTGCCGCGACAAGGCCGGACAGCGCCGGGCGCTCGCCGCGGCGGGCATCGGGGCACCGGGCTTCGCGGCCGTCACCGAGGCCGCCGACGCCGTCACCGCCGCCCGCTCCATCGGACTGCCCGTGGTCGTCAAACCCGTACAGGGTTCCGGCAGCCTCGGCGTACGCCACTGCACGGACCTCGCGGACGTCGCCGAACACGCCGCGACCCTGCTGTCCACCACCGTCAACGAACGAGGCATCGCCGCCCCCGGCCGCGTTCTGGTCGAGGAGTACCTGACGGGCCCGGAGTTCTCCGTCGAGGTCTTCGGCACCGAAGCCGTCGTCACCGTCGCCAAACACGTCGGCGCACTGCCCTCCTTCGTCGAGACCGGCCACGACGTGCCCGCCGCGCTTCCCGGCGAACAGGAGATCGCCCTGCGCGAGACCGCCGTACGCGCCGTACGCGCACTCGGTCTCGGCTGGGGAGCGGCTCACGTCGAACTGCGCCTCACCGGACCCCGGACAGCGGCCGTCATCGAGGTCAACCCCCGGCTGGCCGGAGGCATGATCCCCGAACTGGTCCGCCGGGCCTGCGGGATCGACCTGGTCCGCGCCCAGGTGCTTGCCGCGCTCGGCATCGCACCCGAACTGGAACGCTCCGGCTACGCCCGTGCCTCGATCCGGTTCCTCACCGCGGGACAGGACGGCATCCTCGCCCCGGCCGCCCAGCTCGCCGAGGCCGTGGGCCGGGCCCGTACCGTCCCGGGCACCGTCGAAGCCGTCCTCTACCGCACCCCCGGTGAACCCGTCGGCCCCGCCGAGGACTTCCGCGGCCGGATCGGCCACGCCATCGCCGTCGCCGACCGCTCGGTACGCGCCGCCGAGGCCGCCGACCGGGCCGTCGGCCTGCTCGGCGAGGCTCTCACCTATGCCGGACTGCACACCGAGGAGGCACTCGCATGACCGCGGCGACCGCGCGGGGCGTCGACACCGGCCGGCTCAAGGCCGCGCTCGACGCCGAGGCGCACCGCATCGTCTACGACCAGTACCTGCCGCAGGCCACGGACGGGCTCGGCGAGGAACTCCGCTGCATCAGCGAGGTCGACCGCGCCCACCTGGTCATGCTCACCGAGCGCGGGATCGTCGACGCCGACCGCGCCGCCGCCCTGCTGCGCGTCATCGATGAACTGCACGGTGAGGACTTCGCCCCCGTCCGCGCCCTCCCGATGCCGCGCGGCGTCTACCTGGCGTACGAAGGACACCTCATCGAACGGCTCGGCGACCGCACCGGCGGCATCCTGCACACCGGCCGCTCCCGCAACGACCTCAACGCCACCACCACCCGGCTCAAGGCACGCGGCCCCTACCTGGCCCTGCTGGACGCGGTCGACCGGCTGGCGGGGGTGCTCCTGGCCAAGGCCGAGGAGTACCGCGACGTGGTCATGCCCGCCTACACCCACGGCCAGCCGGCCGTCCCGATCAGCTACGGCCACTACCTCGCCGGGGTCGCCACCGCCGTGCTGCGGGCGTACGAGTCACTGCTGGACGCCGGACGCCAGATCGACGTCAACCCGCTGGGCGCCGGGGCGATCGGCGGCACCTCCGTCCCCATCGACCCCCGGCGCACCGCCGAACTGCTCGGCTTCGACTCCGCCGCACCCAACTCGGTCGACGCGGTGGCCTCCCGGGACTTCGTCCTGGACCTGCTGTCCGCCTCCGCCGTCCTCGGGGTCGTGCTGGCACGCGCCGGACGGGACCTGAGCACCTGGACCTCCGAGGAGTTCGGGCTGCTGCGTGTGGGCGACACCCTGGTCGGATCCAGCTCGATGATGCCGCAGAAACGCAACCCCTTCCTGCTCGAACACATCCAGGGCCGGTCCTCCGCGAGCCTCGGCTCCTTCGTCGCCGCGGCGTCCGCGATGACCACCGGCGGCTACACCAACGCCATCGCGGTCGGCACCGAGGCCGTCCGGCACCTCTGGCCCGGACTGCGCGGCACCACCGAGGCGGTGACCCTGCTGAGCCTGGTCGTGGCGGGCACCGAACCCGAACGGGACCAGATGGCCCGGCGCGCCGTGGACGGCTTCACCTCGGCGACCTACCTGGCGGAGCGGCTCGTCCTGGACGGAACCCCGTTCCGGGCCGCGCACCACCAGGTCGGCGCCACCGTCCTCGACGCCCTGGAGACCGGCCGGTCCCTGGTGGACGCGGCACGGTTCGCCGCCGTCGAGGACGGCGGACTGGCCCCCGACCGGGTGATGGCGGCCTGTGCCCACGGCGGCGGACCCGGCTCCACAGCCGACGGCATCCACACGCTCACCACCCGGAGAGACGCCCTGGCGGCCGAGGCGGCCGCCCGGCGAACCCGCTGGAAGGACGGCGCCGCACTGCTCACACGGGCCGTGGCCGAGGCGGTGACATCATGTCGGCCGGTGTGACCGAGCGCCCCGTGGACGGCTCCGAGGAGCGTCCCCCGAGCAGCGGACTGCGCGGACACCGCGACTTCCGGCTGCTGTGGACCGGCGAGACCACCAACCGCGTCGGCATCAACGTCACCGCCGTCGCCATGCCCCTGGTGGCACTGGTCACCCTCGACGCGAGCACCCTCGCGGCGAGCGTGCTGGCGGCCGCCCCCTGGCTGCCCTGGCTGCTCATCGGCCTGCCCGCCGGAGCCTGGGTGGACCGGATGCGCCGCCGCCCGATCATGCTGATCTGCAACGTGGTCCCGCTGGTGCTCCTGGCCAGCGTGCCACTGGCGGGCTGGCTCGGCGTCCTGACGATGACCCAGCTCCTGGCCGTGGCCCTGGTCAACGGGTTCGCCGCGGTGTTCTTCGGGATCTCGTACAAGGTCTATCTGCCCTCCATCGTCGGCCCCGAGGACCTCCAGGAGGCCAACGCCAAGCTCCAGGGCAGCGAATCGGTGGCCCAGATCGCCGGTCTCGGCGGCGGCGGCCTGCTCGCCCAGATCTTCGGCGCCGCCTCTGGACTGCTGGTCAACTCGGCGACCTTCCTGGTCTCCGCGCTGTGCCTGCTGGGCATCCGCAGCAAGGAACCGGTCCCCGAACGGCCGGAGGAGCACCGGGCCCTGCGCCAGGACATCAAGGAGGGCGTGCGGTACACCTTCAAAGACCCCTACCTGCGCGTCCTCACCCTGTACGGCACCGCCACCAACCTGCTGCTGACCGCCGAGGCGGCGATCATCCCGGTCTTCATCATCCGCGAGCTCGGGGTGCCCGAAGGCGCCACCGGCTGGCTCCTCGCGTCGAGCAGCCTCGGCGGCATCCTCGGGGCCACCCTGGCCAAACGCCTGACCTCCCGGTTCGGATCGGCCCGCGGCCTGCTCGTCGCCACCATCGCCAGCGCCCCGTTCGCCCTGCTCATCCCCATGACGGGAACGGGCTGGACGCTGTCCGCACTGGTCGTCGGGAGCGCGGTCCTCTCCCTCGGCGTCGTCCTCGCCAACGTGATCCAGGGGGCATTCCGCCAGCGCTACTGTCCGCCCCAGCTGCTCGGCCGCGTCTCGGCCAGCGTCTCGGTCGCGAACTTCGGCGCCATCCCCTTCGGATCCCTGCTCGGCGGGATTCTCGGCACCGCCCTCGGCCTGCGGCCCACTCTGTGGCTGCTGACCGCGGGACTCGCCCTGACCCCGCTGCTCCTGCTGATCGGGCCGCTGCGCCGACGGCGCGACCTGCCGGTCGCACCGGCGACGCCGTGACTCCCGACTCGCCTGTCACTCTCGTAAGAACAGGAGAGACCCCGTGGAACAGACACTGCCGAGAGTCGTCCGCGAGCTGCCACCCCCCGGCTCGCTCGACCTCTGGCTCCTGAGGGTCTCGGATGTCCCCCGCGGCATCCTGGACGAACAGGTACTCGACGCGACCGAGCGTCAGCGTGCCGCCACCCTCATGCACGCCGACGACCGCACCCGGTTCACGGCCGCGCATGTCGCCCTTCGCCGGCTGCTCGGCTCGTACCTGAGCCTGCGCCCCGAAGACGTCCACCTCGGCCGGGACATCTGTCCCTGCTGCGGCGGACCGCACGGCAGACCCACCGTGCTCGACGCCGACGACCGGCTGTTCTTCTCGCTGTCCCACCGCGGCGACCTCGCCGTCGTCGGGACCGCCGCGGCCCCCATCGGGGTCGATGTGGAACTGGTGCCGGACCAGGACGGCACCGCCGATCTCGCCGCGATGCTGCACGTGGACGAACAGGCCGAACTGGCGGCGCTCGCCCCGCCCGCCCGGCCCCGGGCACTGGCCCGGCTGTGGACCCGCAAGGAGGCCTATCTCAAGGGCCTCGGCACGGGGCTCGGCCGCGACCCCGCCCTCGACTACGTCGGCTCGGGACGCCCCGAAGGACCGTATCCGCCGTCCGGCTGGACCCTCGTCGACGTCCCGGTGGACCGGGGGTACGCGGCGGCCGTGGCGGTGCGTGGCGAACTCACCGTGGACGGCCTCCTGGTCCGCAGGTTCGCCGGGATCGACGTCGTACGCCACACCTGCGAAGGCCCGCGGACGGCGAGGAAGCCGCCCTGACCACCCTCACGCCCGCCGGGTGCGCCGTCGCGGTGATCACCCGGCGGCGGGCCCGCACCATCCGGCCGCTCCCGCCGCGGCTGCCGCTCACCGCACGGTCCTCGACCTCACCCCTACGGACTCCTGGAACTGACGATGTCAAACGCTGTGAAGCAGGCCCCCGCGGCCCTCCTCCCGCACATGCGACCCCGAAGCGCAGAGCAGCCGGACACCGGCGCCGAGCACGTGACGGGCGCCCAGTCCCTCATCAGGTCGCTCGAAGAGGCCGGCGTGGACACCGTCTTCGGCATTCCCGGCGGTGCGATCCTTCCGGCGTACGACCCGATGATGGACTCGGCCCGGGTCCGTCATGTGCTGGTCCGTCACGAGCAGGGGGCCGGGCACGCCGCCACCGGTTACGCGCAGGCCACCGGCAAGGTCGGTGTCTGCATGGCCACCTCCGGCCCCGGCGCCACCAACCTGGTCACCCCGATCGCCGACGCGTACATGGACTCCGTGCCGCTGGTCGCGATCACCGGCCAGGTCTCCTCCAAGTCGATCGGCACGGACGCCTTCCAGGAGGCGGACATCGTCGGAATCACCATGCCGGTCACCAAGCACAACTTCCTGGTCACCGAAGCGGACGACATCCCGAGAACGGTCGCCGAGGCCTTCCGGATCGCCTCCACCGGCCGCCCCGGACCGGTGCTCATCGACATCACCAAGGACGCCCTCCAGGCGCGGACCACCTTCAGCTGGCCCGTCACCACCGACCTGCCCGGCTACCGCCCCGTCACCAAACCGCACGCCAAGCAGATCCGTGAGGCCGCCCGGCTCATCGGCACGTCGAACCGCCCGGTCCTCTACGTCGGCGGCGGAGTGCTCAAGGCGCGGGCCACGGCCGAGCTCCGCGCCCTGGCCGAACTGACCGGGGCCCCCGTGGTCACCACCCTGATGGCGCTGGGCGCCTTCCCCGGCAGCCACCCCCAGCACGTGGGCATGCCCGGCATGCACGGCGACGTCGCGGCGGTCGCCGCACTCCAGAAGGCCGACCTGATCGTCGCCCTCGGCGCCCGCTTCGACGACCGCGTCACCGGCAGGCTGGACTCCTTCGCCCCGCACGCCAAGGTCGTCCACGCCGACATCGACCCGGCGGAGATCTCCAAGAACCGCCTCGCCGACGTGCCCATCGTCGGCGACGCCCGCGAGGTCCTGAGCGCCCTCACCGCCGCCGTGCACGCCGATCGCCAGGACGGCCTCACCGGCGACTACACCGCCTGGTGGCGGGAGCTGGACCACTGGCGGTCCGCCTACCCGCGCGGCTACGACCTCCCCGCCGACCCCGGGCTGCTCTCCCCGCAGCAGGTCATCGAACGGATCGGGCGGCTCGCCCCGGCGGGAACGCTGTTCGCCTCCGGTGTGGGGCAGCACCAGATGTGGGCGGCGCAGTTCCTCCCGCACGAGGAACCGGACACCTGGTTCAACTCCGGCGGCGCCGGAACGATGGGGTACGCGGTCCCCGCCGCGATGGGGGCCAAGGCCGCCGTGCCGGACCGCACCGTCTGGGCGATCGACGGCGACGGCTGTTTCCAGATGACCAACCAGGAACTCACCACCTGCGCGCTCAACAACATCCCGATCAAGGTCGCGGTCATCAACAACGGCGCCCTCGGGATGGTCCGCCAGTGGCAGAACCTCTTCTACGGAGCACGGTTCTCCAACACTGTGCTGCACGACGGCACCACCAACGCGGGCATCGGTTCGGCCCGTGGCGTCAGTTCCGGGACCAGCCGGGGCACCCGGATCCCGGACTTCGTACAGCTCTCGGAGGCGATGGGCTGTGTGGGCCTGCGCTGCGAGAGCCCCCTGGAACTCGACGCGATCATCGACAAGGCCAATGCGATCAACGACCGCCCCGTCGTCGTGGACTTCATCGTCCACCAGGACGCGATGGTGTGGCCGATGGTCCCGGCCGGTACCTCCAACGACGACATCATGGCCGCACGTGACGTACGCCCCGACTTCGGCGACTTCGCGGACGACTGAGAGGACCCTCTGACATGTCCCAGCACACGCTCTCCGTCCTCGTCGAGGACACCCCCGGCATCCTCGCCCGTGTGGCCGCCCTCTTCTCGCGCCGTGGCTTCGCCATCGAATCGCTCGCGGTCGGCACCACCGAGCACCCCGAACTCTCCCGGATCACCGTCGTCGTCCGCGTCGACCACCAGCTCGCTCTGGAGCAGGTGACCAAGCAGCTCAACAAACTGGTCAACGTCCTGAAGATCGTCGAGCTGGAGGCCGACTGCGCCGTCCAGCGCGAGCTGGTCCTGGTGAAGGTGAGCGCCGGAAACAGCACCCGCGCTCAGGTCATCCAGATCGGCGAACTCTTCCGGGCCAGAGCCGTCGACGTGTCGCCCGACGCCGTCACCCTCGAAGCGACCGGTTCCGGCGACAAGCTCGACGCGATGCTCCGCATGCTCGCGGGCTTCGGCATCAAGGAACTCGTCCAGTCCGGCGCCATCGCGATCGGCCGCGGCTCCCGGGCACTGGCCGACCGCGCCACCCGCGAGGCCCGCCCGATCCGCCTGACCCCGGCCACCACCGCCACGGCGACCGCCGAGGCCCGGAGCGCCTAGGCAGTGGCCGCCGCTCACGGCCCGGGGCGCGATGCCCCGTCCGCCCCCGGCCGACGAGACACCCCGCATCTCCCGTAACGGCACGACCCCGTCCGCACACCCTCACGTTCCAGGAAACAAGGAGAACCACCATGTCCGCCGAGCTGTTCTACGACGCCGACGCCGACCTGTCCATCATCCAGGGCCGTAAGGTCGCGGTCATCGGTTACGGGAGTCAGGGGCACGCGCACGC
>NZ_JBHVVM010000053.1:0-18110 GCF_042883525.1 Streptomyces sp. NPDC058195
TGTCACCAGACAATGCCGTCTAGCTATTGGTCTAAACCACCCGGGATGGTACCCAGCATGACCAGCAACGAAAGTCCTTCCCTCTCCAATCTGCTTCGTGAGGAGCGGAGGTTCGCACCGCCTGCCGATCTGGCCGCGAACGCCAACGTCAAGGCGGAGGCGTACGAGCAGGCAGAGGCGGACCGGCTGGGCTTCTGGGCCGAGCAGGCCCGCCGCCTGACCTGGGCCACGGAGCCGACCGAGACGCTCGACTGGAGCAATCCGCCCTTCGCGAAGTGGTTCGCGGACGGCAAGCTCAACGTCGCGTACAACTGCGTGGACCGCCACGTCGAGGCCGGCAACGGCGACCGGGTGGCCATCCACTTCGAGGGTGAGCCCGGCGACAGCCGCGCCATCACCTACGCACAGCTGAAGGAAGAGGTCTCGCGGGCCGCCAACGCGCTCATCGAGCTCGGTGTCGGCAAGGGCGACCGGGTCGCGGTCTACCTCCCGATGATCCCCGAGGCCGCCATCGCGATGCTGGCCTGCGCCCGCATCGGGGCCGCGCACTCGGTGGTCTTCGGCGGCTTCTCCGCCGACGCCATCGCCGCCCGCATCCAGGACGCGGACGCCAAGGTCGTCATCACCGCCGACGGCGGCTACCGCCGTGGCAAGCCGTCCGCGCTGAAGCCCGCCGTGGACGACGCCGTGTCCCGTATCGACAGCGTCGAGCACGTCGTCGTGGTCCGGCGCACCGGCCAGGACACCGCGTGGACCGAGGGCCGGGACATCTGGTGGCACGAGATCACCGGCCGCCAGCCCGCCGAGCACACCCCCGAGGCCTTCGAGGCGGAGCAGCCGCTCTTCATCCTCTACACCTCCGGCACGACGGGTAAGCCGAAGGGCATCCTGCACACCTCCGGCGGCTACCTGACGCAGGCGGCGTACACCCACAACGCGGTCTTCGATCTCAAGCCGGAGACCGATGTCTTCTGGTGCACCGCCGACATCGGCTGGGTGACCGGCCACTCGTACATCGTCTACGGCCCGCTGGCCAACGGCGCGACGCAGGTCATGTACGAGGGCACGCCCGACTCCCCGCACCAGGGGCGTTTCTGGGAGATCGTGCAGAAGTACGGCGTCACGATCCTCTACACCGCGCCGACCGCGATCCGCACGTTCATGAAGTGGGGAGACGACATCCCCGCCAAGTTCGACCTGAGCAGCCTCCGGATTCTCGGTTCGGTCGGTGAGCCGATCAACCCCGAGGCCTGGATGTGGTACCGCAAGCACATCGGCGCCGACACGTGCCCGATCGTGGACACCTGGTGGCAGACCGAGACCGGCGCGATGATGATCTCGCCGCTGCCGGGTGTGACGGAGACCAAGCCGGGCAGCGCCCAGCGCGCCCTGCCCGGGATCGCGGCCACCGTCGTCGACGACGAGGCCAACGAGGTTCCGAACGGCGGGGGCGGCTACCTCGTCCTCACCGAGCCGTGGCCGTCGATGCTCCGCACCATCTGGGGCGACGACCAGCGCTTCATCGACACCTACTGGTCGCGCTTCGAGGGCAAGTACTTCGCCGGGGACGGCGCCAAGAAGGACGAGGACGGCGACATCTGGCTGCTCGGCCGGGTCGACGACGTGATGCTCGTGTCCGGGCACAACATCTCGACCACCGAGGTCGAGTCGGCGCTCGTCTCGCACCCCTCGGTCGCCGAGGCTGCCGTGGTCGGCGCCGCCGACGAGACGACCGGCCAGTCCATCGTCGCCTTCGTGATACTGCGTGGTTCGGCCGAGGCCTCCGACCAGCTCGTCGCCGACCTGCGCAACCACGTCGGCGCCACCCTCGGCCCGATTGCCAAGCCGAAGCGGGTCCTGCCGGTCGCCGAGCTGCCGAAGACCCGCTCCGGCAAGATCATGCGGCGTCTGCTGCGCGATGTCGCCGAGAACCGCGAGCTGGGCGATGTCACGACCCTCACCGACTCCTCGGTGATGGACCTCATCCAGAACCAGCTGCCGTCGTCCTCCTCCGAGGACTGAGAAGCCGCAAGGGCTGAAGGCTGCGCGGGCTGAAAGGCCGCGAGGGCGCTGACGAGTCCTCCCGAGGGGCATCCGGTAACACGCCGGATGCCCCTTGCGCGTTTCCCGGGTGCTTTCCGGGCCTTCCAAGCGAAGATCATCGGGTGTAGCCCCGCGCACCCCGGGTACAGTGAAAGACGCGTAAACAAGTCAATAAGAAAATCTCCACAGGGGTGCCGGGAAGTCTGGTCGGCAAGTGCATCAGCCATGCCATCGCTGCCGAACCGACCGACCCGGAGGTCCTCACCCGTGGCCGCGCCCACCCCCAGCCGCCGTACCTTTCTCGGCCGGCTCTCCCTTCCCGAGCGGAACTACCTCACCGACGCCCTGCGCACCGAGACCGTCGGCGGCGTCATCCTGCTCATCGCCGCGATAGCCGCTCTGGTGTGGGCGAACGCCTTCGGTTCCAGTTACTCCGCTGTCAGCGACTTCCACCTCGGGCCCGAGTCGCTGGGCCTCAACCTCTCCGTGGCGCACTGGGCGGCGGACGGGCTGCTCGCGATCTTCTTCTTCGTCGCGGGCGTCGAGCTCAAACGGGAACTGGTCGCGGGCGAGCTGCGCGACCCCAAGGCAGCGGCCCTCCCGGTCGTCGCCGCGCTGTGCGGAATGGCGGTCCCGGCCCTCGTCTACGTCGTGGTCAACGTGGTCGGCGGAGGCTCGACGGGCGGCTGGGCCGTACCCACCGCCACGGACATCGCCTTCGCGCTCGCTGTGCTCGCGGTCATCGGCACCTCGCTGCCGAACGCGCTGCGCGCCTTCCTGCTGACGCTCGCCGTCGTCGACGACCTCTTCGCGATCCTGATCATCGCGGTCTTCTTCACCGAACAGATCAACTTCATGGCGCTGGGCGGCGCCTTCGCCGGGCTGGCCGTCTTCTACCTGCTGCTGCGCATGAACGTGCGCGGCTGGTACGTCTACGTACCGCTCGCCCTGGTCATCTGGGGCCTGATGTACAACAGCGGCATCCACGCCACGATCGCCGGCGTCGCCATGGGCCTGATGCTCCGCTGCACCCGGCGCGAGGGCGAGGCCCACTCGCCCGGCGAGCGCATCGAGCATCTGGTCCGCCCGCTGTCGGCCGGCCTCGCCGTACCGCTGTTCGCGCTCTTCTCCGCCGGTGTCGCCCTCTCCGGCGGCGCGCTGGCGCACATCTTCACCCGCCCCGAGACGCTCGGGGTCGTTCTGGGCCTGGTCGTCGGCAAGACCGTCGGCATCTTCGGCGGTACGTGGCTGGCCGCCCGCTTCAGCAAGGCGGAGCTGAACAAGGACCTGGCCTGGGCAGACGTCTTCGCGGTCGCCACACTCGCGGGGATCGGTTTCACCGTCTCCCTGCTCATCGACGAGCTGGCCTTCGCCGGGGACCAGAACACGATCAACGAGGTCAAGGCCGCCGTACTGTTCGGTTCCCTGACGGCCGCCGTCCTCGCCACTGTGCTGCTCAAACTCCGCGTACGGAAGTACCGCACGCTGCACGAGGCGGAGGAGCTCGACGAGGACGCGGACGGGGTGCCCGACGTGTACGAGCAGGACGACCCGGAGTACCACCTGCGGATGGCCGCGATCCACGAGAAGAAGGCCGCGGAGCACCGACGCCTTGCCGAACTGGCGGGGGCAGCGAGCAGCAAGCCGGACAGTCCGGCATGATCTGACACCAGATGTGTTGGCAGGAGAGCAGAAGAGGGAGTCAGGGATGAGCGACCCCGGCAACAACGCGGGCCACGCCGACCGCAGTCTCGGGCAGCTGGTAGCCACGGCGACGGCCGAGATGTCCGCACTGGTGCACGACGAGATCGCCCTGGCCAAGGCCGAGGTACGACAGGACGTCAGGCGCGGGGTCACCGGCAGCGTGGTGATCATCGTCGCGGGTGTGCTCTTCCTGTTCGCGATCCCGGTACTGAGCTTCGCGGCGGCGTACGGAATCCACAATCTGGGGCTCGGGCTGGCCTGGTCGTTCCTGATCGTGGGAGGCGCCTTCATCATCCTGGGTCTGCTGTTCGCGCTGTTCGCCATCGCCAAGTTCAAGAAGGTCAAGCCGCCGGAGAAGTCCATCGCCTCGGCCAAGCAGACCGCGGCCGTGCTCCAGGGCGTCAAGCCGCACCCTCGGCCCGTCATCCCCGCCGGTACGCGCCGTCCGGCCGTCTCGGGCAGCACCCTGACGGGAACCGGCACGGAGAAGGCTCCGGTCCAGGACAAGCCCTCCGGTGTGGCACGCTCGTCTGCATGACGGTCCGCGATTCCAGCTCATCCGGCCCCGGCGCCTCGTCCGGCTCCGGCGGCCCCTCCGGCCCGGTCGGCTCCGGCGGGCCGGTGCGGATCGACGGGCCCTGGACCCACCGGGACGTGGCGGCCAACGGCGCCCGTTTCCACATCGCCGAGCTCGGCGAGGGGCCGCTGGTGCTGCTGCTGCACGGCTTCCCGCAGTTCTGGTGGACCTGGCGCCACCAGCTCACCGCGCTGGCCGACGCCGGTTTCCGGGCCGTGGCGATGGATCTGCGCGGGGTCGGCGGCAGCGACCGTACGCCCCGGGGCTACGACCCCGCCAACCTGGCACTCGACGTCACCGGCGTGATCCGCTCGCTCGGTGAGCCGGACGCGGCCCTGGTTGGCCATGATCTGGGCGGCTACCTCGCCTGGACGGCCGCCGTGATGCGCCCGAAGCTGGTGCGCCGCCTGGTGGTCTCGTCCATGCCGCACCCGCGCCGCTGGCGCTCCTCGATGCTCTCCGACCCCGCGCAGACCCGGGCCGGCTCGTACGTCTGGGGCTTCCAGCGCCCCTGGGTGCCGGAACGTCAGCTCGTCGCGGAGGACGGGGCCCTGGTCGGCCAGCTGATCCAGGACTGGGCCGGTCCCCGCACCCCGGACTTCCCCGACGACGCGACGCTGGACGCCTACCGGCGCGCGATGTGCATCCCGTCGACGGCGCACTGCTCGATCGAGCCGTACCGCTGGATGGTGCGCTCCCTCGCCCGGCCGGACGGAATCCAGTTCAACCGCCGGATGAAGCTGCCGGTGCGGGTACCGACACTGCACCTGCATGGCTCGCTCGACACGGCGGTCCGCACGCGCAGTTCGGCCGGTTCCGGCAAGTACGTCGAAGCGCCGTACCGATGGCGACTTTTCGACGGTCTGGGACACTTCCCGCACGAGGAGGACCCGATCGGCTTCTCCGCCGAACTCATCAGCTGGCTCAAGGATCCCGAGCCCGATCGGTAGCCGTACGCGTGCAGTTGTCCGGCGAACAGCCAATTGCCCGACGCATAGGCCAATTGGCTGACGGATGGGCGATTACCGACCATGAGGCACGGGCAGACGTCCCGGTATGGGCTGGACGCACGACTTCGGTGACGCAGCACGCAACCGCCGCTCGACCGCCACGGCTGGTCCGAGCACTCACGAGGGGGACGGCCCGCAGGGCCGGGTGCGCGAAATGCATGGTCTGCACGATCCCCAGCTGGGCATTCCGCGCATTCTGCGCCGTCGGGCCCGCTGGGTCTCGGCGCGATTGCGCCATCCACGCGGATAGCCTCCGCCCCGGTCGGCCGGTGAGGGCTCACCGGCCGGGCGGGGCGTCACCTCGGCGCTCTCCCCCGCCCCGGCGGGCGACGGTGCATCAGAGCGCGCATGCCTGGCTGTCGACCTGCTGGTTGGCGGACCGGCCGCGCTCGATGTCCTGGCGGATCTCGTCGGCCGTCAGCGCGTAGCCGGTGTCGGGGTCGTCGAGCGACTTGGCGAAGACGACACCGTACACATCGCCCTGCGGAGTCAGCAGCGGGCCGCCGGAGTTGCCCTGGCGGACCGTCGCGTAGAGGGAGTACACATCGCGGCGGACGGTGCTCCGGCGATAGATGTCCGGGCCCTTGGCGTCGATGCGGCCGCGTACGCGCGCGGCCCGTACGTCGTACGAGCCGTTCTCCGGGAAGCCCGCGACGATGGCGCTGTCGCCGCTGCGGGCGTCGTGGCCGGTGCTGGCGAACTTCAGCGGCTTCGCGTCGAGGTCCGGTACGTCGAGCACGGCGATGTCGCGGCGCCAGTCGTACAGGACGACCTTCGCGTCGTACAGCCGGCCCTGTCCGCCGATCTGGACGGTCGGCTCTTCGACGCCGCCGACGACATGGGCGTTGGTCATCACCCGGCGGTCGGAGAAGACGAATCCGGTGCCTTCGAGGACCTTGCCGCAGCTCGGCGCCGTACCGACGACCTTGACGATCGACTTCTGGGCGCGAGCCGCGACGGGGCTGCCGACCAGCGCCGGGTCCGGAGCCCGGACCTCGGTGATCGGCTCGTTGGCGAACGGGCTGAAGACCTGCGGGAAGCCGTTCTGCGCGAGGATCGAGGAGAAGTCCGTGAACCAGCTCGACGCCTGGTTGGGCATCACCCGGGAGACCCCGAGCAGAACCGATGAGCTGCGGACCTCCTTACCCAGCGTCGGCAGGGTCGTACCGGCCAGCGCGGAGCCGATCAGCCAGGCGACCAGCAGCATCGCTACGACGTTGACCAGGGCGCCACCGGTGGCGTCGAGGGCGCGCGCGGGCGACCAGGTGATGTGCCGACGCAGCTTGTTGCCGAGGTGCGTGGTGAACGCCTGGCCCACCGAGGCGCAGACGATCACGATGACGACGGCAACGATGGCGGCCGTCGACGAGACTTCGGAGCCGTTCGTCAGCTGGTCCCACAGGATCGGCAGCAGGTAGACGGCGACGAGACCGCCCCCCAGGAAGCCCATCACCGACAGGATGCCGACGACGAACCCCTGTCGGTAGCCGATGACCGCGAACCACACGGCGGCGGCCAGCAGCAGGATGTCCAGCACGTTCACCGTCTATAGCCTCGCAGATTCGTCACCGGGCCCGTTCCCCTTCGGCTGGGTCCGGGCGGGCCGGACAGCGCAGCACGGGTCAGCCTGTCATGCACGCCAGTCCAGCGGCACCTGCTTGGCCTGGTCCCAGGGCCGCTCCCAGCCCGCGAAGTGCAGGATGCGGTCGATCACCCCGGCCGTGAAACCCCACACCAGGGCGGATTCGACCAGGAACGCGGGGCCGCTGTGTCCGCTCGGATGAACCGCGGTCGCGCGGTTGGCCGGGTCCGTGAGATCCGCCACGGCAACGGTGAACACCCGGGCGGTCTCCCCCGGATCGACGACGCCGACCGGGCTCGGCGAGCGCCACCAGCCGAGGACCGGCGTCACGACGAAGCCACTCACCGGGATGTACAGCCGGGGCAGCACGCCGAAGACCTGGACCCCCCGCGGATCGAGGCCGGTCTCCTCCCTGGCCTCCCGCAACGCCGCTCTGAGCGGCCCGGTGGTCGCCTGGTCTCCGTCCTCCGGATCCAGGGAGCCTCCGGGGAAGGACGGCTGTCCGGCGTGCGAACGCAGACTGCCGGACCGCTCCATGAGCAGCAGTTCCGGACCGCGCTCCCCCTCGCCGAAGAGCACGAGCACGGCGGACTGCCGCCCGGCACCGCTCTCCGGCGGCAGGAAGCGGCTGAGCTGGTCGGGCTGGACCGTCCGCGCGGCGTGCGCGACGGGGTCGAGCCAGGACGGCAGCCCCTCGGCCGTGACCGCGATCGCGCCCTCGGAACCGGAACCGGCACCGGCACCGGCGGCGTTAGCGCGGTTGCCGACGGCACCGTCGGCGGCCGACTCCGCAGCTGTTCTCTGTTCATGCGTCTTCACAGGCACCCCTCGTCTCACAACGACTGTCGTCACGCTTTTCGTTCCGGCCGACCCAGCACCGGCCGGAACCGGACGCGCGGGACCGGGGCCCGTGCGTCAGCCGGCGCCGAGCGGCGGCGCGGGCTTGCCCGGGTAGTCGGCCGGCGGGCTGAGCCGCTGCCCCGGACGGCCGCCCATCTCGTACTTCAGCAGCTTCCGGGCCTTCTCGGGGTCCGTCTCGCCCTCGCCGTACGCGGGGCAGAGAGGGGCGATCGGGCAGGCGCCGCAGGCGGGATTGCGGGAGTGGCAGATGCGGCGGCCGTGGAAGACGACGCGGTGCGAAAGCATCGTCCACTCGCTCTTGGGGAAGATCGTGGCGATCTCGGCCTCGACCTTCTCCGGGTCCTCCTGTTCCGTCCACCGCCAGCGGCGGACCAGGCGGCCGAAGTGGGTGTCGACGGTGATCCCGGGGACACCGAAGGCATTGCCCAGCACGACGTTGGCGGTCTTGCGGCCGACCCCGGGGAGCGTGACGAGATCGTCGAGCCGGCCCGGCACCTCGCCCCCGAAGCGGTCCCTGAGCGCCACGGAGAGCCCTATCAGCGACTTGGTCTTGGCCCGGAAGAACCCGGTCGGCCGGATCAGCTCCTCCATCTCCTCCGGGACGGCCGCGGCCATGTCCTCGGGGGTGGGGTAGGCGGCGAAGAGCGCGGGGGTGGTCTGGTTGACCCTCAGGTCGGTGGTCTGGGCGGAGAGGACCGTGGCGACCAGGAGCTCGAAGGGATTCCGGAAGTCCAGCTCGGGGTGGGCGTACGGGTAGAGCTCGGCGAGCTCGCGGTTGATGCGGCGGGCCCGGCGCACCATCGCCAGCCGGGATTCCGGCTTCCGTCCGGCTCCGCTCCCGGCCCCGGTCCCGGTCCCGGCCTTGCCCCTGGCCGTTCCGGTTTTCGCCGTTCCGCTTTTGGCTGTTCCGCTTTGGGTCGTTCCCGTTCCGGTCGCTCCGGTTCCGGTCTTGGTCATCCCGGCCCCGGTCCCTCCGGCGGTCTTGGCGGCTCCTGCTCTCGCCGCTCTCCGCGGGTGAATCGAACCCTGTTCGCCCACAGCGGAATCACGTCCTCCCGACACCCCATCAGCCCCCTTGGCCTGCGCTCTCACCGGCGGTTTGGACACCCGGCCAGCCTAGAGCCACGCACTGACATCCGCCCCTGTCACCGTGCATCCGCCCCCGATCGGCCCCCTGCCGCACGGTTCGGCACGCCCGTGCGTCAAACTGGTTTGTGATTGATCGCACTGTTTTACCGTCCGGCATGATGGGGACCACGGTTCCCTGTACAGGCCGACAAGGAGAGAATTCGTGGACGACGTTCTGCGGCGCGCCCCGCTTTTCGCGGCGCTCGATGATGAGCAGGCCGCGGAGCTCCGCGCCTCGATGAGTGAGGTGACGCTCGCACGCGGTGACGCGCTCTTCCACGAGGGCGACCCGGGCGACCGCCTCTATGTGGTCACCGAGGGGAAGGTGAAGCTCCACCGCACCTCCCCCGACGGCCGCGAGAACATGCTGGCGGTCCTCGGCCCCGGCGAGCTGATCGGTGAGCTCTCGCTCTTCGACCCGGGCCCGCGCACCGCGACCGCCACCGCGCTGACCGAGGTCAAGCTCCTCGGCCTCGGCCACGGCGACCTCCAGCCCTGGCTGAACGCCCGCCCCGAGGTGGCAACGGCCCTGCTGCGCGCTGTCGCCCGCCGCCTGCGCAAGACCAACGACCAGATGTCCGACCTGGTCTTCTCCGACGTGCCGGGCCGAGTCGCCCGCGCCCTTCTCGACCTGTCGCGCCGCTTCGGCGTCCAGTCGGAGGAAGGCATTCACGTCGTCCACGACCTGACCCAGGAAGAGCTGGCCCAGTTGGTCGGCGCCTCCCGCGAGACGGTCAACAAGGCGCTCGCCGACTTCGCCGGACGCGGCTGGCTCCGCCTGGAGGCCCGCGCCGTGATCCTGCTGGACGTGGAGCGCCTGGCGAAGCGGTCCCGCTAGGACCCCGCCGGGCCTGTCAGGCCCCAGGGAGCGCCCCTGTCGCGTATGCCACGTACGCACCACGTGTCACGCAAGGCCCCGCCGGACGGCGGGGCCTCACGCGTCTTCCGGGCGGCTCACCGGCCCCGGACCGCCCACCGGCCCCGCGCACCACGTGCCCGGACCGGCCCGCGCCCGGAGCGGCACGTACGCAGCCCTGCCCGGAGCGGCGCGTACGCAGCCCCTGTCGGACCGGCCCGTGCTCAGACCAGCCCGTGCTCGCCCAGGTACTCCAGCTGTGCGAGCACCGAGAGCTGCGCCGCGGGCCACAGGGAACGGTCCACGTCCGCGTACACCTGCGCCACCACCTCCGGCGCCGTCCGGTACCCGGCCTCGACCGCCGACTCCACCTGGGCCAGCCGGTGGGCGCGGTGCGCGAGGTAGAACTCGATCGCGCCCTGCGCGTCGTCCAGCACCGGCCCGTGCCCCGGCAGCACCGTGTGCACACCGTCGTCGACGGTCAGCGAACGCAGCCGCCGCAACGAGTCGAGGTAGTCGCCGAGCCGCCCGTCCGGATGCGCGACGACCGTCGTGCCGCGCCCGAGGACGGTGTCCCCGGTCAGCACCGCCCGGTCGGCGGGCAGGTGGAAGGCGAGCGAGTCCGCGGTGTGGCCCGGGGTCGGCACCACCCGGAGTTCCAGACCGCCGGTGGTGATCACATCGCCCGCGGTCAGCCCCTCGTCGCCCAGCCGCAGCGCCGGATCCAGCGCGCGCACCTTCGTACGGGTCAGCTCGGCGAAGCGGGCCGCGCCCTCCGCGTGGTCGGGGTGCCCGTGGGTGAGCACGGTGAGCGCGATCCGGCGGCCGGACCGCCCGGCGGCGTCGATCACGGCCCTCAGGTGCCCCTCGTCCAGCGGGCCCGGGTCGATGACGACGGCCAGGTCGGAATCGGGCTCCGCGACGATCCAGGTGTTCGTGCCGTCCAGCGTCATCGGCGAGGCGTTGGGGGCGAGGACGTTGACGGTACGGCTGGTGGCGGGGCCGGACAGGACCCCGCCGCGCGGCTGCCCGGGAAGGGCCGCGGCCTCGCTCATCCGGCCTCACCGCCCGTGCCGCCACCCGGTATGTGCTTGGTGAACTCGTCGTGCCCCGGCCAGCTCAGCACCAGCTCGTCCCCCTCCAGCCTCGCCTGTGCCAGCACGGGGGCGAGGTCCTGGGACTCCGCCGCCTTCAGGGCCTCCGCGGCCGTCCCGTAGGGCCTCAGCGTCCGCAGCGTGGCCACGGTCGGCGGCATCATCAGCAGCTCGCCCCGGTCATAGCCGTCGGCAGCCTCGCCGGGCGCGATCCACACCGTGCGGTCGGCCTCCGTGGAGGCGTTGCGGGTGCGCTGGCCCTCGGGGAGCGCGGCGACGAAGAACCAGGTGTCGTAGCGGCGGGGCTCGAACTCGGGGGTGATCCAGCGCGCCCAGGCGCCCAGCAGGTCGGAGCGGAGCACCAGGCCCCGCCGGTCGAGGAACTCGGCGAAGGACAGCTCCCGGGCGACCAGCGCCTCCCGGTCGGCCTCCCAGTCGGCGCCCGTGGTGTCGCTGACCACCGTGTCGGCGCTCGGCCCGGCGAGCAGGACGCCCGCCTCCTCGTACGTCTCGCGGACCGCCGCGCACACGATGGCCTGGGCCTCGGCCGGGGTCGCGACGCCCAGCCGCTCCGCCCAGCTCTCCAGCGCGGGTCCGGCCCAGCTCACCAGCCGGTCGTCGTCGCGCGGGTCGACCCCGCCACCCGGATAGGCGTACGCGCCTCCGGCGAAGGCCATGGAGGTGCGACGGCGCAGCATGTGGACGGCGGGGCCGTTCCCGGTGCCGGCGGCGGAGTCCCGGAGCAGCATCACGGTGGCGGCCCGCTTCGGGGTTCCGGGCCTCAGCTCACCTGCGGCAAGTGCCCGGATCCGGTCGGGCCATTCCGGTGGGTACCACTGACCATTGGACATGGCCGGAGGCTATCCGGAACCGCGCCGATGTTCGAGAGGTGCACACATTCGCGCACGGGTGCGAAGGGCGCGTCGCACGCGCCGCACGCACCCGTGCGCGACGGCCACGACGCGCGTACGCACGATCCCGCCCGGTCGCCATGACCGGACGGGATCGAAAAGCATCGGAAAGCGTTTGAAAGCGGTAGAAAATGCAGCCCAGGATCAGGCTTCGGTCAGCTCGACCTGGATCTCGACCTCGACCGGCGCATCCAGCGGCAGCACCGCGACGCCCACCGCGCTCCGCGCGTGCACGCCCCTCTCGCCGAGCACCTGGCCCAGCAGCTCACTGGCGCCGTTGATCACGGCGGGCTGACCGGTGAAGTCGGAAGCCGAGGCGACGAAGCCCACGACCTTCACCACCCGGGCGATCCGGTCCAGATCGCCCGCGACGGACTTCACGGCGGCCAGCGCGTTGAGCGCGCAGGTCCGCGCCAGGTCCTTGGCCTCGTCGGGCGTGACCTCGGCACCGACCTTGCCGGTGACCGCCAGCTTGCCGTCCACCATCGGCAACTGGCCCGAGGTGTACACATACACCCCGGACCGCACGGCCGGCTGGTACGAGGCCAGCGGCGGCACCACGTCCGGGAGCTTCAGCCCGAGCTCGGCGAGCTGCGCCTCGACCGCGCCCGCCATTACGCCTTCTCCCGCTTCAGGTAGGCCACGAGCTGCTCGGGGTTGTTCGGGCCGGGAACGACCTGGACCAGCTCCCAGCCGTCCTCGCCCCAGGTGTCCAGAATCTGCTTGGTCGCGTGCACGAGAAGGGGCACGGTCGCGTATTCCCACTTGGTCATGGCCCGACTGTAATACCTGGCACGCACGGCCTCGTGCGTAGCGTGCGGCACGACTGGTTAGGCTCGAATACGTGAGCAGGTTCCAGGTCGTCAGTGGCAAGGGCGGTACCGGTAAGACCACGGTCGCCGCCGCCCTCGCGCTTGCCCTCGCGACCGAGGGCAAGCGCACTCTTCTCGTGGAGGTCGAGGGCAGGCAGGGCATCGCCCAGCTCTTCGAGACAGAGCCCCTTCCGTACGAGGAGCGCAAGATCGCCGTCGCGCCGGGCGGCGGCGAGGTGTACGCCCTCGCGATCGACGCCGAGCGCGCCCTGCTCGACTACCTCCAGATGTTCTACAAGCTGGGCGGCGCGGGCCGGGCGCTCAAGAAGCTCGGCGCGATCGACTTCGCCACCACGATCGCGCCCGGCGTGCGGGACGTGCTGCTGACCGGCAAGGCCTGCGAAGCCGTGCGCCGCAAGGACAAGCAGAACCGGTACGTCTACGACCACGTGATCATGGACGCACCGCCCACCGGGCGCGTCACCCGCTTCCTCAACGTGAACGACGAGGTGGCCGGGCTGGCCCGGATCGGACCGATACACAACCAGGCCCAGGCCGTGATGCGCGTGCTGAAGTCCCCCGAGACCGCCGTCCACCTGGTGACGCTCCTGGAGGAGATGCCGGTCCAGGAGACCGCCGACGGCATCGCCGAACTGCGCGCCGCCGAACTGCCGGTGGGCCGGGTCATCGTGAACATGGTGCGGCCCCATCTGCTGGACGAGGACACCCTGCGCACCGCCGCGGGCGGCCGCCGCAAGGAGATCGCCAAGGCGCTGACCCGGGCCGGGGTGACCGGCTCCGCCGCGCTCGTACGCCCGCTGGTCGAGCAGGCCGCCGAGCATGCCCAGCGCGTCGGGCTGGAACGCGAACAACGCGCCGTACTCGCGGAGCTGGGGCTGCCCGAGTACGAACTCCCGCTGATCGGGGAGGGGATGGACCCGGCCGGTCTCTACGAACTGGCGATCGAGCTCCGCAAACAAGGTGTGGTCGACGAAGCGGCACAGGCGGTGGACGCATGACCAGGGCGCAGCACGTGGACAAGAACCAGGGCGAGGACACCGCCGCCTCCGATCCCAGCCCCGCTCCCGCTCTCATCCTGGACACCGACGCGCTGCTCGACGACCCGGACATCCGGATCGTCGTCTGCTGCGGCTCGGGCGGAGTCGGCAAGACCACGACCGCCGCGGCCCTCGGCGTACGGGCCGCCGAACGCGGCCGGAAGGTCGTCGTCCTCACCATCGACCCGGCCCGCAGGCTCGCCCAGTCCATGGGCATCGACTCGCTGGACAACGTCCCGCGCCGGGTGCCGGGCATCGAGGACACCGGCGAGGGCGCCGGAGAGCTCCACGCCATGATGCTCGACATGAAGCGCACCTTCGACGAGATCGTCGAGGCGCACGCGGACGCCGACCGGGCTCGCGCGATCCTGGAGAACCCCTTCTACCAGTCCCTGTCGGCCGGCTTCGCGGGCACCCAGGAATACATGGCGATGGAGAAGCTCGGGCAGTTGCGCGCGCGCAACGAGTGGGACCTGATCATCGTCGACACCCCTCCGTCGCGCTCCGCGCTGGACTTCCTGGACGCGCCGAAGCGGCTGGGCTCGTTCCTCGACGGGAAGTTCATCAAGCTGCTGATGGCACCGGCGAAGATGGGCGGCCGGGCCGGGATGAAGTTCCTGAACGTCGGGATGTCGATGATGACGGGCACCCTGGGCAAGCTGCTCGGCGGGCAGTTCCTGCGTGACGTGCAGACCTTCGTCGCGGCGATGGACACCATGTTCGGCGGATTCCGTACCCGGGCCGATGCCACGTACCGGCTGCTCCAGGCTCCTGGTACGGCGTTCCTGGTCGTCGCGACGCCGGAACGGGACGCGCTGCGCGAGGCGGCGTACTTCGTGGAACGGCTGGCCGCGGAGGAGATGCCGCTGGCCGGTCTGGTGCTCAACCGGGTCCAGGGCAGCGATGCCGCCCGGCTCTCCGCCGAGCAGGCCCTCGCCGCCGCAGAAAATCTTGACGGAGTCGGCATTGTGGATCAGGCGGCCGGGAAGGCTGGACTTCGTGACCGGGGTGATCGGTCGGCCCACTCCCCCGAAGCAGCCGTCGCCCCCGCAGTCACGCCCGAGCCCCCCGAGCGCGCGAACACCAAGAACCGCAAGCATGCCGCGAACAGCAAGCACGCCGAGATCACAGAGAGCGTCGAATCCACAGAGAACGCAGAGGCCGCGGAAGACCCACAGGGCGCAGAGGCCGCAGAGCACACAAAGACCATGGAGAGCATCGAGGAACTGACCGCGGGCCTGCTGCGCCTGCATGCCGAACGCATGCAGGTGGTCGCGCGCGAGCAGCGCACACGTGACCGCTTCACCGCGCTGCACCCGGAGGTCGCGGTGGTCCACGTCGCCGCGCTGCCTGGTGATGTACACGACCTGGAAGGGCTCCGGGCCGTAGGTGACCGGCTCGCGACCGGATCCGCTTCCGCGCCGGCCGGAGCTGTGTAGCCGCTCGTTCGCCCTATCCCACCGCGGCGTACCTCGCGTGCAGTTCGTCGTCGTCCAGCCCGATCGCCACGGGCAGGATGCCCGTCGACTGCTCGTACTCGCTGCGCGCGGTCTCCAGCAGCCGACGCCAGGACGTGACCGTGGGACGTCTGCGCAGCAGTGCGCGACGCTCCCGCTCGGTCATCCCGCCCCACACGCCGAATTCGACGCGATTGTCCAGCGCATCGGCCAGGCACTCGGTCCGCACCGGGCATCCGGTGCACACCGCCTTGGCCCTGTTCTGCGCTGCCCCTTGTACGAACAGTTCATCCGGATCGGTAGTGCGGCAGGCTGCCTGCGCACTCCAGTCGGTTACCCAGCCCATCACGGCGCCGTCCTCTCCCGAATCGAGGCTCCCCCACGGCGGCAGCGGCATATTCACCGCTGCCAGTTGAGGACGTTACGGAAGGTGGCGACAGCACAACACCCCCTTCGGGCCCAATCTTGAATGGCCCGAACGGACTATGCGTATACGGCAGATCACCCAGAGGAGTGAGGCGAGGGCATATAAGAACATCACAGTCGAACCGGGACGGTTCTCCCGGTTCACAACGGGCATTCGATGACACACAAGGCGAATTCGGGTGCGCCTTGGTTCGTGGCCGGGTTGTGCACGGGGGTTGATGCGGGACCGGACTGCTGTGACAGTTGGGAGCAGCTTAGGCCAAGGCATATACGTGTGTCCGGCGAATGAGAACGTAGGCTGCCCCCATGCCAAAGAAGCGCTCGGGCGGGGGTCTCTCGACGACCCAGCAGGCCGCCAAGTTCCTCGGTGTCGCCGCACTCTCCGGAGTCGTTCTCGCGGGCATCGCGCTGCCGGCCGCCGGAGCACTGGGTCTCGCGACCAAGGGGACGGTCGAGGGATTCGACGAAATCCCCTCCAACCTCAAGACTCCGCCGCTGAGCCAGCGCACCACGATCCTGGACAGCAAGGGCGGCCTCATCGCCTCGGTGTACTCGCGTGACCGCAAGGTGGTCCCGCTGAAGGACATCTCGCCGTACATGCAGCAGGCGATCGTCGCGATCGAGGACGCCCGTTTCTACAAGCACGGGGCCGTGGACCTCAAGGGCATCCTGCGCGCGATGAACCGCAACGTGCAGTCGGGCGGCACCGCGCAGGGCGCGTCGACACTGACCCAGCAGTACGTGAAGAACGTCTTCGTCGAGGAGGCGGGCGACGACCCCGACAAGGTCGCCCAGGCCACCCAGCAGACGATGGGCCGCAAGATCCAGGAACTGAAGTACGCGATCCAGGTCGAGGAGGAGCTCGGCAAGAAGAAGATCCTGGAGAACTACCTCAACATCACCTTCTTCGGGCAGCAGGCCTACGGGATCGAGGCCGCTTCCCAGCGCTACTTCTCCAAGTCGGCCAAGGACCTGACGCTGGAGGAGTCCGCACTGCTGGCCGGTGTGGTGCAGTCGCCGAGCCGGTTCGACCCGGTCAATGACGCGGCCGAGGCCACCAAGCGCCGCAACATCGTGCTCCAGCGCATGGCCGATGTCGGGAACGTCTCGCAGAAGGCCGCCGACAAGGCGAAGGCGGCCCCGATCAAGCTGCGGGTCAAGAAGCCGAAGAACGGCTGCATCACCGCGACCAGCGGCGCCGGCTTCTTCTGTGACTACGTACGCCATGTCTTCCTCACCGACCCGGTCTACGGCAAGACCAAGGAGGACCGGGCCAAGCTCTGGAACCGGGGCGGTCTGACGATCCGGACCACGCTCGACCCGCAGTCCCAGCAGTCGGTGCAGAACTCGATCGCCCAGCACGTCTACAAGTCGGACAAGGTCGCGACGGCCGTGACCCTGGTACAGCCGGGCACCGGCCGGATCATGGGCATGGGCCAGTCCAAGCCGTACGGCTTCGGGAACAACGAGACCCAGTACAACTACTCGGTCAACAAGGACATGGGCGGTTCGAACTACGGCTTCCCGAGCGGTTCGACGTTCAAGCCGTTCGTCGCGGCAGCCGCCATCGAGCGCGGACGGCCCGCCACGCAGGTCTACTCCTCGCCGTACGAGATGCCCTACCCGACGGTGCAGACCTGCGACAAGCCGTACGTGAACACGAACGGCGAGTCGGTGCCGAACGAGGACGAGTCGGAGCGTGGCCCGTACGCGCTGAAGGAGGCGATGGCGAAGTCCGTCAACACCTACTTCATCCAGATGGTGCAGGACATCGGCCTCTGCCCCGTGACGCAGCTGACCGACAAGCTCGGCGTGATCCAGGGCAACGGCGCGAAGCTGCCGCAGACCCCGGCCATCGCGCTCGGCACGGAGGGGATGTCCCCGCTGACGATGGCCAGCGCGTACGCCACCTTCGCCAACCGCGGCACGTACTGCACGCCGGTCGCCATCATGTCGGTCAGCAAGGCGAACGGCCGCGCGCTCCCGGTCCCCAAGACCTCCTGCTCGCAGGCCATGTCCCCGACGACCGCCGACACGGTCAACACGCTGCTGCGCGGCGTGATCGACTCCGGTACGGGTAAGCAGGCCGGGCTCCAGAGCCGCGACAGCGCGGGCAAGACCGGTACCACCGACTTCCGCAAGAACGCCTGGTTCGTCGGCTACACGCCGAACATGTCCGGCGCCGTCTGGGTCGGCAGCCCGACCCAGGGCGTCCGGATGGAGAACATCACCATCGGCGGCGTCTACCAGGCGAAGGTGTACGGCGGGCAGGTCCCCGGACCGATCTGGCGCGACGCGATGACGGGCGCCCTCAGCGGGGTGGCCGCCCCGCCCTTCAACACGGTGAACATCCCGGACCCGCAGAAGAGCGACCCGGACAAGGGCAAGGACAAGGGCCGCGACCACGGCCGGCCCGGTGACGGGGGCAGCAAGCCCGACAACGGGAACCCGTTCCCCGGCATCACCATCCCGCCGAACCTGAACGGCGGCAACGGCAACAACGGCGGCGACCACCGCGACCGGAACGACGACGGCACCCAGGGCCCCTGAGCGACACGGCCCGCGGCGCAGGACAAAGACGGGGGTGGGGC
>NZ_JBHVVM010000054.1:0-17290 GCF_042883525.1 Streptomyces sp. NPDC058195
GGGGTTGTTTCCCCGGGTTCTTAAAAGCTTTATGCGTCGTGGCGCACGGCGTCGCGGTCCACCGGGTCGCGGAAACCCGCGACCCGGTGAACCGGACCGGCTGAGCCGGAAGTCCCTGCCCAGCACGCGGCCGTGGACGGCGGTGCGGGTGGGGGAGAGCGCCACGGTGAACTCCCTGGTGGGAGCGGAATGTTCGGTTCGGGTGATGTCGGCCATCCGCGAGGAGCGCGCGGGAATTGACGGTGAGATTCAGGTGCTGAAGTTCAAGGACGGTACGGCCGTGGGGCGCTCCGACGGGGCGTTCGGCAGCCGCCCGCTGTCCGACCCGAAACAGCTCCGGATCCTTGAACTGCGGGATGGCATGATCCGGGCCCAATCTCTCACTCCGCGTGAGTCGTTGGCCTTCATCGAGCAACTTCTGGGAGAAACACGATCCGCGAGCTCTCCACCGCGAGCGGCCTTGAGCTGGAGTGGCGTAAGAGCAGCTACAGCAGCTACAGCAGCTACAGCAGCAACGGCAGCGAGACTGATTGCGTCGAGGTAGCCGCTGCCTCCGGCACGGTTCACGTTCGGGACTCCAAGAATGCTCAGGGCCCCCGCCTCGGATTCGGTCTCAACGCCTGGGCGGGCTTCGTCTCGCGCGTGTGAGGAACTGAGCAGCCGTGCCCCGGTGCCCGCCGAGCCGGGCGTCGGGACGCATCGGTGATGTGGGGGCTCTCGTCGGCCGTTCTCGTCGTCACCGCAGCTCCGGTTCCTGGCCCAGGGCCGTGCGGTGGAGGGTTGCCCCGGGGAGCCCGCGGAGCAGTTCGGCGCCGATCTCCGCGAGCCGGGCGGCGTCGGGCGGGGTGCGGCCGAGGCCGAGGGCGTACTGGACATGTGTGGCGTCCGAGCCGCACGGGCGGGGCCAGGCGCGGGCGTCCGGGGCGCCCGCCTCCGCGAGGGCGGCGAGCAGGGCGAGTGCCCGGCCGCGGAACCGCCCCTCGTCCGCCTCGTGGCGCACGGAGACCAGCGCCCAGCCCGCGTGGTCCGCGTACGGGGACGGCGGGGTACGGAGGAGCGCGCGCGGTACGGGCCCGGCGTCGGCGGCCGACTCCAGGATCTCCCAGGCGCGCAGCAGCTCCCCGGCGATCAGCTCGCGTCCGGCCGGGGAGACCTGGGCCGTGCAGGAGCGGACCGGGGCGGTCGGCGTCAGCACGGTGAGCGGGGCGCCCGGGAGGGCCTCACCCGGGCCGACCGCCTCGTCCCAGTCCCGGACGGTCCAGGTGGCGAAGAAGTGCCGCAGCAGCGGGACCGGCCGCAGGTGCCCGGACTCGTGCGCGGTACGGGCCGCCAGCACCGCCCAGGCGAGGCCCGGCAGCCCGCCGAACGGGGCGGAGTCCAGGCCGCGGGCCCGCGCCCACCCCTTCACCTCCCGGGCGAGCCGGGTGAACGCCGCCCGGTGCGGGTCCGCCGCTCCGGCGACCGCCTCCGCGTCGCTCACCGCGCTGAGTGCCACGGCCGCCGCCCCGCCCAGCTCCTCCCGGCGGGCCACGGCGTCGTCAGGAGGGACGGCCCCCGTCGCCACGGTCACCAGGTCGACACCGAGACCGTCCAGCGCGAAGCGCAGCCCCGGCACCCGGGCACCGGTCACCTCGCGCAGACCGGTGGCCTCCGGCAGCGCCCCGGCGAGCCGCCTGTGTACCTCTGGCAGGTCCACGGCGCCGGGCAGCGCCGCGACCAGGTCCACGTCCGCGCCGGGCAGCGCGCAGCCCATCCGCCGCGAGCCGGTCAGGTGGACGGACGCCCCGGGCAGCGCGGCGGTCACCCGGCGCACCACCTCGTCCGCACATGCCTCGTCCGCGCATGCCTCGCCCGCCTCCGACGAGGCGGGGCCCTCCGGCTCGTCGGCGGTCAGCACCACCCGCACCCCGAAGTGGTCCGAGACGTACAGCCCGTCCGGCCCCGGGGCCCGGCCCAGCAGTACCGCCGACGCGGGCCGCAGCCGCTCCGTACGGAGCAGCACCCGGTCCAGCCGGGAGACCCGCCCGGTCAGCGAGGAGACGGCGGCCAGCGGGTTGACCGAGGGGTCGAAAGTGGGCGTCCGGTCGTCCGCGCCGTGCACCTGGCTCCAGGCGTCGGCCATCGCCAGCCGGTTCTGCGGGGTGTCCCCGCCGTCGTTGAAGTCGCCGAGCAGCGCCAGATCGCCCTCGACCGCCGCCAGCCCCGTGGCCAGATCGGCCAGTTCCGCATCGCGGCGGCGCGCGCCATCGGCCGAGTGGTCGCTGCTGAGATGGGTCACCGCGACCGTCAGCGGCCCGTCCGGCCCGGCCACGGCCACGGCCGCGACCGCCTTGTGCGGACCGAGCGCGTGCAGCCCCGCCTCACGCACCGGCACCCTGCTGAGCAGCAGCAGCCCGCAGTCCGCGGTGTCCCGGCCCGCCGGATCGGCCCAGAAGGCGTACTCCGCGCGGATCCAGGGCGCCGCCAGCAGCAGGTCGAGCAGGGCGGGTTCGGCCTCCTGGAGGGCGATGACGTCGGAGTCCGCGGCGCGCAGCGCGTCGAGCAGGAGCGGCCTGCGCCGGGCGGTGTCGATGCGCTCGCTGTCGTAGCGGTCCCACAGGGTGTTCCAGGTCAGCACCGTCAGCGGACCGGAGGACGGGGCGGATGACCGGCCGGAGGACGGCGCGCCCTCCGGCGCGGAGGACGGCGCGGCCTCCGGCACGGGCACCCAGGCGGACCGGTCCGCCGCGTACGTGTGCGGTGTGCGGGAGACGAAGTACGGCGACGGCAGCCGGCGCCGGACCCGGACCCGTCCCGCCCGCGTCGCGTCGATCCGGTCCACGCCCGAGGAGCGGTCCCACACCAGCTCGCCGTCCGCCTCGAAGAACAGCACCCGGTGCCAGGGGATCTCCCCGCCGG
This sequence comes from Streptomyces sp. NPDC058195, assembly GCF_042883525.1. Taxonomy (NCBI): domain Bacteria; kingdom Bacillati; phylum Actinomycetota; class Actinomycetes; order Kitasatosporales; family Streptomycetaceae; genus Streptomyces; species Streptomyces sp. NPDC058195. Next base: position 2,899 of record NZ_JBHVVM010000054.1, read on the forward strand.
GCGTGAACCGGGGCAGCGGCACCCGCTTGGCCTCCCGGCCGCGCTGCGCCACGCCCAGCACGAACCGCGCCGGATCGAACCGCCCGTCCCACCGGACCCGGTGGTAGATCTCCTCGCTGGTACGCATTACGCCTCGTCCTCCACGGTCCCGCTCGCGCCGATGTACCAGGTGCGGTGCGCCTGGCCGGGGTACGGGGGCACGAAACGGCGGACCTGCGCGTCGAGCACCCCGGGCGGCACCGGATGGCTCCGGCGCCCGTTGCGGCGTACCAGCTCCGCCTCGTCCACCAGGGCCACGGCATGGGTGAGCAGCGCGTCCCGGCGCCGGGCGACCGCGTGGACCAGGGAGCGCTGGTGGGCGTTGAGCGAGGTGGCGTCCCAGACGACGGTGCCGCCCGCCGAGAGCGCCGCGTCCAGCCGGCCGAGCCCCTCGCGCAGCACCTCCCCGTTGGCCCGCTGGTCCGCGCGCGAGCCCCGGGCCAGGCGCAGGTCGTCGAGCGCGAGGTACGTGTCGACGCCGGACAGCCCCCGGGCGAACGTGCTCTTGCCGCTGCCCGAGGGCCCGACCAGGTGCACCAGGCGGGGGAAGGCCCCGTCCCGCCAGCGCCAGGTCGCGGCGACGGCCTCCTCGGCGGTGGTGACCCGGCCCAGCGCGTACGCCTCACGGGCCTGCGCCAGACAGCGGTCGGCGGCGTCGGGCGCCAGGTCGGCGAAGGCCTCCCGCAGCCCGGCCGGTTCCGCCACCTCCTGCGCGTACAGCGCCGACCACTCCACCTGCTCGCGCGCCCCGGCGTCCTCGGCCACGGCTCCGGCGAGCGCGTGCAGCAGCGGCAGGGCGGCGGCGCGGGACATCCGGGCCAGCCCGGCGTGGCGCTCCTCGTCCGGGTACGGGAGGTGCAGCGCGGGGTGCAGTCCGACGAGGTCCGCGACGCGGCGGGCGAGCGGCATCCCCAGCGCCGGTGCCAGCGCCGCTCCGAGCCCGGCGCGGCGGGAGCGGTGCAGGAGCGCGGCCAGTACGCCGGTCAGCCGGTCCTCGCCGGTGACACCCAGCGCGTCCAGGGCACCGGCCGCCGCCGCGGCGGCCCCGGCGTCCACACCCGCCATGGCTCCCGCGTCCTCGGCCTTCCCGCCCGCGGCCGTGGCTCCCGCGTCCTCCGCCGGTCCGCCCGCGGCCGTGGCTCCGGCACCCGCCGACGCCACGCCCGCCGCCGTGGCCAGTGCCTCCGCGTCGGCCGGGGCCCCGGACCGTACGGCCCAGAGCGCGGCGGCCGGGCCCAGCCCGTTCGCCACCACCGCGGCGTGCATCCAGTGGGTATCGGTCCGCACATGGCCCGGCCGGACCCACTTGGCCACCAGCCGCCCGAAGTCCGCGGCGCGGAAGCCGTCCGCGGGCCGCACCACGTACCCCTCCTGCCGCCCGGTGTCCGGACTCAGCGCCCGCAGCGCCTTCTCGGCGCGGGCGTCGAACACCCCGCGCCACAGCACCGGCGGCACCGGAATCCCCAGCTCCCGCAGGAACGCCACGGTCCGGTCCCAGCCCAGGCAGTGCTCCCGGTCCCAGACGGAGAAGCCGTAGAAGAAGCTCTCCAGGCCGTCGTACGGGATCGAGTGGCGCGCGAACATGTTCTCGCCGCAGATCCGCCACCCGTCCGGGACGCGTGCCCCGATCCGGCCCTGGAGCGCCTTCACCCAGCCCCGGGAGGGGTGGTGCGCGGAGTCGAGGGAGCGGGCGTGCAGCCCGTCGGCGTAGAGCGTGGTGTTCTCGCCGTCCAGCTTCTCGGTGACGACCACCTCGCGGCCGGTCAGCCCGGCGAGGTCCGCGATCCGTACGTCGTCCGAGGTGGCGCCGGGGGACCAGGGCAGATGCGGGGTGCGCGGGTAGTGCCTACGCATGATCGATGCCCCCGTGACGACGCCCTGTCCGGCCGGTCACTTTAGGCGGGGGGACGTGCCCCGTCCCACCCGATTACGGCCCGGGAGCCCGGCCCGGTCCCGCTCCGTCGCGTGCCCGCATTTGACCGGGCGACCGCGCGGGGTAGGATTCCACGCTCGATTGGCCAGGCTCGTGCCCCGTATGGCACACTGACCAGGTTGCTCGGTTGAGTGTCAATGCTGCGCGCCTCCCGCCGGGAGGACCGGAAGCGAGTCCCACAGTACTCGTCGACCCCTTGCGGGTCGGACGTACGGGAATCTTCCGGGAAGCGTCAGTGGGGCACCGGCCAGGCACCCGGTGGGTGTTTCGCCCCCGGTCCTGCGGTCCTCGGGCCCGCACCCCCTTGGTTGGGAAATCCTTCGGGAGATCTGCGTAGAGGGGATGCGACACGCCCGACCGCGTGGGTCGGAGACGAAGTCGTTAGAACCCCCGGGTTCCAGAGCGTTACAAGAGAGACAGGACTACTAGTAGCCATGGCGGGACAGAAGATCCGCATCCGGCTCAAGGCCTACGACCACGAGGTCATCGACTCCTCGGCGAAGAAGATCGTCGAGACGGTGACCCGCACTGGTGCGTCGGTCGCAGGCCCGGTGCCGCTGCCCACTGAGAAGAACGTGTACTGCGTCATCAAGTCGCCGCACAAGTACAAGGACTCGCGCGAGCACTTCGAGATGCGCACGCACAAGCGCCTCATCGACATCCTCGACCCCACGCCGAAGACGGTTGACTCGCTGATGCGTCTCGACCTGCCGGCGGGCGTCGACATCGAGATCAAGCTCTGAGGTGACGCGCGAGATGGCTAAGAACATTAAGGGCGTCCTGGGCGAGAAGCTCGGCATGACCCAGGTCTGGGACGAGAACAACCGGGTCGTCCCGGTGACCGTCGTCAAGGCCGGGCCCTGCGTCGTCACCCAGATCCGCACCAACGACAGCGACGGCTACGAAGCGGTCCAGATCGCCTTCGGCGAGATCGACCCCCGCAAGGTGAACAAGCCCCTCAAGGGCCACTTCGCCAAGGCCGACGTGACCCCGCGCCGCCACCTGGTGGAGCTCCGCACCTCCGACGCCAGCGAGTACACGCTGGGCCAGGAGGTCACTGCCGAGGTGTTCGAGTCCGGCGTCAAGGTTGACGTCACGGGCAAGAGCAAGGGCAAGGGCTTCGCCGGTGTGATGAAGCGTCACAACTTCAAGGGCGGCAAGGCGTCCCACGGTGCCCACCGTGTGCACCGTATGCCTGGCTCCATCGGTGGCTGTGCCACTCCCGGCCGTGTCTTCAAGGGCATGCGCATGGCGGGTCGCATGGGCAACGAGCGTGTCACCACCCAGAACCTGACCATCCACGCGGTTGACGCGGAGAAGGGTCTGCTCCTCATCAAGGGCGCAGTCCCCGGTCCGAACGGCGGCCTCGTCCTGGTCCGTACCGCGGCCAAGGGGGCTTGAGGTAATGAGCACCATTGACATCCTTTCGCCGGCAGGCGACAAGGCCGGTACCGTCGAGCTCCCCTCGGAGATCTTCGACGCGAAGACCAGCGTTCCGCTGATCCACCAGGTCGTCGTCGCGCAGCTGGCAGCTGCCCGTCAGGGCACGCACAAGACCAAGACCCGCGGCGAAGTCCGTGGTGGTGGCCGCAAGCCGTACCGCCAGAAGGGCACCGGCCGCGCGCGCCAGGGTTCGACCCGTGCGCCGCAGTTCGCCGGCGGTGGCGTCGTCCACGGCCCGCAGCCGCGTGACTACTCGCAGCGGACCCCGAAGAAGATGAAGGCCGCCGCCCTGCGTGGTGCCCTCTCCGACCGGGCCCGCCACTCCCGCATCCACGTCGTGACCGGCGTGGTGGACGGTGCAGTCTCCACGAAGGCCGCCAAGACGCTGTTCGGCAAGATCTCGGAGCGCAAGAACCTGCTCCTGGTCGTCGACCGTGCCGACGAGGCCGCGTGGCTGTCCGCCCGCAACCTGCCCCAGGTGCACATCCTGGAGCCGGGCCAGCTGAACACGTACGACGTGATCGTCTCTGACGACGTGGTCTTCACCCAGGCCGCCTTCGAGTCCTTCGTGTCTGGCCCCCAGACCGCTGAGACCGAAGGGAGCGACGCCTGATGAGCGAGGCGACCGTTACCAGCAAGACCTACTCGGACCCGCGCGACGTTCTCGTCAAGCCGGTCGTTTCCGAGAAGAGCTACGCGCTGCTCGACGAGAACAAGTACACGTTCATCGTCGCGCCCGGCTCCAACAAGACCCAGATCAAGCAGGCCGTGGAAGCGGTCTTCTCGGTCAAGGTCACCGGGGTCAACACGATCAACCGGCAGGGCAAGCGCAAGCGCACCCGCACCGGTTTCGGCAAGCGCGCCGACACGAAGCGCGCCATCGTGACCCTCGCCGAGGGCGACCGTATCGACATCTTCGGCGGTCCGACCGCCTAAGGGCGGTCTGGATCGTCCGGAATCGGACGAGGACTGAGAAATGGGTATCCGCAAGTACAAGCCGACGACCCCGGGCCGTCGTGGCTCCAGCGTCGCCGACTTTGTCGAGATCACGCGGTCCACGCCGGAGAAGTCGCTGGTCCGCCCCCTGCACAGCAAGGGCGGCCGTAACAACGCCGGTCGTGTGACTGTTCGCCACCAGGGTGGTGGCCACAAGCGCGCCTACCGCGTGATCGACTTCCGTCGTCACGACAAGGACGGCGTGCCGGCCAAGGTCGCGCACATCGAGTACGACCCGAACCGCACCGCGCGCATCGCGCTGCTCCACTACGCGGACGGCGAGAAGCGCTACATCATCGCGCCGCGTGGCCTGTCGCAGGGTGACCGTGTCGAGAACGGCCCGGCCGCCGACATCAAGCCCGGCAACAACCTGGCGCTGCGCAACATCCCGGTCGGTACGACCATCCACGCCATCGAGCTGCGGCCCGGCGGCGGCGCGAAGTTCGCCCGCTCCGCGGGTGCCTCCGTGCAGCTGCTGGCGAAGGAGGGCACCATGGCCCACCTTCGCATGCCGTCGGGTGAGATCCGCCTGGTCGACGCCCGCTGCCGCGCCACGATCGGCGAGGTCGGCAACGCCGAGCAGTCGAACATCAACTGGGGCAAGGCCGGCCGTATGCGCTGGAAGGGCGTCCGCCCGACCGTCCGCGGTGTCGCGATGAACCCGGTTGACCACCCGCACGGTGGTGGTGAAGGCAAGACCTCCGGTGGTCGCCACCCGGTCTCGCCGTGGGGTCAGAAGGAGGGTCGTACTCGTTCGCCGAAGAAGGCATCGAACAAGTACATCGTCCGCCGCCGCAAGACGAACAAGAAGCGCTAGGAGCGGGTTTAGATGCCGCGCAGTCTCAAGAAGGGGCCCTTCGTCGACGGCCACCTCATCAAGAAGGTGGACGTACAGAACGAGGCAGGCACCAAGAACGTCATCAAGACCTGGTCCCGTCGCTCGATGATCGTCCCGGCCATGCTGGGTCACACCATCGCGGTGCACAACGGCAAGATCCACGTCCCGGTGTTCGTCACCGAGTCGATGGTCGGCCACAAGCTCGGCGAGTTCTCGCCGACTCGCACCTTCCGCGGCCACGTCAAGGACGACCGGAAGTCGAAGCGCCGCTAATCGCGGGGTGGAACGACTAATGACTTACACCGAAGGGACAACCATGGAAGCCAGGGCCCAGGCGCGGTACATCCGCGTCACGCCCATGAAGGCCCGCCGCGTGGTGGACCTCATCCGTGGCATGGATGCCACGGAGGCTCAGGCGGTCCTGCGTTTCGCCCCGCAGGCCGCGAGCGTGCCGGTTGGCAAGGTGCTGGACAGCGCCATTGCCAACGCCGCACACAACTACGACCACACCGACGCCTCTTCGCTGGTCATCAGCGAGGCGTACGTGGACGAGGGCCCGACCCTGAAGCGGTTCCGTCCGCGTGCTCAGGGCCGTGCCTACCGGATCCGTAAGCGGACCAGCCACATCACCGTGGTCGTCAGCAGCAAGGAAGGAACCCGGTAATGGGCCAGAAGGTAAACCCGCACGGGTTCCGGCTCGGCATTACCACGGACTTCAAGTCCCGTTGGTACGCCGACAAGCTGTACAAGGACTACGTCAAGGAAGACGTCGCCATTCGTCGCATGATGACGAAGGGCATGGAGCGGGCCGGCATCTCCAAGGTGGAGATCGAGCGCACCCGCGACCGCGTCCGCGTTGACATCCACACCGCGCGTCCCGGCATCGTCATCGGTCGCCGCGGCGCCGAGGCGGACCGCATCCGCGGCGAGCTGGAGAAGCTGACCGGCAAGCAGGTCCAGCTGAACATCCTCGAGGTCAAGAACCCCGAGGTGGACGCTCAGCTGGTGGCCCAGGCCGTCGCCGAGCAGCTCTCCTCCCGCGTCTCCTTCCGTCGGGCCATGCGCAAGAGCATGCAGTCCTCGATGAAGGCCGGCGCCAAGGGCATCAAGATCCAGTGCGGTGGCCGCCTCGGCGGCGCCGAGATGTCCCGCTCGGAGTTCTACCGCGAGGGCCGTGTGCCCCTGCACACCCTCCGCGCGAACGTCGACTACGGCTTCTTCGAGGCCAAGACGACCTTCGGCCGCATCGGCGTGAAGGTCTGGATCTACAAGGGCGACGTCAAGAACATCGCCGAGGTCCGCGCCGAGAACGCCGCTGCCCGCGCCGGCAACCGCCCGGCCCGTGGCGGCGCTGACCGCCCGGCCGGCCGTGGTGGCCGCGGTGGCGAGCGTGGCGGTCGCGGTCGCAAGCCGCAGCAGCAGTCGGCCCCGGCTGCCGAGGCCCCCAAGGCCGAGGCTCCCGCCGCTGCCGCTCCGGCTGCCGAGAGCACCGGAACGGAGGCCTGACCGAAATGCTGATCCCCCGTAGGGTCAAGCACCGCAAGCAGCACCACCCGAAGCGCAGCGGTATGTCCAAGGGTGGCACGCAGGTTGCGTTCGGCGAGTACGGCATCCAGGCGCTGACCCCGGCGTACGTGACGAACCGTCAGATCGAGGCCGCTCGTATCGCGATGACCCGTCACATCAAGCGTGGCGGCAAGGTCTGGATCAACATCTACCCGGACCGTCCCCTGACGAAGAAGCCTGCCGAGACCCGCATGGGTTCCGGTAAGGGTTCTCCCGAGTGGTGGATCGCGAACGTCAAGCCCGGTCGGGTGATGTTCGAGCTGTCCTACCCGAACGAGAAGATTGCTCGTGAGGCGCTCACCCGCGCTGCTCACAAGCTTCCGATGAAGTGCCGCATCGTCCGGCGCGAGGCAGGTGAGGCGTGATGTCGGCCGGAACCAAGGCGTCCGAACTGCGCGAGCTGGGCAACGAGGAGCTGCTCAACAAGCTCCGCGAGGCCAAGGAAGAGCTGTTCAACCTCCGCTTCCAGGCGGCGACCGGGCAGCTCGAGAACCACGGTCGGCTCAAGTCCGTCCGTAAGGACATCGCCCGGATCTACACCCTGATGCGCGAGCGCGAGCTGGGCATCGAGACGGTGGAGAGCGTCTGATGAGCGAGAAGACTGTGACTGAGACGAACACCGACCGCGGTTTCCGCAAGACCCGCGAGGGTCTGGTCGTCAGCGACAAGATGGACAAGACCGTCGTCGTCGCTGTCGAGGACCGTGTCAAGCACGCGCTGTACGGCAAGGTCATCCGCCGTACGAACAAGCTCAAGGCGCACGACGAGCAGAACGCCGCTGGCGTCGGCGACCGTGTCCTCCTGATGGAGACCCGGCCGCTGTCCGCCACGAAGCGGTGGCGCGTCGTCGAGATCCTCGAGAAGGCCAAGTAATTCCTGAGGGGCATTCCCCTCAGGCAAGTTCCGCCAGGCTCGGCGGGGCCGTCGGCTGCGCGACAGCGCAGGCCTGACGGCCCCGCCGGGAACCGGCAGACGATCAGGAGATAGACGTGATCCAGCAGGAGTCGCGACTTCGCGTCGCCGACAACACGGGTGCGAAGGAAATCCTCACCATCCGTGTTCTCGGTGGTTCGGGTCGCCGCTACGCGGGCATCGGTGACGTCATCGTCGCCACCGTCAAGGACGCGATCCCCGGTGGCAACGTGAAGAAGGGTGACGTCGTCAAGGCGGTCATCGTTCGCACCGTCAAGGAGCGTCGCCGTCAGGATGGCTCGTACATCCGCTTCGACGAGAACGCCGCCGTCATTCTGAAGAACGACGGTGACCCCCGCGGCACCCGCATCTTCGGCCCGGTGGGCCGGGAACTGCGCGAGAAGAAGTTCATGAAGATCATCTCGCTCGCGCCGGAGGTGCTGTAAGCATGAAGATCAAGAAGGGCGACCTGGTTCAGGTCATCACCGGTAAGGACAAGGGCAAGCAGGGCAAGGTCATCGTGGCCTACCCCGCCCAGGACCGTGTCCTCGTCGAGGGTGTCAACCGGGTCAAGAAGCACACCAAGGCCGGTCAGACCGCTCGCGGTTCGCAGACCGGTGGCATCGTCACGACCGAGGCCCCCATCCACGTGAGCAACGTTCAGCTCGTCGTGGAGAAGGACGGCAACAAGGTCGTCACGCGCGTCGGTTACCGCTTCGACGACGAAGGCAACAAGATCCGCGTTGCCAAGCGGACGGGTGAGGACATCTGATGGCTACCACCACCACTCCGCGTCTGAAGACGAAGTACCGCGAGGAGATCGCCGGAAAGCTGCGTGAGGAGTTCTCTTACGAGAACGTCATGCAGGTCCCCGGCCTCGTGAAGATCGTGGTCAACATGGGTGTGGGCGACGCCGCCCGCGACTCCAAGCTGATCGACGGCGCCGTGCGCGACCTCACCACGATCACCGGTCAGAAGCCGGCCGTGACCAAGGCCCGCAAGTCCATCGCGCAGTTCAAGCTGCGCGAGGGTCAGCCGATCGGCTGCCACGTCACCCTTCGTGGTGACCGCATGTGGGAGTTCCTGGACCGTACGCTGTCGCTCGCGCTGCCGCGTATCCGTGACTTCCGTGGTCTGTCGCCGAAGCAGTTCGACGGCCGTGGCAACTACACGTTCGGTCTCACGGAGCAGGTCATGTTCCACGAGATCGACCAGGACAAGATCGACCGGGTCCGGGGCATGGACATCACCGTGGTCACCACGGCGACCAACGACGACGAGGGTCGTGCCCTTCTTCGTCACCTCGGCTTCCCGTTCAAGGAGAACTGACCGTGGCGAAGAAGGCTCTGATCGCTAAGGCCGCCCGTAAGCCGAAGTTCGGCGTTCGCGCGTACACGCGCTGCCAGCGCTGCGGCCGGCCCCACTCCGTCTACCGCAAGTTCGGCCTGTGCCGCGTGTGCCTTCGTGAGATGGCTCACCGTGGCGAGCTGCCGGGCGTGACCAAGAGCTCCTGGTAATTCTCCTTCGCCCCCAGGGCGTTGGGAATTAGCGGAAGCTCTCGGTAAGCATCTGGTCGGCAGGAGTCCGCCCTCACATGTCGTAGGCTTGTGGGGTTGGGCGCCTGCCGCCCATGACCGACTTACTACGCCGTAGGTCCCCGCACCGCACCCGTCCCGCCTCTGAGCGGGGAGAGGGATGGCGCATACAGGAAACCCCGGCGAGAGAGGCCGAAGGCCAATTCATGACCATGACTGATCCCATCGCAGACATGCTCACGCGTCTGCGCAACGCGAACTCGGCGTACCACGACTCTGTCGTGATGCCGCACAGCAAGATCAAGTCGCACATCGCGGAGATCCTCCAGCAGGAGGGCTTCATCACCGGCTGGAAGGTCGAGGACGCCGAGGTTGGCAAGAACCTCGTCCTCGAGCTGAAGTTCGGCCCGAACCGCGAGCGCTCGATCGCCGGCATCAAGCGCATCTCGAAGCCGGGTCTGCGTGTTTACGCAAAGTCCACCAACCTGCCGAAGGTTCTCGGCGGCCTGGGCGTGGCGATCATCTCCACGTCCTACGGCCTCCTGACCGGCCAGCAGGCTCAGAAGAAGGGCGTAGGTGGGGAAGTCCTCGCCTACGTCTGGTAGTCGGGAACGGAGGAATAGCTCATGTCGCGTATCGGCAAGCTCCCCATCCAGGTTCCCGCCGGTGTGGACGTCACCATCGATGGCCGTACGGTCGCCGTGAAGGGCCCCAAGGGCACCCTCACGCACACCGTTGCCGCGCCGATCGAGGTCACCAAGGGTGAGGACGGCTTCATCAGCGTCATCCGCCCGAACGACGAGCGTCAGAACAAGGCCCTGCACGGCCTGTCCCGCACGCTGGTGGCGAACATGATCACCGGTGTGACCAAGGGATACACCAAGGCGCTCGAAATCAGCGGTGTCGGTTACCGCGTCCAGGCGAAGGGCTCCAACCTGGAGTTCGCCCTGGGCTACAGCCACCCGATCGTCGTCGAGGCGCCGGAAGGCATCACCTTCAAGGTCGAGTCCCCGACCAAGCTGTCCGTCGAGGGAATCGACAAGCAGAAGGTCGGCGAAGTCGCGGCCAACATCCGCAAGCTGCGGAAGCCCGACCCGTACAAGGCGAAGGGCGTCAAGTACGCCGGCGAGGTCATCCGCCGCAAGGTCGGAAAGGCTGGTAAGTAGCCATGGCATACGGCGTGAAGATCGCCAAGGGCGACGCCTACAAGCGCGCCGCCCGCAAGCGTCGCCACATCCGTGTCCGCAAGCACGTCTCCGGCTCGCCGGAGCGTCCCCGCTTGGTCGTGACGCGGTCCAACCGCCACATGGTCGCTCAGGTCATCGACGACATCGCGGGCCACACGCTCGCGTCGGCGTCGACCCTGGACGTCTCCATCCGTGGTGGCGAGGGCGACAAGAGCAGCCAGGCCAAGCAGGTCGGCGCCCTGGTCGCTGAGCGTGCCAAGGCCGCAGGCGTCGAGGCCGTCGTGTTTGACCGCGGTGGTAACCAGTACGCCGGGCGGATTGCCGCTCTGGCTGACGCCGCCCGTGAAGCCGGTCTGAAGTTCTGAGCCCGGTTCCTACGCACAGCGGACGTAACAGAGAGAGGTAAATCCAATGGCTGGACCCCAGCGCCGCGGAAGCGGTGCCGGTGGCGGCGAGCGGCGGGACCGGAAGGGCCGTGACGGCGGCGCAGCTGCCGCCGAGAAGACCGCGTACGTTGAGCGCGTTGTCGCGATCAACCGCGTCGCCAAGGTTGTGAAGGGTGGTCGTCGCTTCAGCTTCACCGCGCTGGTCGTGGTGGGCGATGGTGACGGCACCGTCGGTGTCGGCTACGGCAAGGCCAAGGAAGTTCCCGCGGCCATCGCCAAGGGCGTGGAAGAGGCCAAGAAGAACTTCTTCAAGGTCCCGCGCATCCAGGGCACCATTCCTCACCCGATCCAGGGCGAGAAGGCCGCGGGCGTCGTCCTGCTGAAGCCTGCTTCCCCCGGTACCGGTGTGATCGCCGGTGGCCCGGTGCGCGCCGTTCTGGAGTGCGCCGGCGTTCACGACATCCTGTCGAAGTCGCTCGGCTCCGACAACGCGATCAACATCGTGCACGCGACCGTGGCGGCCCTCAAGGGCCTGCAGCGTCCCGAGGAGATCGCGGCTCGCCGTGGTCTGCCGCTTGAGGACGTCGCCCCCGCGGCTCTTCTCCGTGCGCGTGCGGGAGCGGGTGCGTAATGGCTCGCCTCAAGATCACGCAGACGAAGTCGTACATCGGCAGCAAGCAGAACCACCGCGACACCCTGCGTTCGCTCGGGCTCAAGCGCCTGCACGACGTGGTTGTCAAGGAGGACCGCCCCGAGTTCCGCGGAATGGTTCACACCGTCCGCCACCTCGTGACGGTTGAGGAGGTCGACTGACATGGCGGAGAACAAGCCGCTGAAGGCCCATGACCTCCGGCCCGCCCCGGGCGCCAAGACCGCCAAGACCCGTGTGGGTCGTGGTGAGGCGTCCAAGGGTAAGACCGCCGGTCGTGGTACCAAGGGCACCAAGGCCCGTTACCAGGTTCCGGAGCGCTTCGAGGGTGGGCAGATGCCCCTCCACATGCGCCTCCCGAAGCTCAAGGGCTTCAAGAACCCGTTCCGCACCGAGTACCAGGTCGTGAACCTGGACAAGCTCGCCGCCCTCTACCCCGAGGGTGGCGAGGTCACCGTGGCCGACCTGGTCGCCAAGGGTGCCGTGCGCAACAACCACCTCGTCAAGGTCCTCGGACAGGGCGAGATCTCCGTGGCGCTGCAGGTTTCGGTTGACGCCGTCTCCGGCTCCGCCAAGGAGAAGATCGCCGCCGCTGGCGGCACCGTCACCGAGCTCGTCTGAGACAACTCGATGGCCTGAACTACCCGACCGGGGATGCCTCTCATTTGGGGCATCCCCGGTTGGTCGTTCCTAGGGGGGCATGGTCGCCGGTAAGGTGGCGTGCGTCGTTGTGTGGTAACCCCTGGGCGCACGCCCGGGGACTTTGACTGTTTACGTATTCGTCGATCCTCAAGACCGTCACCTCTACGCTCTGCGCGGGGGGTCGCAGGAGGCACCGTGCTCACCGCGTTCGCCCGGGCGTTCAAGACGCCCGACCTGCGCAAGAAGCTGCTCTTCACGCTCGGCATCATCGTGATCTACCGGCTCGGGGCACATATCCCGGTTCCGGGAGTGAGTTACGAAAACGTCCAGATGTGTGTTGATCAGGCCAGTAAGGGCAATAACAGCCTCTTCGGTCTGGTGAACATGTTCAGTGGTGGTGCGCTGCTGCAGATCACGATCTTCGCGCTCGGCATCATGCCGTACATCACGGCCAGCATCATCCTTCAGCTGCTGACCGTGGTCATTCCCCGACTCGAGGCGCTCAAGAAGGAGGGGCAGTCCGGCCAGGCCAAGATCACGCAGTACACGCGTTATCTGACCGTCGCGCTCGCCATCCTCCAGGGCACCGGCCTGGTGGCCACCGCCACCAGCGGCGCGCTGTTCAGCGGCTGCCCGGTGGCCAAGGACATCGTCCCCAACCAGTCGATCTTCACGACCATCGTGATGGTCATCACGATGACCGCGGGTACCGCGGCCGTCATGTGGCTCGGTGAGCTCATCACCGACCGCGGTATCGGCAACGGCATGTCGATCCTGATGTTCATCTCGATCGCTGCCAGCTTCCCGGGCTCGCTCTGGGCCATCAAGACCAGCGGCAAGCTGGCCGACGGCTGGATCGAGTTCGGCACCGTCATCCTGATCGGCTTCGTGATGGTGGGGCTCGTCGTCTTCGTCGAGCAGGCCCAGCGCCGTATCCCGGTGCAGTACGCGAAGCGCATGATCGGCCGTAGGTCGTACGGCGGAACCTCCACGTACATTCCGCTGAAGGTCAACCAGGCGGGTGTGATCCCCGTCATCTTCGCTTCTTCGCTGCTCTACATTCCCGCCCTGATCGTCCAGTTCTCCAACTCCAACGCGGGCTGGGCGACCTGGATCAAGGACAACCTCGTCAAGGGCGATCACCCGTACTACATCACGGCGTACTTCCTGTTGATCGTCTTCTTCGCCTTCTTCTATGTGGCGATTTCGTTCAACCCCGAGGAAGTCGCCGACAACATGAAGAAGTATGGTGGGTTCATCCCGGGTATCCGGGCTGGTCGACCTACCGCCGAGTACCTGAGTTACGTGCTCAACAGGATCACTTGGCCGGGCTCGCTGTACCTGGGTCTGATCGCTCTTGTGCCGACGATGGCGTTGGCAGGCTTCGGTGGCGCAAACCAGAACTTCCCGTTCGGCGGGACGAGCATCCTGATCATCGTGGGTGTGGGTCTGGAGACCGTGAAGCAGATCGAGAGTCAGCTCCAGCAGCGCAATTACGAAGGGTTCCTCCGCTGATGCGAATCGTCCTCGTCGGGCCGCCCGGTGCCGGCAAGGGAACGCAGGCCGCGTACCTTGCCAAGAACCTGTCGATTCCCCAGATCTCCACGGGCGACCTCTTCCGCGCCAACATCAGCCAGGGCACCGACCTTGGCAAGCAGGCCCGCGCCTACATGGACGCCGGTCAGTTGGTTCCGGACGAGGTCACCATCGGGATGGCCAAGGACCGCATGTCCCAGCCGGACGCCGTGAACGGCTTCCTGCTGGACGGCTTCCCGCGCAACGTGGGCCAGGCCGAGGCTCTTGACGCCATGCTCAAGGACGAGGGCACCAAGCTCGACGCGGTCCTGGACCTGGAGGTCCCCGAGGACGAGGTGGTCAAGCGCATCGCGGGCCGCCGCATCTGCCGGAACGACGGTTCGCACGTCTTCCACGTGACCTACAACCCGCCGAAGACCGAGGGCGTCTGTGACGCCTGCGGTGGCGAGCTGTACCAGCGCGACGACGACAGCGAGGACACGGTCCGTACCCGGCTGGAGGTCTACCACACGCAGACCGAGCCGATCATCGACTACTACCGGGCGCAGAACCTGGTGGTCACCATCTCCGCGCTCGGCAAGGTCACCGATGTGACCGAGCGCGCGATGGAGGCTCTGCAGTCCGACAAGGGCTGAGCGCGACACCCGCAGTACCACGCAGTCGGCCGCGGGGCCCCCGGGGGCCCCGGGCCCGGGGGCGGGTACAAAAAAAACAACCCCCCCCCCCAAAA
>NZ_JBHVVM010000055.1:0-17202 GCF_042883525.1 Streptomyces sp. NPDC058195
CACCCGCTACGACAAGACCGCCCAGTCCTACAAAGCGGCCGTCACCCTCGCATCAATCCTGATGTGGGCCTGACACTTTGACGACAACTCCTAGGCCAGTGCCACCCTGGCCGGGAACTCCACAGGTCGATCCTGCGAGCCCGGCGCCACCGAGGCGCGTCAGGCGGTCCGTACGGCCCTGCCCATCGACCAGCCCCGCTCAGGTTTGCAGATCTGGCACGCCTCGATGTCAGGCTCCGCCAAAGCAATCATTACTTCCTCGCGGGTAAACGCTTGGTGCGAAGGACAGTGCAGGCGATCGGTTGAGATGGGGCCGGGCTGGCAGGCTGCGCTTGTGGCCCTCAACATGCCTGGACGCCGGTTGGGCCGAAACCACCCCCGCGCAGACCAGGGAGGCTGCCGTTCTCCAGTGCTGGCGGCCTCGGAACCGGCCCCATCTCGCCGAACTCTAAACGCAGGGTCTGACAAGGGCCGTGCGAACCAAGCTCAGGCTGCGTCGTCTCGCTCTCGCTCGATCGCGGAGAGCCGGTTCTTGAGGCGGTAACTCGGGCCGTTGACGGAGATGACTCCGCAGTGGTGGAGGAGGCGGTCGAGGACGGCGGTGGCGAGGACTTCGTCGCCGAACACCTGTCCCCATTCGCTGAAGGTCGTGTTCGAGGTCAGGATGATCGAGCCCTTTTCGTATCGCGCTTTGAGATGACCTGAAAGACCAGGTTCGCCCCGGCGCGAGCCAGGGGCTGGTAGCCGGCTTCGTCCAGGGCGAGGACAGCAGGTCGCAGGCAGCTGCCGAGCCTGCTGGTCAGGCGCCCTGCGGATTCGGCGGCGGTGAGGTCGCGGACCATGTCGTCGAGGCTGGTGAAGTAGATCGAGTAGCCGGCCCGGCAGGCCGCGACCGCGAGAGCGACGGCGATGTGTGTCTTGCCCGCCCCCGGCGGACCGAGCAGGGCAGCGTTGGCCTTGGCCTCGATGAACGAGAGGGTGGCGAGGTCTTTGGCCTTGCGGGGGTCGAGCTCGGACTGGAGTCGGGGGGCCGGATCACGTTGCCGTGATCCCCCCTCAGAACCGGACGTGCGCCTTTCAGCGCATCCGGCTCAACCAAGCCACGAGGGCTTCGCAGGCCAGACTGCTCTGCTGCGTCACCCGCTTCACGCTGACCAGCGTGTTGCTTCGGCTCCGCGGCATGAGCTTCTGCACGTTGCGGACCTTCTTCAGGTCCCCATCCCGCGTCGCCTTGAAGGTCCGCTGCCTCAACCGCCGTACGTTTTCCTCACAGGTGGGCCGTGCGGCGGACGGACTGCGAGTTCCTGACATCGCCGCAGGCCCATGAGGTTCTCCAGCAGGAGAACCCAGCCGTGATCGACTATCGAATGATCCAGCGAGTCTGGTCCCAGGGTGTGAGCCCTCGATGACCGATCGGGCCCGTCGCCTCTGAGGACGACGGGACCGATGAGACGACGTGCGCAGTGTTCTCCGGCCTTGGCAGCACGCCCGGGGTGTGCGAGGTGCGCCGGGCCCGCCGTCATGCCGTGCCGCGGCATCCGGTGAGAAGGAGGGCGACCATGCGCCGGGCGTCGGCCCGGTCGTAGTCGGGGCCGGTGATGCAGAGGTTTCCGATGGCGCGCATGAGCGTGTAGGCGGTGGCACCGGGGCGGAGTTCGCCGGTGGCGGCGCAGGCGTCCAGCAGCGTGGCGCAGGCCGGGACCAGGGTGTCGAGCATGAGGGTGTGGAGGTTCTCCAGCCCCGGATCGCCGGACCCCAGGGCCGCGCCGAGGCCGTGCTTGGTCACGAGGAAGTCCACGAACGCGTCCGCCCAGCGGGTCAGGGCGGTGAACGGTGAGGCGGATTCCTCCAGGAGCCGGGGCGCGAGAGCGGCGCAGGCGTCGATCTGGTGCCGGTAGACGGCGGTGACGAGGTCCGCGCGGGTGGGGAAGTTCCGGTAGACCGTGCCGACGCCGACGCCAGCGCGTTCGGCGATGTCGCGCACGGGCGCCTGGACGCCCTGGTCCACGAAGACCGCCGCAGCGGCCTCCATTACGGCGCCGCGGGTGCGCTGCGCCTGTGCTTGGCGTACCCCGACCGACTCCGGCACGGATACCTCCCCTTGTTCGCGGAACATTGTTCCGCTAATTTGGCGGAACATCGCTCCGCCAAATTATGGCAGAGCACTCCCCCGCAGAAAGCACAGGCCGCCATGCCCTCTTGCCCTGCCCCCGGCCAGCAGATCGTCTCGGTCAAGCCCCTCACCGTTCCCGCGCCCGGCCGTGGCATCGGCCTGCAGGTGAAGGTCACCGCCCCGCAGCCGGGCCGGAGTCTGCCCGTGATCGTCTTCTCCCACGGCAACGCGTGGTCCCTGGACGGGTACGGGCCTCTCGTCGACCGGTGGGCCGCCGCCGGATTCATCGTGGTGCAGCCCACCCACCTGGACTCCCGCCGCAACGCCATCGGCTGGGACGACCCGCGCTTCGCCACCATCTGGCGTGTCCGGATAGCCGACCTCCACGCGGTCCTGGACAACCTCGGCGACATCCTGGCCCAGGCCGGCCTGGAGGCCCGCGCCGACCCCAAGCGCATCGCCGTGGTCGGCCACTCCTGGGGCGCCCAGACCGCGGGCGCCGTCCTCGGCGCACGCGTACTGGACGCCGACGGCGTTGCGGGAGAGGACTTCTCCCACTCCGCGGTGTCGGCCGGCGTGCTGATCGCGGCGACCGGGACCGGCGACACCCTCACTCCGTTCGCCGCCGAGAACCTTCCGTTCATGAAGCCGGACTTCTCCACCATGGCCGCCCCGGCCCTGATCGTCGCGGGCGGCAAGGACCAGTCGCAGCTCTCCACCCGGGGGCCGGAGTGGTTCACCGACGCCTACCGCCTCAGCCCGGCCCCCAAGAGCCTGCTCACCATCGCCGAGGCCGAGCACACCATGGGCGGCATCGCCGGCGAGCGGGTCGCCGAGACCACCGACGAGGACCCCGCCCGCGTCGCCCTCCTCGCCGGCACGGTCTCCGCCTACCTCCGCACGGCCCTCGGCCTCGACGACGCCGAGTGGACCGCGTCCGGCAGCACCGCCGTGGGCGGCGACGGTGCGTGGAGCATCGCCAGCAAGTGAGCCCATCCGGCAGCCGGGGACGCCCGGCACCGAACGGGCCGAGCAACTGGAGCAGTCACTCCCGGGCGGCACTGCCGTCTCCGGGCTCCTCGGTTCCCGTGCCCGCCGCTCCGGCGGCGGGCACGGGGGGCGCGAGCCCGCGGCTCTCGCCGGTCCTCTCCCCGCCAGCGGCCCTCACGGCACGGTCCGGCAACGGGCGTACCGGCCAGCGGCCGCCCCGCCCCGCCCGGCGCCGGGCTGCTGGTGCTGCTCGTACTCCCGCCCGGCGCCGGTCCCTTCGCGCCGCCGCCCCTACGCACCTGCCCGGTCGGCTACCGCAGGACGAAACCGGTGCCGAGGCCGTCCGCGGGATCGAGCTCGAAGCAGTGCTCGCCGGTCCGGTACGCCGTCCCCGCGACCTCCACGACGACGGCGGGACGGCCGTGGGCAGTCAGCTCCTCGGCGATCCGTGCGTGGAAGCGGGTGCCGACGATCGAGTCGTGGACGAGGGTCCGGCCCGGTTCGAGGCGACCGGTCGCCGCGAGCACGGCGACGCGGGAACAGGTGCCGGAGCCGCACGGGGAACGGTCGACCTGGCCGTCGGCGAAGACGGTGACGTTGCGCTGGTGCGGGTTGCCGTCCTCGTCGTCGCCGAGGTCGTCGTACAGGATGGTGCCGTAGATGCCGCTGAGACGGTCGTCGACGGGGTGCCGGGCGTACTCGGTGTCGTTCAGCGCCCATTTGACCTCGCGCCCGATCGCGATGAGGTCGGAGTAGTGCTCGGGGGTGACGGCCAGTCCTACACCGGCCGCGTCCAGGTGCGCGTAGATGGCACCGCCGTAGGCGACGTCGACGACGACGTCCCCGCGGGACGTGGCGACGGTGACGCGCTCGGCAAGCCGGTAGCCGGGGACGTTGACGAAGTCGACACCGGTGATGCGGTCGCCCGCGGTGCGCACGCGCAGGGTGACCCGGCCCGAGGGCACGTCGATGACGACCGTCGTGACGCCGGAGGGGTCACGGGCGACGCGGCCGGTCTGCACGGCCCAGACGGCGAGCGCGATGGAGCCGTGGCCGCAGGCCGTCGAGAAGCCGTCCTTGTGCCAGAACAGCACGCCGAAGTGAGCGCCCTCGTCGTCGGGCGGGGTGATGAACCCGCCGTACATGTCGGCGTGCCCGCGGGGTTCGAAGCACAGCAGCTTGCGCAGGGCGTCCACACCGGGATCGCCGATGGCGAACATCCGGCGCTCGGCGACCGTTGTCCCCTCGATGGCGGCTGACGGCTCGGGGACGATACGGAACGGTTCGCCACCGGTGTGGTAGTCGACGGTGCGTACCTGACGGATAGTCATGAGGTCCTCCTCGATCCGGACGCCGATGCCGCGTCGGCCCTCGGGCACGGTGAGGTGGTCCGGGCGGGCCGCGCCGCTCCCTCGCCGCCGTTCGGCGGCGGCTCCCGGACGGTATCCCGTACCGCGTGCGCCCGGTGCCCGAAAGTGCCACTGGCACGGATCGGCCGGAGCCCTCCGGCGGCGGAACGGTGCTTGAGTGCCGCGCCTCACCTCAGCACCGTGAGTGTCTGGAACGGCTCGTCGCGGGCGTGCTGCGTCCCGGTCCGTGACCGGCCAAGGGGTGTGCCGGGCCTTCGTGCCGCGCCGCCGCCCCGGCACGGCGGGACCGCGCGGTTCCCGCAGGCTGCGAAGCCGTGGCAGAACGGCCCAGGGCGGCCGGTGCGGATGAGGCCCCTCCCGTGCCCGGTGAGCCGGCGGCGCGGCGTCAGCCAGCCTGCCGCAGAGGGCGCAGGACGGTCCCATGGGCCAGCCCGTCGGGGGCTATGCCGAGGCATACGGCCGCGGTCGCGCCGAGGTCCGCCAGGCTGCCGGCATCGGGCAGGCGCCCCGGGGCCGAGCCCGGCCGGTACATGAGAACCGGTACGAACTCGCGGGTGTGGAACGCGTGGCCGATGGTGGGGTCGTTACCGTGGTCGCCGGTGACGATCAGGCAGTCGCCGGGGGTGCCGAGCAGCGCGAGCAGTTCGCCCAGCCCCTGGTCGGTGCGTTCCAGCACGGAGCCGTAGCGGTCGGCGTCCTGCTGGTGCCCGGCCAGGTCGGTCTCCTGGATGTTGGCGACGACCAGGGCGTCCCCGTCGGCGCGGACGGCGTCCAGGGCATGCGCGAGAGCGTCCGCGGTCGCCACCGCCGGACGGCGCACCGCGGCGTCGCAGGCGAGAATGTCGGCAGCCTTGCCGACGAGCGTGACCGGGATGCCCGCGCGGGCCGCGAGGTCCGGTAGCTGCCGGGTGTGGTCCAGGGGCCCGCCCAGGTGCTTTACCTGAAGGCCGCCGTTGCGGTAGAAGCCGCTGGCGGGTGTGTCGAGGCCGACGGCGCCGCCGTCGCCGGTCCGGACGAACTCGGCCAGTGGCGCGTCCGCGTGGCCGCCGACCGCGATGACGCGGGCGACTGGTGCGACCGGGCGGACGGTCTCGGCGATGGAGAGGATCTGCCTGAACGGCAGATCGTCGAGCCGGCCGGAGACGTTCCAGTTGATGCCCGGGTCGGCTTCCAGGTTGTCGTGCACCAGGACCACACCGTCCACGAGCAGCACCGGCAGGTGGTCCAGCGGCTCCGCCTCGTGCCCGGCGGCGCGCAGCGCGGCGGCCGCGGCGTCGAGGTGGCCGGCGAGCCGGGCCACGGCCACCGTGCGGAAGTCGGCTCCCATCATGGTCTGGTGGCCCGCGTAGGTGTCCGCTCCCGGGTAGCCGAGGGCGGCCCGGCCCGCCGCCACCGGCAGCGTGGTGCGCGCGGCCAGGTCCGGGTGCGGGTGGACCAGGCCCAGGCCGAGTGCCGACAGCGCGGGCAGGTGCAGTGCCCGGCCCCGGGCGCGGCGGCAGTGGTCGAGGAGGTGGCCGCAGGTGTCGGCGGCGGTGTCGCCGGGCCGCAGGGCTCCGGCGTCGGGCATGGCGCCGACGCCGAAGCCGTCGAGGACGACGATGACGGTTCTGCTCATGGGCGCTGTTCCTCAGTCAAGGGTCTGGCCCAGGGCGTTGTACAGGCCGCGCAGCCGGGGTGTGCCGGACAGCAGTCCGGCGACGACGGCGACATTGCTGCGGGTGACGAAGACCTGGGTGCGGAAGGCGAGGACGGCCGTGTCGCCGAGTCCGGCGTCGCCCGGTGTCGCGGGCGCTTCCAGCAGCCGGTAGTAGTCGATGTTCTCGGCGGGTGCGTCGTGCACGGCCAGCCGCACCCCGGAGCGCGGCAGGAGCGCGTCGTTGATCCTGGCACGGGGGTAGAAGCCGCCGCCGTAGACGGCCGGGCGGCCGTCGGCGAGGGTGTGCGCCACCTCGCTGACGTAGACGTAGCCCGGACGCTCGCTCCGGTGCCCGGACGCGTGCAGCGGAGTGGTACCGGTCAGCGCGTGGCCGGGCTCGGCGTGGGTGGCGCCGTGCCGCGCCAGCAGCGGCAGGGTGGCCACCGAACTGGCGCCCGGCGCGCTCAGCTTCAGGCCGTGGTGTCCGCGCGCGGCGAGCCGGTCTCGCGCGGCCAGCGCCAGCGGCAGGTTGGCGGTGGGCTCCGGTTCGCCGGTGTCCGGGTCGCATCGCAGGCAGGGGAAGGCGGTGACACCCGCGATCCGTACGCCTGGCAGCCGCTCCACCCGCTCCGCGAAGTCGTCCAGCCTCTCCGGCGAAACGCCGCCCTCCTGTCCCGGGTGGACCGTGCCCGGTGCGCCCTGGAGCCGGACCAGCAGGTGCTGGACGGATCCGAGCCGCCGTGCCGCACGGCTCACCGCCTCCGCGTTGGCCACGTCGTAGACGGTCACGGCCTCCGGACGCCAGGCGAGCATCTCCTCCAGCGACCGGGTGGGGATCTGGGCCAGGTGTCCCAGGTTTCCGGCCCGCGCTCCGGCCGCGTGCAGGATCCGTGCCTCCGGCGCGTCGATGGCCGCGAACTTCGGGATGTGCCGCGCGATCGCCCGGATCAGCTCGGGGTTGCGGCCGAACTGCTTGGCCACGAACCACAGTGCCAGGCCCAGCCGTCCGGCTTCGGCGGCGAGCATGCGCGCGTTGTCCTCGATGGTGTCGAGGTCCATGACGTAGGTGTCGGGCGGGATCGCGCCGCTCCGGTGCAGCGCGGTGGCCGTTTCGACCAGTTCCGGGTTACGGGTCAGCACGGTGTCGAGGAACACGGTCAGCCGTCCGTGGGCTGGTGCAGGTCAGCGAGCGAGCGGCGCAGGATGTCCAGCACCAGGTCCGCGCCGGCGCGCATGGGGTTGATGCGGATCGTCCAGTCGGCGAGCTCGGGGGCGTCGTCGAGGCTCGAACGGGACATCCGGTAGAAGAGCGGGGCGATCTCGTAGCGGGAGTTGGAGCCCACGGGGTAGGGCGCGGCGCCGTACCGGGCCGCGACGGCGGGCAGTTCCCGGGCCACGGGCCGGGCCAGACGGACCAGCAGGCAGCGGTCCTGCGCGTTGGCGATCCGGACCTCGGCAACGCCGTCCACCTCGCCGTCGGCCAGCCGCTCGGCGGCCTCCGTGCTCACCTGGGACTGGACGGCCCACAGCACGGGCACGTGGGTGAGCGCGCGCAGCGCGTCCAGGGCCTGGTGGCCCTGGACCTGGCCACCGCCCGAGTAGTTGTCGGCGTGGACCCGGTCCACCAGGTCCCGGGATCCGGCCACCACACCGACGCCTTCGGGTCCGTGCAGCTTGAAGAGCGAGAAGCAGGAGGCGTCCGCGCCCAGCTCGGCTCCGCACGCCGGGACGCGCATCACCGCGTAGTTGTCGTCGACGACGGTCCGCGCCCCGTGCGCCCGGCAGGCGGCCAGGACGTCGCCCGGGTCGTAGCGGTCGGCCAGCCGCTGCCGGGTGTGCTGGACGTAGGCCCAGGCGAACCGTCCGGACGCGAGCGCCTCTTCCAGCGCGCACGGGTCGTTGAAGTCGGCGGTGACGGTGCGCACGCCGAGACCGCGTAATGTCGTCCGGGTCGTGCGGTAGACCGGAGCGCTGTGGATCAGCAGCTCGGTGCCGGCGTCGAGCGCGGCGGTCAGCCCGGCCCGGATCGCGCCGGTGCCCGCGCCCTGGACGAGGGCAGCGGCCTGGGCGCCGAGGAAGTCGGCGAGGACGGCTTCCACCCGCGCAGTCGTGCGCGGGCGGTCCAGCCCGGGAACGATGCCCGCGTCGGCCGCGAACAGCTGCTCGCCCTCGAAGTGGCGGGCGGTGCACTCCAGCAGGCGGAACTGCTTGGCGACGGCGTCGGCAAGCGGCACGGTCGGCAGCGGGAAGGTCCGCGGCAGCCGGGCCCCGGGGCTAGGCATCGGGCTTCTCCTGGGTGTCGGCGCCGGTCAGAAAGCGCAGCGGGTTGCGGCGGGTGATCAGGTCGATCAGGTCTGCGTCTGCGCCTGCCGCGCGCAGCCGGGGCAGGAAGGAGCGGAACAGGTGGCCGTAGCCGGTGCCGCCCTCGCCGGTGAGGTAGCCGTGGCGGGAGACGTCGCAGGAGAGCAGTACCCGGTCGGCGTGGCCGGACTCGATCAGTGCGAGCAGCAGCCGGAGCCGGGTCGCGTCGCTCTGGTAGTGGTTCTTGCCGACAGTGTCGAGGCAGACGTACGCGCCTTCGGCCGCGAGGCGGCGGTGCACGGCCGGGTCGTCGAGCAGGTCCTGATGGCCGACGGCCACACGGTGCGGTGCCAGCCCCGCGGCGGTGAGCAGGCCGAGCTGGGCTGGGCCGCCCACGCCGAGGTGGGTGTGGGTGGCCACGGACAGCCCGGTGCGGACGGCGGCGCGGGCGGCGGCGGTGAGGGTTCGCCGTTCCGGTTCGCTCGGGTGCTCGCCGTGGCTGCCGGCCTCGCCGATCACGCCGGGGCGGATCCCGGTGGCGGCGACGCCCTGCTCGATGTCCCGTACGAGTGAGTCGGTGAGCTGCTCGGCACTGGTCCTGCCCACCTCATCCGGGTGAAACGGCTCGTAGTACCAGCCCGTGGCCGCGACCACCGCGACCCGGGACGCCGCGGAGACGCGGGCCAGCGCGGCCATGTCGCGGCCCATGCCCCGGCAGGTCTGCTCGATGACCAACGACAGTCCGAACTCCTCGCGCAGAGCGGAGAGTTCGTCAGTGATCTGGCCGGTGTGCCGGGCGTCGAGCACGGCCTCGCGGTCGCTGTCGCGGCGCAGGTCGAGGGCGATGTGCTCGTGAGCGAGGACGGGGCCGGTGACGAGGGAAGGGTCGAGTGGGCCGGTGACGGTCCCCAAGGTGTGCATGCGGGTGCCTTCCAGAGGCCTGCTCACCCCTTGACCGGGGTGAACAGGTGCAGCCAGTAAAGGACGTTGAGGACGGTGCCGCCGACGACCACCGCGGCCGGTGCGGCGGCCATGCGGACCACCGGGCGGCCCATGGCCTCGTTCAGCAGGTACAGCCCGCCGACGACGAGGATGCCGAGCCCGCCGCCCATGGTGCTGGCGGCCATGAGGGAGCCGAAGAGGATCGCCAGGCCGAGGGTGTCGCTGATCGCGCCGCGCAGGTGCTCCGAGCTGTCCCGGACCGACGGGAACGCGCCCAGGAGCCGGCCCAGCCGTGAGAGCAGCAGCACCTCGGCGGCGAAGACGAGCGCACCGCAGACCAGGGCCAGCCACGGATTCGGCATCAGGTAGCCGATCGGGTAGACCAGGGTGAAGCCCGCGATGCCGTATGCGCCGGAGGCCAGGGCGGTCGTCGCGATCAGCGGGATGAAGCCGAAGACGCGATAGAAGTCGACCTGGGCCGCGGCGCCGTATTCGTGCTTGGCGATCAGGAAGCTGGTGGCCTCGCCCCCGCCGAAGATGTGCATCTGGGCCAGCAGGCACACGCCCGCGCCGAGCACCATGAACAGCGGCAGGTGCCTGCGCAGCCGGGCCGCGCTCGCACCGAACAGCGACGCCACCGGATCGTCGTCGCCG
This sequence comes from Streptomyces sp. NPDC058195, assembly GCF_042883525.1. Classification (NCBI taxonomy): domain Bacteria; kingdom Bacillati; phylum Actinomycetota; class Actinomycetes; order Kitasatosporales; family Streptomycetaceae; genus Streptomyces; species Streptomyces sp. NPDC058195. The sequence continues at coordinate 10,007 of NZ_JBHVVM010000055.1, forward strand.
GCCGGACCGGCCGCGGTGGCGGCGGTACGGTGAGCCTTCTCGGCCCGGCGCTGCCGGATGTCGCGGAGGGCGGCGAAACCGATCAGCATCAGCACGCCGACCGCCATCGCGATCGAGCCCGCGAACACCTTCGGCCACAGCTTCATGGTGGCGACGACCAGGACCAGTTCGGCCACGCCCGCTATGCCGCCGCGCAGTCTGCCGAACTGCTTGGTGATGGCGAGCACGGGAAACAGTGCGAACAGGAACAGGATCGGCGTCGACATCTGCTGCAGGGCGGTCAGGAAGTCGACCGGCAGACGGTGCGCGAGAGTGTTGGCCCCGCCGAGCCCGAAGACCACGACGGCGCCCCAGGCCGCGCCGAGGAGCGGCGCCAGCCATTTCCTCGGCGCGAGGATGCCGAGGATGTCGGTGGGCAGGAAGAGCAGCCACGGGTTGAGTACGCCGGTGGACAGCGCCATCGGCGCGCCAAGGCCGAAGATGAACCCCGCGGAGAGCCCGAACGAGACCGCGGTCGTGGCGCCGCGCGTACTGTCGCCGCGGATGAAGTCGAGGAGGAAGGGCCGGACTCCGTCGTTGAAGACGGCCAGTGCCTGGTGGGAGATGAGGGCTGTCAGCGCGCACAGGACGATGACGGCGAGCTCCTGCGGCAGCGGGAAGCTGAGGCTGGTGCTGCCCGCGGCGAGATACGGACTCAACGGGGACTCCCTTGCCTTATCGCTCCGAAGCGGGACCGGTCAGCCGGAGTGCGTGGCGATGGCACGGGCGATCACCGGGGCGGCGGTGTCGATCTGGTCCATGCTGAAGCCGAAGATCCTGGTGCCGCCCGCCAGGAGCGCGGCGACCTCTTCCTCGCCGGGAACGGAACGCCCGAAGGTGTGACAGGCCTTCTTGCCCATCAGGCCGACCAGCACGCCGAGCGATGCGCCGGCACCGGTGTAGCAGGTGCCCAGGAAGTAGTCGGCCTCGCCCGCGCGCAGTTTCATCACGGCGTCCATGTCGTTGGAGACGGCGACTTCGAGGCCGTCGACGGCCATCGCGGTGATGGTCCGGGCGACCTCGGTCTTGCCGACACCGCCGGTGAGGATCTTCTTCATGGTCTTCAGCTGCCTTCCGTGCTCGGGGTGGGACAGGCGTGTGAGCGCTGCGCCAGAGCGGCGAGGTGCAGGCCGAGGAAGTTGACCTCGGACTCGGGCAGGCCCGCGCCCAGCAGCGCGCGGGCCCGCTCGGCCATGGCGCGTGCCCCGGCCACGGCCTCGGGGTGTCCGGCCAGCTCGGCGGCCACCTGCTCGTCGGTGAGGAACTGCTCGATGGCCTCGCCGTTCAGCAGGCGGGTGAGCGCCGTCACGAGATGGCTGGTCAGCATGCCTGCCGTGTCCTCGGTGACCGTCTGTCCGCCGGCCGCCAGGATGTCGAGTTCGCTGACGACGAAGTCGATGACCCGCGACTCGGCGTGGCCGCCGTCACGGAACAACTGCAGCCGCAGTGCTAGCCGTTCTTCCATCTGCGCTCCTGGTCCTTTCGTGACCACTGCGTGGGTGGACCGCGTCCTCCGTGGTGATGCGGACCAGTCGTCCGTAGCAACAGAGTGTGGCGGCGAGGCCGGGGAAGGCCAGACAGCTGCGGGGGCGTTCGTGGTGATGGCTGAGTCCGCGGTAGCCGGTCAGCCACGGCGTGGTCCGTCCGATGAACCGCCTCCGGCGTCCGAGGTGTTCGCTGGATTCGGTTCTTCCGCGGGCGGTGCGGAGGCCGGTGCGTCGCCCACGGAGCCGTCCGCGGGTCAGGGATGCCGTATGCCGTGTCGGCGTGGAGTCTGCGGGCCCGGGGTTCCCGCCGTGACGGGGCCGCGTCTGGGCTGGAGCTGGAACCGGCTTCCTGGGTTTCCGGCCTTGGCTGTCGTGGGTGTGGGCGGCAAAAGGCCCGGCGGCCAGGGGCAGTCCGCTCGCGTCGGGCGGGACGCGGGTCCTGGAACTCTGTCTGCCCCGGTCCACGGGGCTCGGGCGGTGGGCTCGCCCTTCAGGTATGTCCTGCGTCCCGCCGCCCCGCGGAGGCGCCTTCGGCGGCGGGATCAACGGCTTCGCGGTCTCCCCCGGTCCGTCCGGAACGATCTGACTCCGCGTATCCCGCCCCATGAACAGCCCAACGAGCGTTCACCACGCAGGACACCGTCTCAGGGCAACGGGCCGCGCGAGGGGGGTTCCTTCGCCCAACTCCCCCTCGGGGGCGGCCGGTCCGGGATCTCGCAGGCCCTCAAGTTAGGCTTGCCTTATGCCGATGGGAACTGAAGTCGAGGACGTCGCGTTCGATCATTTACTGCACTACGTGCCTGACGTGCCCGAGGCGGTCCGCGCGTACTCCGAGGCAGGTCTTCCCGCCCATGCCAATGACGTGGCCGACGGATTCCGCAACGGTGGCTGGCGCCTGGACGAGCGGTACGTGGAGATCCTGTCCGTGACGGATCCCGTGGCAGTCCGCGCATCGCGCTATGCCCGCGGCCTGGACCTCCTGGCACCGTCGATCGACGCGCTGGAGGGGCCCGCGGGCGCGATCACCTTCGCGGTCAACGTGACCGACGCCCATGCCGTTGCCCGTGCGCTCCGCGCGAGGGGGCACCAGACCGAAGTGCTCGAAGTGGAACTCGCCGAGCATGGAATGTCGTTCGTCGAGGTGTTCATCGTGGACGGACCGGCATGGTGGCCGTTCTTCATCACCTACACACCTCCTCGTGAACGCTCGCTGGCCAACGTGCCCGACGCCGCGTTCGAGCGTGGACCGTACGACCTGGCGGGCATGGTCGTCACCGCCCCCGCGCCCCACCGGGCGGCCAGCGAGCTGGGGGCGCTGCTGGGGCTCGAAGCCACCGGTCACCGGGTACCGCTCCCAGGATGCGCGGTCGAGTTCGAGCAGGGCGGGCGGGAGGGCATCACCGCCATCACGGTGACCGGGCCGCAGGAACACGCCTCCGGCCGGGTCCTCGGCCTCGACATCCGCGGTACGCCGTGAGGAGTCGTCCCTGAACCGCTGTTCCGCCGCGCTTTTGGACGACCGGCGTGGTGACGGAGCGTGTTCTGCCAGCGGGTGATCCGGCGGGGCATGCGGGTGGCGGCCGCCCGGGTGACCGAGGTCCCGGGGTGCCGCGTGAGGCGTTCGCGGTCCCTCGCGCGGCGGCGCGCCGCGTCCTCCGGGCGGGCGCCGTCCGACGGCCCGGCGGCGGGACAGGGAGATGAAACCGGTGGTGCTCTTGGGGCGGCTGACCGTTTGTCTGTGAGGCCGGGCTTGATCCCCGGCCTCTACGGCGTGGAGATCTCGGCGCTCCAGCCGGGCGGGCCGCCTTCGGCCGGGGGCCGGACGTCGCGACGGGCGGCCCGTGCGGGCGGTGAGTCTGCCGGGTGTGTCCGCCCCGGTGGCGGGGCGGACACACCCGGCGGCCGGGATACCTCAGCCGTTCGCCACGGACAGCACGATCTTGCCGCGCGTGTGTCCCTGGGCGTTCGAGCGCCAGGCCTGTGCCGCTTCGGCGAGCGGGAGCACCTGCTCGACGTGTACGGCCAGCTTTCCCGCCCCGGCGAGTTCGGCGAGCGCCGCGAGGTCTGCCGAGTCCGGGCGGACCCATACGTAGTGGCCGCCCCGTTCGGCGGCCTCGGGGTCGGCGATGGACGCAAGCCGGTCCGGTCGCCCGAGCAGGCGCAGTGACGTATCCACGGCGTCCGCGCCGACGAAGTCGAGGGCTGCGTCGATGCCTTCGGGTGCCAGCCGGGCGACTCGGCCGTCGAGTCCGGGGCCGTAGGCCACGGGTTCCGCGCCCAGCTTCCGTACGAAGTCGTGGTTGCGGGCGGACGCCGTGCCGATCACGCGCGCTCCGAGTGCCACAGCGATCTGGACACCGAGCGAGCCGACCCCGCCCGCGGCCGCGTGCACCAGGACGGTCTCCCCGGCGCGGACGCCCACGCGTTTGATGGCCTGGTAGGCCGTGAGACCGGCGAGCGGTACACCTGCGGCCTGCTCCCAGGAGAGCGCGGCGGGTTTGCGGGCCACCATGCGGACGTGCGCGGAGACGAGTTCGGCGTACGCGCCGAGCTGGACGGTGTCCTTGCGGATGTAGCCGAAGACCTCGTCGCCGGGCGCGAACTCCTCGACGTCGAAGCCGACGCGTTCGACCACACCGGCCACGTCCCAGCCGGGCACCAGGGGGAAGCGTGTCTCCATGACCGCGTCCAGGCGGCCTTCGGCGAGCTTCCAGTCGACAGGGTTGACCCCTGCGGCCCTCACCCGGATCAGCACCTCGCCGGGGGCCACCTTCGGGTCCGGGAGGTCGGTGAGCCGCAGCGCCCCGGGGCCGCCGTACCCGTTGAGGGTGATCGCTTTCATGCGGCGGCCACCGGTGTGCGCGCGGTTTCGACGGTGCGCACCAGGGGTTCCAGCCGCGGGTCCTCGGCTGCTTCCCGCAGTGCCGTACGCAGGGCCGCCTCGCTCGTCGGGCGGGCTTGGCCGAGCAGTTCGAGGCCCGCCCTGGTGACGTCGGTGTAGATCCCCCGCCGGTCGGTGGGGCACAGGTAACGCTCCAGGAGCCCGCGGTCCTCAAGGCGGGTGACCAGGCGGGTCGTCGCGCTCTGGCTGAGCACGACGGAGTCGGCGACCTGCTTCATCTGCAGGTGTCCGCCCTCCCCGTCGTGCTGGCGGCCGAGGACGTCGAGGAGCGAGTACTCGCGCACGCTCAGGCCGTGACCGGCCTGAAGGACACGTTCGAGGTGGGACTCGATCTTTCCGTGCAGCAGAGACAGCGCGCACCAGCCGTGAGCCAGGGCGGTGAGTGCGGGGGCAGTAGCAGTCAACGGGGGCCTCCTTCGTCGGGCCGTCCCCTCAATTATTGCACACGCTTATATATGCATAGTGACTTAGTTAGCGTTTGCCTTATGCCGCGTGTGCAACTATTGTCATGTGACGTAAGCGCTCAACACAAGCACCTGGAAGGTACCTCCCATGCCTCTCGCGCTCCTGGCCCTCGCCATCGGGGCCTTCGGGATCGGCACCACCGAATTCGTGATCATGGGCGTGCTGCCCCAGGTCGCGGGCGACTTCGGCGTCACCATCCCGGCCGCTGGCTGGCTGGTCTCCGGCTACGCCCTGGGCGTCGTGTTCGGCGCGCCGCTCCTGACCGTTCTCGGCACCAAGGTGTCCCGCAAGAAGATGCTGATGTTCCTGATGACGCTGTTCGTCATCGGCAACGCGCTGTCCGCCTTCGCACCGAGCTTCGGCGTCATGCTCATCGGCCGGATCGTGGCCTCCCTGGCCCACGGCGCGTTCTTCGGCATCGGTTCCGTGGTCGCGGCCGGCCTCGTCGCTCCGGAGAAGAAGGCCTCGGCCATCTCCCTGATGTTCATGGGCCTGACCGTGGCCAACATCGTCGGTGTCCCCGGCGGTACGTACATCGGCCAGGCCGCCGGCTGGCGCGTCACGTTCGTCGCCGTCGCCGCACTCGGCGTCATCGGCTTCCTCGGCGTCGCCAAGCTGGTGCCCGAGACGGGCCGGCCCGATTCGGTGACCGTAGGCACCGAGTTCGCCGCGTTCCGCAATGTGCAGGTGTGGCTGGCCATGGCCATGACCGTCCTCGGCTACGGCGGTGTCTTCGCCGCGATCACCTACATCACCCCGATGATGACCGAGGTGGCCGGCTACACCGAGGGCGCGGTGACCTGGCTGCTCGTCCTCTTCGGTATCGGCATGTTCCTGGGCAACCTCCTCGGCGGCAAGTTCGCCGACCGCAGGCTCATGCCGATGCTCCTCACGACCCTCGCGGCCCTCACCGCCGCACTGCTGCTGTTCACCGCGACCGCCCACAACAAGGTGCTGGCCGCGATCACCCTCTCCCTGATCGGCGCCCTCGGTTTCGCGACCGTCCCGCCGCTGCAGAAGTGGGTGCTCGACCAGGCCTCGGCCGCTCCGACGCTGGCCTCCGCCGCCAACATCGGAGCCTTCAACCTCGGCAACGCGCTGGCGGCCTGGCTCGGCGGTGTCGTGATCGCCGCGGGCCTCGGCTACACCTCCCCCAACTGGGTCGGCGCCATCCTCTCCGGCACAGCCCTGCTGCTCGCCCTCCTCGCCGCTCACCTCCACCGCCGTACCCGCGCCGCCGGACACGTCGCCGCAGGGTCCGCCGGGAGCCGAAGCGTGCCGGAATCCGTCCTGCGCTGACCCGGACGCGCCACCGCGGCCCGCTCCTCCCCGCCCGCACCCGGTCCCCACCCGCCCCCCACCCGCGAAGGAATCCGTCATGAGCACCACCATCCCCGTCGCCCCGCTGACCACGCAGGACGCCGAGACCCTCGTCACCGCCGCGCGCCGCGCCGCCGATGCCGCGGGAGTCACCGTGAGCGTCACCGTCCTCGACGCGGGCGGGCACCTGCTGGCCTTCCGCCGGGACGACCGGGCGGTGCTGATCTCCGGCGAGACCAGCACGCGCAAGGCCTACACCGCCCTGCAGCTCGACGCGCCGACGGCGGACCTCGTCGACCTCGTCAAGCCCGAGGGTCCGTTCCACTCCCTGCCCACCGCGCTCGACAAGCCGCTGCTGTTCATCGCCGGCGGCCTCCCCGTCCACCGCGACGGCCGCCTCATCGGCGCCATCGGCGTCGGCGGCGGCGCCCCCGAGCAGGACCACGGCTTCGCCCTCGCGTCCGTCGAGCGGCTGTCCTGATGTCCCGCACCCCGCAGGAGGTCTTCGCCGACCACGGGAAGCGGCTCGGCACCGGGGACCTCGGCCTGATCACGGCGAACTACACCGAGGACGCCGTCTTCGTGACCCCCGGGAGAACCCTGACGGGCCACCAGGGCGTACGGGAGGGAATCGGCCGTCTCCTGGCCGACCTCCCCGACGCCGACTGGCAGCTGACGCCACGGTTCGCCGGAGACGTGCTGCTTCTGCAGTGGACCGCCACCACCCCCGCCCACGAGGTCACCGACGGCGTCGACACCTTCGTCTTCCGTGACGGACTCATCAGCGCCCAGACCGTCCGCTACACCCTCTCCCCCCGTACACCCCGTACACCCCGTACACCCCGTACCGCCTGAAAGGCCGCACGCACCATGGCACCGTCCGTCATCCCCACCGTGAAGCTGAACAACGGCGTCGAGATCCCCCAGCTCGGCTTCGGTGTCTTCCAGGTCCCCGACGAGGAGACCACCACCGCCGTCTCGGC
>NZ_JBHVVM010000056.1:0-10709 GCF_042883525.1 Streptomyces sp. NPDC058195
CGCCGGGTGCGTTGGTGCCGCGTCGGCTGACCAGGAGGAGGTGCTTGGCTCCGTACGTCTTTGCGTAGTGCTTGGCGAAGAGGGCGCCGAGGCCGCCGGTGCCTCCTGTGATGAGTACGGTCCCGTTGACGTCCAGGGCGCGCGGTTCCGCCGTCGTCGTTGTGGTTTTGGCTGTGGTGACGCGGGGGGTCAGGGTGCGGCTGGCGCGGATGGCGAGCTGGGGTTCGTCGAGGTTCGCGAGTGCGGTCCAGTCGATGCCTGTGGTGTCGGTGTCGTCCTCGGTGTCTACGAGGAGGAACCGGTCGGGGTGTTCGGACTGGGCGCTGCGGACCAGGCCCCAGACCGGTGCCTGGGTCAGCTCGGGGGATTCGCCGTGGGCGGTGGCGATGGCGTTGCGGGTGGTGATGACCAGGCGGGCGTCAGCGAGCACGTCTGCCGCCAGCCACTGCTGGAGCAGCGCCAGGACCCACAAGGTGGTCTCGCCCGGGGTGGCGTGCGGCACGACTTCGACCACGACCAGCCCAGGCAGTTCAGCTTCGGAGGCCACCGCCTGGGCCAGCGAGGCCAGGTCCGCGTGGGCGCAGCCGAGGAGCTCGGTCCGGACCGGGGCAGCGGCAACGGACGCTGCGGCGGCCGGAACCCACTCCACCCGGTACAGGGCGTCCGTCGTCGGCCGACGCGGGGCGGCTTTGAGTACGACCCGCTGAACGGTGGCGCACGGTTGTCCGTTCCCGTCGGCGAGGTCGATCCGCAAGGTGGCCTCGCCCTGGGGCTCGATCCTGGCCAGTGCGGGTGCCGTGCCTCCAGGCCGGACCGAGATTCCGCACCAGGTGGCGGGCAGCTCGGGCGCTGCCGTGCCGGAACGGTCCGTGCGGAGGCCGCCGTGGAGCGCGGCGTCGAGGAGAGCCGGGTGCAACACGAAGCGCGGGTCCGCCGAGTCCTCGGAGGGCGTGAGTTCGGTGTAGACGTACCGCTCGTCCCGCCAGGCAGCGCGTACGCCCTGGAAGGCCGGTCCGTACGCGTACCCGGCGTCGCCGAGACTCTCGTACAGGTCCGTGACGTTGATCGGCTCGGTGCCCGCCGGAGGCCACTCGGCCACGTCCCAGCCCAGGTCGGAGGGTGCCGCCGCGCTGGTGAGGAAGCCCCGGGCATGGCACATGGTCTCCGCCGTGGACCGGCCGTAGACGGCGACCTCGCGCCGCCCCTCTGCGTCGGGAGAGCCCAGGGTGACCTGCAACTGGACGCCCGATGCGTCGGTGGGCAGCGTCAGCGGGGCCTGGATGACCAGTTCCTCGACGACGGGCGATCCCGCCGCGCGGCCCGCAGCGAGAACCAGGTCCAGGAGTGCGGCGCCCGGGACCAGGCACTGACCGGCGATGACGTGCTCCGCCAGCCAGGGCAACGACTCGGCGGAGACACGGCCGGTGAAGATCCACTCGTCGCGGTCGCCGACCTTGACGGCGGCGGCGAGCAGAGGGTGGTCCATCTCCCCCAGCCCGGCTGCCTTCAGATCACCGGTCCCGGAGGCGCGCACGAGGCGGAAGCGGTCACGCTGGAAGGCGTAGGTGGGGAGGTTGGTGGTGCGGGCGCTGGTGTTGGCGTAGTAGGTCTGCCAGTTGATGGGGATTCCGGCGGTGTGGACGTGGCCGAGGAAGGTGGCGAAGGTGTGGGTTTCGGGCTGGCGGGTGCGCAGGGTGGGGGTGAGGAGGAGGCCGTTTTCGTCTTCGTTGTCGAGGCTCTGGCGGGTGAGTGCGGTGAGGATGGCGTCGGGGCCGAGTTCGAGGTAGCGGGTGACGCCTTGCTGGTGGAGGGTGCGGATGCCGTCGTGGTAGCGGACGGTGCCGCGGACGTGCTGGACCCAGTAGCCGGGGTCGGTGAGTTCGTCGGTGACGATGCCACCGGTCACGTTCGAGATGACCGTGATGTTCGGCTGGTTGAAGGTGAGGCTTTCAGCGGTCTTCCGGAACTCAGCGAGCATGGGTTCCATGCGGGCTGAGTGGAAGGCGTGGCTGACGCGCAGGCGGGTGGTTTTGCGGCCGAGCTTGTCCCAGCGGGGGAGCCACTGGTCGAGTGCGTCGAGGTCGCCGGAGACGACGATGGACCGGGGTCCGTTGACGGCTGCGATCTCAAGTCGGCCTTCGAAGCCGGCCAGTGCCGCGAGGGTTTCGGGTTCTTCGGCCTGGATGGCGGCCATGCCGCCGCCGGTGGGCAGTGCGCCCATGAGGCGGCCGCGGGCGGCGACCAGGGTGCACGCGTCTGCCAGGGAGAGGACACCGGCGATGTGGGCGGCGGCGATCTCACCGACGGAGTGGCCGATGAGGTAGTCGGGGCGGATTCCGAGGGATTCGACGAGCCGGTAGAGGGCGACCTCGATGGCGAAGAGTGAGGTCTGGGTGTACTCGGTGGCGTTGAGTGTGTCGTCCTCGGCGGCCAGGAGCTCGCGCAGGGAGCGGCCCAGGAGCGGGTCGAGCTCGCGGCATACCTCGTCGAGTGCTGTGTCGAACACGGGGTAGGCGGCGGCGAGTTCGAGGCCCATGCGGGCGCGCTGGGCGCCCTGCCCGGTGAACAGGAACGCCGTCTTCCCGCTCACGGGGCGGCCTTGGATGACACCGGCTGCGGGCTCACCTGCGGCCAGTGCGGTGAGCCCGGTGAGGAGCTCTTCCCGGTCCCTGGCCACGACGACCGCACGGTGCTCCAGCTGGGCGCGTGTGGTCGCGGCGGAGAACGCGGTGTCCAGCAGGCCCGCCTCGGGCCGCCGCACCAGATGCGACCGCAGCCGCTCCGCCTGCGCACGCAGCGCGGGGCCGGACTTCGCCGACACCACCACCGGAACCGCCGGTGCGGCCAGAAGTTCCCGGCGGGTCGGTCCCGTACCAAGGGCACCAGTCAGGACCACGTGGCAGCAGGTGCCGCCGATGCCCAGCGAGGTGACGCCCGCGGCGATGCGCGGGGCCCCGGTGGAGGGCCAGGGTTCGGTGGCCGTGGCGACCCGGAGGCCGAGGTCGGCCAGGGGGATGTCGGGGTTGGGGCGGACGTGGTTCAGGCTCGGGACCAGGGAGCGGTGGTGCACGCACAGTGCGGCCTTGATCAGACCGGCGATGCCCGCGGCGCCTTCCAGGTGGCCGATGTTGGTCTTCACGGAGCCGACCACCAGCGGCAGGGTGCGTCCGGTGCCGGGCCCGTACGCCTCGGCGAGGCCCGCCGCCTCGATCGGATCCCCGACGCGGGTTCCGGTGCCGTGCAGTTCGACGTACTGGACCTCGGAGGGGTCCATCCCCGCACGGGCCAGGGCCGAGCTGGCCGTGCGGGCCTGGGCGGAGGCGCTCGGGACGGTGAGGCCGCCGGTGCCGGTGCCGGTGCCGAGGGCGCTGCCCTCGATGACGGCGTACACACGGTCGCCGTCGGCGACGGCGCGCTCGTACGGCTTGAGGACGACCAGGCCGCCGCCCTCGCCGCGGACGTATCCGTTGGCGCGCTCGTCGAAGACGTAGCTGGTGGCGTCGGGCGAAAGGGCTCCGGCAGCTTCGACCACCGCGGTGCTGAGCGGACTGACGATGAGGTGGACTCCACCCGCGAGCGCGGTGTCCGCCTCGCCGCGGTGCAGGCTCTCGCAGGCGAGGTGGACGGCGACGAGGGAGGAGGACTGGCCCGTGTCCACGGTCATGCTGGGCCCGTGCAGACCCAGCGTGTGTGAGATGCGGTTGGCGATCATCGCGCGGCCGGTGCCCGTGAGGGTGTGGCGGGTGATGTCGCGGTCGTCGCCCCGGGCCACGAGATCGGCGTAGTCGGTGGCCATGACACCGAGGAAGACGCCGATCCGTCCGGCAGCGTCCGCAGGGGCCGCGGCTCCGCCGTGGCCCGCGTCCCCGGACGGGCCGTGGGCGATCCGGGCGTCCTCCAGCCCCTGCCAGGCGAGTTCGAGGGCGAGGCGCTGCTGCGGGTCGGTGTCCGCGGCCTCTCCGGGGGACATCCGGAAGAACTCGGCGTCGAACTCCTCGATGCCGTCGACGAATCCGCCTCGGGCGGGACCGTACGGGCGCTCGGGAGCGCGGTCGCGGATGGCGTCGCGGCCTTCGGCCAGCAGACGCCAGAACTCTTCCGGCCCCGCTGCGTTGGGCAGCCGGGAGGCGATGCCCACGATCGCCGTCCGGTGTCGATCTGCGCCCGTCATATGTGCTTCCCCCGTTGTTGCTCAGCTCTCGCCGGTCGTCGTGGGGAGGCTAGACAGGGCCGGGACGCAACTGGCCAGTTGCGGCGGAAAGCTGCCAAGTTCTGTGACCGGAAATGGGGTGGACAGGTGTCGAGGAGGTCTCCGGCCCGATGCCCTGACCGAAACTGTCCACGTCGGCGCCGGAGCGGAACCAGGTGGGTGAACTGGTTTCTTGTTGCCTGCTCAGTCGGCGGACATTACTGTCGTGGTGCGCTGGGACGGTTGGGACGGCCGTGCCGGATTCCGAGCGGCACCCGAACTCTTCTCCTAGGGACCGATCATGAACCCCTTGCTGATGCCCGTCGTTGCCGCGCAGGCGGTGTACGTGCGCATGTCCACCGAGACGCTGCCGCCCGCAGGCGGGCCGGACTCCGGGACCGCCGACGTGGGGGTCCTTGCGGTGACCGACGCCGGCCAGGCTTCAGCGGCCAGCGGCGCGAGTGCGGCCGCTGGCGGCGCCACCGGCGGTGCGGCCGGTGCCGACCGGCTGCGGATAGCGGTGGTCGGCGAATCGACGGCTGCTGGCTGCGGCGTCGAGAGTCACGAGGACGGCTTCACCGGGCAGTTCGCGCGGGAGCTCAGTGCGCGCGCCGGGTGTCCTGTGGACTGGACGGTGCGGGGCCGGCACGGAGCCACGGCACGGCGCATCCGCTACCGCCTGGTGCCCGAGGTGGATTCGGGACTCCACGTCGTGGCGCTGCTGGCCGGAGTCAACGACGTGCTGACCCGGCGCAGCCCGCAGGACTGGGGCGACGATCTGGAGGCCGTGGTCGGGGAGCTCGCGCAGCGGGCCGACCAGGTGCTGGTGACCGGGATTCCGCCGTTCGCGGAGTTCCCGTCCGTCCCGAAGGCGATGGGCCGCTACCTGGGAGAGCGGGCGACGGCCTTGGACGAGGTCGCGCAGCGGGTGTGCGCCGAGACCCCGGGGGTGACGTGGATCGGTTCCACGAACGTGCTGCCGATGGGTCCGGACTTCTTCGCCCGTGACCGGTTCCACCCTTCCGCCCAGGGGTATAGCGAGTGGGCGCGCGTGGTCGCCGGGAAGGTGGCGCTGTGAGCGGCGAACGGGCCCCGCTGGCGGGGCTGCCGTTCGTGGACGAGCACCGGGTGCTGGTCGCGGCGGATGCCGGACAGGTCTGGCAGACCCTGGCCGAGACGGTCGGGCGCAAGCGCGGCGGCGGCAGCGAGGCGTACGCACGCCTGGTGCGCGCGGAGCCTGCGACAGCCTCGGGGCCCCCGCTGGAACTCGGCTCGACCCTGCCCGGCATGCGCGTGGTGGAGTCGGTGCCGGGTCGGCGGGCGGCCCTCACGGGCCGCCACTTCCTCTCGCGATACACCCTGACGGTCGCACTCGAGCCGGAGCTGGACGGTCCGGGGACGGTGCTGACAGCAGGTACGTACGCGGTGTTCCCGGGGCCGCTCGGCTTCGTGTACCGGCTGCTGGTTATCGAGTCGGGTGCGCATGAGAAGGTGGTGCGGAGGCTGCTGGCAAGGGTCCGGGAGAGGGCTGAGCGGGCCGAGCGGGCCGAGCGCCCGTCGGACTGAGCGGTCCGGCAGTCCGGTGTGAGCGGTCCCGGTCCGGCCCCGCGCGGCCCTGCGGCACACGGCGGCAGAAAGCCGGGAAGCCGAGGGTGACGGGCGGACGAAGGGGGTTTCCGTCGCCGGACTGTTACACCTTTCCATTAGCCCGATGGTGTGTGATGCTCCACCAACGACGCTTCACCGCAAGGTGGTTGCCTTGTCATGCGTCCAGAAAAGCTGCAGGTGGCAGCTGGTCGCATCGAGCACGGAGCGTTTCTGGACGCGAGTTGACGACCTAGGAGGTCGTCCATAATATCGGGCTCGTTCTCAAGCATTGCCAGAGTTTTTATCGAGTGAGTCGAAGGTTCCGTTCGCACACGGACCGGCATGCGAAGGTCCGTGGGACAGCTGAACCGGCAATGCCCGCCTGCGCGGAGTTCGCACCCTGCGCAGGGCTGAGGACAGTCATCATTTGCGCGTGTTGCGGGGGGCACACGATGGCATTGACAGCGGAACTGTTTGACATACACACGGAGCATGTCGGCGGGCCGGAGGGGCATGACGCCGACCTCCGGCTACAGGACGTGCTCTCCCGGGGGCGGGAGCTGATCGAATCCACGCTCTCGATGTCCATGCGGGATCCCGCCGGGTCGGCCGGTCCCGCTCCGGTCACGCACACCGGCCGCAGTGAGCTGGCCGACGCGGTGGCCCAGGCGCTGGACAAGGGCGAGCGGGACATCGCCGTCGCCCTGGCCGAGGCGGGGGAACTCACCGACGCGGTACTCGACCACTTGGACCGGGCTCGGCCCGGCCCGGCCGTGCGCGTGCTGTGCACCGGCGCGGCCGCAGACGTTCACGCCGACCAGCTGGGCCGGTTCCAGAAGCGGCCGCGTACCGAGATCCGCGTCACCGACGGCGAACTGCAGCCCGCGCTTGTCGTGGACGGCACCGCCGCCGTGGTCTGCGGCGCGCCCGTGGGGAACGAGGCGGCGGAAGGCGGGCGGGCCGCCGCGGTGATCGGCGACGTCGGCACCGTCCAGGCCCTGGAGCTGCTGTTCGCGTGCGTCTGGGCCGGGCGGCCGAGGCTGAACGACCACCGCCACTTCGGCCCGCGACTCCGCTCCGAGCTGGGCCGCGACGTGCTGCGGCAGCTCTGCTCCGGAAACACCGACGAGGCCGCCGCCCGTGACCTGGCCGTTTCGCTGCGCACGTACCGCCGGTACGTCGCCGACATCATGCGGGAGCTCGACGCCAGGTCCCGGTTCCAGGTCGGGGTGCGCGCCATCGAGTTCGGCCTGCTCTCCGCCTGATCGCCCCGGCTCCGGCCACCCTGGCCCTGGCCCCGGCCCAGCCCCCTCCCGGTCTTCCTTCTCCCCCCTCTCCGCGTCCCTGTACGTCCTCCCAGTACGTCCTCCCACGGCCTCACCGGGCCGCACGGAAAGCGAGAAAGCGTGAGCGACCTGCCCGTACAACCCAGGGATGAGCTCGAGCGGGGCCTGCTGGAGGTGCAGGCGCTCATTGAGCTCTCCATAGCCCTCCACCGGGACCGCAGCGTCAAGGAACAACTGATCACCCGGCTCGACGGCACGTGCACCGATGTCCTCGACACGGCCCGCGCGCTCATTGAAGGTGCCACGGACAGCATCGACATGGTCCACGCCCGCGGCCCGAACATCTCTGCCCAGGCCGCCCGCCTGTCCTGGGCGGAGCACGATCTGCGCCGGGCCGCGGCAGGCGTGGCGGTCCGTCTGCTGGCCGTGCCGAGCAGGCTCGACGGAGACTTCCTCCGGGATCAGGCGCGCAGCGAGAACCCCGTGGAGATCCGGGTCGCCGCCGTGCCGCCCCTGCAGGCGCTCGTCGTCGACGGCCGGACGGCCCTGGTGGTCGCCGGACCGGCGGGCGGCGGCAGGGTCTCGCTGATCCGCGCCCCCGAGGTCGTGCACGCCATGCGCACCCTGTTCCGCGGCGTGTGGAGCGGGGCGACCCCGGCCAGTGACAACCTCGTGTTCGGCGAACGGACCGCGCTCGCCAGGAGAATCCTGGGCGCTCTCCAGCGCGGGGTCACCGACGAGGCTGCCGCCCGTGAACTGGAGATGTCGGTGCGTACGTACGGGCGGCACGTCGCCGAGATCATGGCGGCCCTCGGGGCCAGTTCCCGTAGCCAGGCCGGTGCCCGAGCGGCCCAGCTGGGATTCCTCACGGCATCGGCCGGATCGCAGACCTGAACCTCCGCGGACCTGTCCTGAGGTCGCGACGAAGTCGAAGATGTCGGCGCGGGCGGTGGCCCGGCCGGGCCGGAAGCGGGTACCGGTCTCTTCTTTGAACACGGCCCAGAAGCTCTCCGCAGCCGCGGTGTCGAAGCTTCTCCCAGTCCGGCCCGTGCTCAGCCGGTTCCTCAACTCGCTGACTCTCTGCCGAAGTTGCCGGGATGCTCATTCCTTGGGCCCGACCGGTCGTCACAACCCCAGCTTCCTGGAGTGAGGGGAGATGCTCGTTGAGGGATTCCACCAAGGTGTGTTGCTGAGGGGGAAGGCGGTGGCCTGGAGTTCGTCGGCGCACCAGCGCGACAGGTCCGTGCCCTTCGGAGAATGCTGCCGCAGCAGACCGTTCGTGTGTTCGTTGGCCCTTCGTTGCCAGGGGCTGTGCGGGTCGGCGAAGTAGACCTGGAGCCTGGCATCGACGCGGAGTTGGGCATGGTGGGCCAGTTCCGTGCCGGCAGTTCCGTGCCCAGTCCCGTGTCAGGGACCTGCGTAGTTGCTCGGACAGCGTCGTGAGGGTGGCGGTGATCGCGTCCTTCGCGGCCTCGGGCCCGATGGGTGAGGGGCACCGAGAGGGCATACGGTCATCACGCACCAGCCGGGCGCCTGAGCCCCCACCAGGTTGCTCAGCCGCCGTAGGTGACGAGCACGACGAAGCCGCCGACGAAGAGTGCGAGCATCAGGAGGCAGCCGAGTAGTTGCCTGCCTCGTGCGTCCGCCCGTGCGGCCTCGTGCCGGGCCATGCCCTGGGCCACTCCTCGCGCGATCCGCTCCTCGTCGTCCACGTCTGCTTCCTCGGGTGCCGGTCCGCCACATCCTGTGGCGGCACCCTACAGGTCGTGCTTGATCGGCGATCATCCCGTGCGGTGCAACCACCGCTGGCCGACAGGAACCTCGATGCTCAGTGCTCAGTGCTCAGCGTCACTGCCGGTGCCTGGCCCGGCGGTGACCTCATCACGAAGCCGATGCGATGCGATGAGCTGGGCGTCTTCGCCCTGGTAGCGTTCACGGCATGTCTGCTGCTTCGTGTGCGGCCGCTTGCGCCGCAGTGACCAGGACGCCCCGCTAGCGGCGGGACGTTCGGCTCACACACTTCTCCTGGACGTCCAGCCGCTTCGCGATCAGACCGGAGCGGCACGTTTGTGCTGCTCAGAACTTCTTCTGAGCGACGGAGCACCTGATGCTTCCAGGCATCCTTCCTTCCCACGGGCACAGCCCGTCCCCGGCACGCGCGTGGCTGATGCTGTGCGCGGTGTCCATGCTTCAGTTCTTCATCGCGGTCGACGTGACGGTGGTCACCATCGCCCTGCCCTCGATCGGCGCTGACTTCGGCGTTGACGGGCACGCTCTGACCTGGGTCGTGGTCGGGTACACGGTCGCCGGTGGCGGGCTGCTGATGCTCGGTGGCCGGCTGGGCGACCTGCTCGGACGGCGGCGCGTGCTGCTGCTCGGCACCGGCCTGTTCGGCGCGGCGTCGCTGCTGGCGGGCCTGGCCCCCACGTTTGCGCTGCTGGTGGTCGCGCGCCTGTTGCAGGGTGCCGGTGAGGCCATCGCGCTGCCCGCTGCAATGGCCACCATCGTCCTGATGTTCCCCGAAGGTACGCGCCGGTCGCGGGCCCTGAGCGTGTGGGCGGCGGTGGCCAGCTGCGGTCTCGTGCTCGGATTCGTCCTGTCCGGAATCATCACCGCTCACCTCGGATGGCGGTGGATCTTCCTGGTCTCGGTCCCGTTCATCCTGGTCGTGCTGCTGGCAGCCGTCTTCCTGGCCGAGGGGGACCGGCCCGTGGCCAAGGACGCCCCGCGGCCGGACCTTCCCGGCGCGCTGTTGCTGACCGCCTGCCCGCTGCTGTTCATCCTCGGCGTGGTCGAGGCCGGTGAACCCGGAACGCCCGCATGGGCGGTCCTGGGGGAGCTGGCCGGGGCGGTGGCCGCCGGGGCCGGGTTCGTGCGGGTCGAGGCACGCTCGCGCAACCCGCTGCTGCCGTTGCACTTCTTTTCCCACCGCCCGCGTGTGACGGCCAACCTGACCACGATGCTGCTGAGCGGGGCGCTGTCGACCTCGTTCCTGCTGTTCACCTTCTATCTGCAGGACCGGTTGGGCATCGGCCCGCTCGGCGCGGGCCTGACGATGCTGCCTCTGGCGGTCTCACTGATCGTGTTCTCCATGCTCGTGCCTCGTCTGCTGGACCGCTGGGGAGCACGTGCGTGTGTGCTTTCCGGGATCGGGTTCACCGCGGCCGCGATGGCCGTGATCGCGCTCGTCTCGGCCTTGGGGGCAGGCGGGGTCGCGTTGATCCCGGCCATGTTCCTGATCGCGGCCGGGATGGGGTTCGGCATCGTGGGGCTGCAATACGTCGCGGTCAGCGGCGTCACCGAGGACGACGCCGGGATCGCGTCGGGCGTCCAGCGCGCGGCTGACCAGCTGGGCGGTGCGACCGGGGTAGCGGTCTGCGTGGGGGTCGGGTTCGCTCCGAGCCTGCACTCCCTCGATCCGTTCCTGGTCGCCACGCTGCTGGCCGCCGTGGCGCTCGTGACCGGTGCGGTCGTGGCCTGGCGCATGCCCGCACCCGTTTCCGCGGCGGACCTGCAGGAAAAGGCCGGGTGACCTTCGCCCCGCCGGGGTGGGGCCGCCCCGCGGGGACGGGGGGGCACCCCCGCGGGGCCCGCGGGTGAATAGCGAAACCGGGCCGGGGGTCGGGTCGGGGACCGCCGGGGCGCAG
>NZ_JBHVVM010000056.1:10719-16126 GCF_042883525.1 Streptomyces sp. NPDC058195
ACCCCTCGGGCCGCGGTGGGTGCGGCACCCCGGGGGGGGGGCCCCCCCCGGGCGGCCGGGGCGCCCCACCCCGGCGGGACCTGCTGGTCAAGGCCATCCACGGCCGGGTGAAGGTCACGTGCCCGTCCTGCCCTCATCCGTAACCGACCCGTTGTGGGGCCAGTTCCAAGCCTCCTGCCCAAGCGGCAGTGGCTGCCCATCCATGGGGCTGCCACCGTCTCCGCATCCCCGACCGGGTCGTGTTCGACAGGCTAAGGGGCAGTCCGTGCCGATCAGCCCTACCCACCGGTGGGTGAGCGAGCGGACCAACTCCTGGCACAACCAGGGGTTCTAGGTGTGAGCGATCGTGACCGGCCGGCGCGCGGTGGTGCAGGACGCTTAGGTGGCGTTGGCCAGCGCGGTCATCGTGATCCGCAGGCTGCTACGCCGGGCCTGGACGGCCTACCGGCGGGATGCCCGCCCTGCCCGACGGCCCTGACCCATCCGTGCGATCTCCGTGTGGGCGGTTCGTGATTATTTGAGTGGCTCTGCTGTCGCCTGATGGTGTGTGGCGGCGGGGCGGAATCTGCCGGTCGCTGGTGTTGATCTGGTGATGTGTCCGGGTGAGGTAACGCAAGCCGTTTCCGCGTGCCTTCTCAGCTCACACACCCCGCGCACCCGTGCACCCCGCGCACCGACGTGACTCGCCGACGGCGGTCCGGTAGCTGGAGGTTCGAACGGGCTGCTATCCATCCCGCCAGGCACTCACGGTCCAGAAGACCGCGAAACCCGTCCACGCGATGGCAAACGCCCAGGCTACGGGATGGCCGCCGAACAGTGCCATGGAGCCGAGCCAGCCGACCCCACCAGCCACGAACAGCAAGCCGAAGTTGGGGAAGGCGAAGAGGCCGGAGGGCCGCCCGCTCAGCCATGCCCATGCGCCACCCGCCAGGATCAGGCAGCCCGCCGCGAGCCACGGGAGAACCGCCTGCTGCGAGGAGGGCGCGTAGGAGTCGATGTGGCCGCGAACCCTCAGTTCCACGACGTCCCCCTGCCACAGCCGGACTTCGGCTTCGTCGCCCTTCCTGGCGTCGCCGTACGTCACCGACCTCACGCCCAACCAGCTGGTAGCCCCTGGCCGTTGGACCTTCAGGTCGTGGTACGTCGTACAGGTCGTACCGCCGCCGCCTCCGCCTGCGGTGGTCACCCCGCCAGCCGTTACACCGCCGGTGGTGCCACCGGCGGTGTTCATTCCGCCTCCGGCCGTGATGCCTCCGGTGCTGATGCCTCCCGTCGTGCCGCCGCTCGTGCTGTTGGACGTGCAGCGCTCACCCGTCCGCCGGTCGAGCACCGTGCCCGCCTCACGCCGCACGCACAGGTCCCCCTCGTCGTCCTCGTCCCCGCTCTGGCCCCCGCCCTGGCAGACCGGTGCGTCGCGGTACTCCATGGTCGCTCCGTAACCTTCAGCGACCTGCTGACCGCAGAGCAGGGCTCCCCATCCGGCCGCGAGGGCGAGCAGCCCCCGTAACCAGTAGGGCAGCCGCCTGCGGTACCAAACGTTGCCGTACCCCCTTGTTTTCACTCAGCTGTAATCCCCGTTCGGCTGAGTTCTCATGCGTTGGTCCCGCCACGGAACGTCATACAAGGGCCAGAACGGGCGGGTTGGAATTCATGCAGGGATCGATGGTGCAGCCGCAGCCGCAGCCGCAGCCGCAGCCGCAGCCGCAGCCACAGCCGGGGTGGGGGTGGTGAGGTTAAGCCGTAGTGGGTGATTCACGCGTTTTTGAGTGGTTCTGCTGTCGCCTGATGGTGTGGCGGTGTGGCGGAATCCGCTGTGTCCGCTGTTGTTGATGTGACCGGGCGAACCACGTTTCGTGACCCCTGCTCGACCGCGCGCGCCGGAGCGACGTTGCCGCGCCGTGCCACCAGCCAGCCGTTGCTGGGGGCGTCCTCGGAGATCTCGGCGGTGCCGTTCTGGGCGTCGAGGCCGCCCGGCGGACCAGCAAGGACGCGCGGTCCCGATGGCCGTGGTGGTGTCCCGCATCAGGGCGTCCAGTTGAGGAGCCACCTCGTCGGGCCGCGGTGTTGCCGCGGTGGTGCCCCTCGTGCCGGTGACGGTCGTCGGCTGGCGGAACCGGCCGGACACCACCGTCGACGTGGTTGACGCCATGGTCATCGGGTTCGCCTGGATTCCGCCCCGTGCGCCGTCGAGGCCGCCGTCCTCGTCTCGTCCCGGGCGCCGATCCGCCGTGTCGACGGATCGGCGCACGCCACTCCTGACCGGCCCCGAGGTGCTTCCGCGCCACGCCACCGAATGGAGCCTGTGGACCGGGCTGCCGAGCAGGTGCGTGAGACGATCGGGAGCCAGACCGCGAGGAGAGGATTTCCATGGGGGACAAGGGCCGACTGCATGTCAGCGCGGAACTGGCGGGGGTGCTGGAGGGGATCGACGCGCTCGGTGCCATGCTCGACGAACAGGCTGACACGGCCGAGGAGTTGGGACGACTTCCCGAGGGGACGGCGCAGGCGCTGCTGGACACCGGGATCGTACGGGCCGAGCTCCCGCTGAGCCTTGGTGGGTACGAGTTCGCGCCTAGGCAGCTGATCGAGACGGCGGAGCGGGCGAGCTACCACGACGCCGCGGCCGGGTGGACGATGTTCGCGCTCCAGCTGATGACGGGAACCACCGCGGCGTACCTCGCCTCCGGCGCGGCGGCCGCACTGTTCCCCGACGTGCCGAACGGGAAGTACGCGCTGCTCTCCGGGCATGGCACACGCCCCGGCCGGGCTGTTCCCGTTCAGGGCGGCTACCGGGTCAGCGGCCAGTGGCAGTTCGCCTCGGGGATGGCGCACGCCACCCACATCCACAGCGCGATCCAGGTCGAGGGCACCGGTGAGCTGCGGGTCCTCGCGATGCCGAAGTCGCAGGTGACCCTGGACGGCAACTGGGATGTGCTCGGGCTGCGCGCGACACACAGCATCGACTACCACTGCACCGATGTGTACGTACCGCACGAGTACACCTACGGCGCGACCACGGACGCCCCGGTCAACGGCGGAGCCGTCTACCGCCTCGGCCTGGTCAACATGTCGGCGATCGGGCACACGGGCTGGGCCCTCGGTGTCGGCCGTCGGCTCCTCGACGAGCTGAAGCGGGTTGCCGCGGCGCGGACCGGTTCGCGGGGCGCCGCGGTCGACACCTCCCACTTCCACGCCGAGTACGCGACGGCGGAGGCCAGGCTCCGGGCGGCCCGTGCCTGGGCGAACGATGTCTGGCAGGGCATCGAACAGACCCTGGACCAGGGTGAGTTGCCAAGCACTGAGCAGGACACTCTGATCCGGCTCGTCCTGAACCACACGACCACGACCGTGAGCGAGGTGGGCCGCACCGTGCACCGCTGGGCCGGGTCGGCGGCGATCCGCCGCGGTCCGGTCGACCGCTTCCTGCGTGACCTGGGGACCGGCGCGCAGCACATCACGTCGAGTCCGGTCGTGCTCCAGAACTGTGGCAAGTGGCTGAGCGGTGCCCTGCCGGACGCCCGGTGGAGCTTCCTCGACCTGGCCTGACCCTCCGGGGTCGGCGACCGGGAGGCCGGACACCCGGGGGCCGGTCGTATCAGGGATCCGGGCCCCGACGCGGCCATGCCGTTCGTCCGAGCCGGACAGCCGGGCTCGTGACCACCCCTCAGCGCGGGCCGTGACACGACCCCCACCGCGGCCGGAACTGTGGGACGCGGTGTGCGGACGCGTTCCGCCGGGATCCGTTGTCGCGGATCCTTCACGGCTTTGTCATGTTTGCGTTCCGCCCAGCGGCTGTCCGAAAAGCGACGGCTACGGTGAGCTCGCCACGGCGCCCATGGGGGTGTCGGAACTCTCGCACGGAACGAAACGGGGCACGGACATGGGTGGACACCAGGCACGATCGGTCTCGCGACGGCAGGCGCTTCGGCTGACCGGTACCGGACTGGGGGTGGCCCTGCTGGGCGCCGGGGCCTGGGGGTGCTCACCGGACGACCCGGAAGCACCCGCGGCCGGGCCGACGCCGGGCCGCGAGGGAGGAGACGACTCCTTCGCCACGCCTCCGCCCGGCACGGCACCGAAGCCGCTGTGGAAGGCCGCCACCGGGAACGACTCCCTGAGCAGCGCGCACGCGCTCGCGGTCACCGGCGGGCTCGTCCTGGTGGCGGGTGACCCCCTCGTCGCACACGATCTCGCCAGCGGGCGGGAGAAGTGGTCCCGCAAGGGCGTCACCACGCCCGGGGCCGGACTCCTCATCGGCGGCGGGACGCTGTATCTGGCCAGCGCGCAGTACGACGGCGACGTGGTGGGCCTCGATCCGCGGACCGGCAAGGAGACCTGGCGGAGCAGGATCGGCAAGGAGTACGACCAGCCGCGTCCGATAGCGGCCGACGACCGGCACGTCTACGTCCTGGCGGGCATCCTCGAAAAGGACTTCTCGACGCCCAGCAACGTGATCGCGGCGATCGACACCGCCTCGGGCAAGGTCGTCTGGCGCGAGCGGCGCGACGCGGGCACCGAGAAGTACGGCATCACCGCCCGGGTGGCCGACGGGCGCCTCGTCTACACGGACTACCGCAAGAACGTGACCGTCCGCGACACCGCCACGGGCCGGCAGGTGTGGACGAAGAAGCTCAAGAACTCCAACTGGGAACAGTTCGCCGTGCACAAGGGTCTGGTGATCGTGGCCGAGGGGCGGCGGCTGCGCGCGTTCGCCCTGGCCGACGGCACGGAGCGCTGGACGCTCGACAGCGGCGACTTCACCTTCTTCAACGGCCCGCACGTGCTCGACGGTGTGCTGTACGTCTCCGACCGGCTGCGCGGGATGTGGGCCGTGGAACCGGAATCCGGCAAGACCGTCTGGCGCAACCAGGATCTGCTGGAGAAGGCCGCCTACTCCTGGCAGTTCACCAAGGTCGGCGACACGGTGTACGGGGCGAGCCAACTGGACGACGACGGCGGCGTCCACGCCTTCGACGCCGCCACCGGCAAGCTGCGCTGGACGTACAACGACAAGACCGGTGACGTCCAGCGCTGGTACGTCGCCAGCGAGGGCAAGCGGCTCGCCGTGCTGCACGCCGAACGCCTCTGCGCCCTGCCCGCGGTCTGACCGCGGTCTGCCCGCAGACTGGCCGCGCGCCCGGAAGGCGCTACGGGGGAGGAGGGCGCAGCCGTTGCCCGCGCGGTCTGGTGCGGGAGCTTCCAGGAGGGGGCGGTGGCCCAGGGAGACGCGAGGGACCGGCGGCCGGCTCCTCTCCCTAGGGTCTTTCGTTTGGATCAGGCTGGATCAGGGAGCGGGGGCTGGTGCGTGCAGATGCAAGGCGGAGGAAGGAGCCGACGCGGAGCGTCGGTGACTGACGACAACGCGGCAGATGTGCGTGCCGGCCCCCGCGAGCCCGGCATGATCCAA
>NZ_JBHVVM010000057.1:0-9715 GCF_042883525.1 Streptomyces sp. NPDC058195
CGGTGCTCCAGCTGGGCGCGTGTGGTCGCGGCGGAGAACGCGGTGTCCAGCAGGCCCGCCTCGGGCCGCCGCACCAGATGCGACCGCAGCCGCTCCGCCTGCGCACGCAGCGCGGGGCCGGACTTCGCCGACACCACCACCGGAACCGCCGCCGGATCCCGTACGTTGGCGGCAGCCGCGTCAGCCGTCGCGGCCGGAGCCTCCTCCAGGATCACGTGGGCGTTCGTCCCGCTCACGCCGAACGAGGACACTCCCGCGCGACGGAGGCGGCCTTCGGTGGCGAGCCAGGGTTCGGCCTCCGTGAGGAGGCGGGCCTCCCCGGCCTCCCAGTCGATGTGGGAGGAGGGCTCGTCCACGTTGAGGGTGGCGGGCAGGAGGCCGTTCTGCATCGCCATGACCATCTTGATGACGCCCGCCACGCCAGCGGCGGCGGAGGTGTGGCCGATGTTGGACTTGATGGAGCCGAGGTGGAACGGACCGTTCTCACGGTTCTGCCCGTAGGTGGCCAGCAGGGCCTTGGCCTCGATCGGGTCGCCCAGGCGGGTGCCGGTGCCGTGTCCTTCGACCGCGTCGACGTCGGATGTGGTGAGTCCGGCGTTGGCGAGTGCCTGGCGGATGACGCGTTCCTGGGCGGGGCCGTTGGGGGCGGTGAGGCCGTTGGAGGCGCCGTCCTGGTTGACGGCGCTGCCGCGGATCACGCCGAGGATGTGGCGGCCGTTGCGCTGGGCGTCCGAGAGGCGCTCCAGCACCAGCAGGCCGAGACCGTCGGAGAAGCCCGTGCCGTCCGCGGCCTCCGCGTACGACTTGCAGCGGCCGTCGGCGGCGAGGCCGCGCTGGCGGCTGAACTCGGTGAGCAGGAACGGGCCGGACATGATGGTGACGCCGCCGGCGAGGGCGAGGGAGCACTCGCCGGAGCGCAGGGACTGCGCCGCCAGGTGCAGGGCGACCAGGGAGGAGGAGCAGGCGGTGTCGATGGACACGGCCGGACCCTCCAGACCCAGGGTGTAGGCGACCCGGCCCGAGACGACGCTGGTGGTGGCGCCGGTCAGGCGGAAGCCCTCCACCTCGGGAAGAGCCCCTGCGGGCACCACCCCGTAGTCCGAAGTACCGACGCCGACGAACACGCCGGCGTCGGTGCCGCGCAGCGAGGTCGGGTCGATGCCGGCCGCTTCCAGAGCCTCCCAGGCGGCCTCAAGCGTGTGCCGCTGCTGCGGGTCGAGGGCGAGGGCCTCGCGGGGGCTGATCCCGAAGAAGCCCGCGTCGAACTCGTCCACGCCCGACATGAAACCGCCGCCGCGCGTGTACACCTTGCCGAGCTGCTCGGGGTCGGGATCGTAGAGGTTCTCCACGTCCCAGCCCCGGTCTTCCGGCAGGGGGGTGATGGCGTCGCGGCCCTCCGCGACGAGCTGCCACAGCTCTTCGGGCGAGGTGACCCCGCCCGGGAAGCGGCAGCTGATGCCGACGATCGCGAGCGGTTCCCCGGCACGGTCCTCGTACTCCTGGAGCCGGGCCCGGGCCTCGCTGAGGTCGACGGCGACCCGCTTCAGGTACCGGACCAGCTTCTCCTGCTGGAGCTCACTTTCTTCGCTGCTCATCTTCTCTTCCCCCTGGTTGTACTGAAGTTGCTGGTTTCCGTTGCCCGGCCCGTCACAGCGCTCCGAACTCCGCGTCGATGAGGTCGAAGACCTCGTCCGCCGTCGTGGCCGCGTCGAACTTCTGGGCCGCGGGCTGCGCCGACTCGCCGAACGAAGCCAGCAGCGTCCGGAGCCGCGCCGCGACGCGCTGCCTGTCCTCCTCCAGGACCTCGGTGAGTGCCCGTTCGAACTTCCGCAGCTCCCGGTCGATCACTGGCTCCGTCGGCGCGGTGGTGAGGGTGTCGCTGATTTCGGTGAGGAGGTGGTGGGCGACGGCGGTGGGGTTGGGGTGGTCGAAGACGAGGGTGGAGGGGAGTCGTATGCCGCTGGCCTGGGTGAGGCGGTTGCGGAGTTCGACGGCGCCGAGGGAGTCGAAGCCGAGGTCCTTGAAGGCGCGTTCGGGGTCGACGGTGTCGGGTGTGGTGTGTCCGAGGACGGCTGCGACGTGGGTTTGGACGAGTTCGACGGCGATGTGTGTGCGGTCGTTCTCGGTTGCGGCGGCGAGTCGCTGGACGAGTGAGGCGGTGGTCGTGGTGGTGTGCGTGCTGGTTCGGGTGGGGGTGCGGACGAGGCCGCGCAGGAGGGCGGGGAGCATTCCGGCGCGGGCCTGGTTCCGCAGTGCCGCCGTGTCCAGACGCACCGGAACCAGTACGGCGGAGTCGAGGTGATGCACCCCGTCGTACAGCTCGAGACCCTGCTCCGCGGTGAGTGCGCCCACTCCCATGCGTTCGAGGCGGGCCAGCTCGGCCTCGTCGAGACCGGCTCCCATGCCTCCCGCTTCGCCCCACAGGCCCCAGGCGAGGGAGGTGGCGGGCAGGCCTTCGGCCCGGCGGCGGACCGCGAGGGCATCGAGGGTGGCGTTGGCGGCGGCGTAGTTGCCCTGACCGGCGCTGCCGATGTGGGCGGCGACGGAGGAGAAGAGGACGAAGGAGGAGAGTTCGTGGTCGGCGGTCAGCTCGTCCAGGTGGATGGCTGCGTCGACCTTGGGGGCGAAGACCCGTGCCACCTGGGCGGCGGTCAGGGATTCGATGGTGGCGTCGTCGAGGATGCCTGCGGCGTGGACCACTGCGGTGAGCGGGTCTTCGAGCGTGCCGATGAGACGGGCGAGTTCGTCGCGGTCGGTGACGTCGCAGGCGGCGACGTCGACGTGGGCGCCGAGTTCGGTGAGTTCGGCGACGAGCTCGGTGACGCCTTCGGCGGCGGCGCCGCGACGGCTGACCAGGAGCAGGTGCCTGGCTCCGTAGGCGCGGACGTAGTGCTGGGCGAAGAGAGCACCCAGGCCGCCGGTACCACCGGTGATCAGGACCGTGCCCTCCGGATCCAGGGCCGGGGCCGCGGCCGTATTGGCCGGGGCCGCGGTCCGGGTGAGTCGGGGTACGCGGATCTCGTCGGCGCGGACGGCGAGCTGCGGTTCGTCCAGGCCCGCGAGTGCGGTCCAGTCGATGCCCGTGGTGTCGGTGTCGTCCTCGATGTCTACGAGCAGGAACCGCTCGGGGTGTTCGGACTGGGCGCTGCGGACCAGGCCCCACACCGGCGCCTGCGCCAGCTCAGGGACCTCGGTGGCGGCCACGGCGACCGCCTTCCTCGTGGCGACGACGAGACGGGCGTCGGCGAGCGCGTCGGCCGCCAGCCACTGCTGGAGCAGTGTCAGCGTCCGCTCGGTGACCTCGCGGACGGTGGCATCGGCGGACTCCACCACCGCGACCACCAGCTCCGGCGCCGGCTGTCCGGCGGACACCGCGGCGTCGAGCGCCGCCAGGTCCTCGTACTCCCCGCCCAGGACCACGACCCGGGCGTCCGAGTCGCTCCGCGGAGCCGTCACGGACGTCCAGCCGATGCGGTACAGCGGGGCTGCTCCCGAGCGGCGCAGGTTGTCCAGGTTCGCGGGGTCGACCTCACGGAAGGCCAGCCGCTCCACGCGGCCCACGCCGAGGACGTCCACGCACAGGGCGGAGTCGCCGCCGGAGGAGATCCGGACCCGGACCCGTTGCCCGGCCGTCCCGGTCAGGCTCACGCCCGACCACGAGAAGGGCAGCCGGGCCGTGGAGCCCGGACCCCGGTCGAGCCAGGACAGCCCGCCGTGCAGCGAGGCGTCGAAGAGGGCGGGATGCAGGGCGAAGCCGTCCGCGGAGGTCGCCTCGGGCAGGGCCACCTCGGCGAAGACGGCGTCATCGCCGCGCCAGGCGGCCTGCACGCCCTGGAAGGCCGGGCCGTAGTCGAACCCGAGCTCCGTCAGTCGGCCGTACAGATCGTCCACGGAGACGGGCTCCGCGTCGGCGGGCGGCCACTCGGTGGGCTGCCAGGCGGGCTCCGTCCGAGCGGCGGCCGGAACGAGAGTGCCCCGGCCGTGGCACACGGCCTCCTGCTCCTCGTCCTCGCCCGACTCCGGGCGGGTGTAGAGGGCGACCTCGCGGCGGCCCTCCGCGTCCGGAGTGCCGACGGTGACCTGGAGGTGTACGGCGCCCTCCTCCAGGATCAGCGGCGCCTCCATCACGAGCTCTTCGAGTACGGGGCTGCCGGCGTGCGTGCCAGCGGCCACGGCGAGTTCGACGAAGGCGGTGCCGGGCACGATGACCATGCCCAGTACGCCGTGGTCCTGTACCCAGGGTGCCGACTGCCGCGAGATGCGGCCGGTGAAGATCCACTCGTCGCGGTCGCCGACCTTGACGGCGGCGGCGAGCAGCGGGTGCCCGAGCTGCCCCAGCCCGGCTGCCGCGAGGTCTCCGGCACCGCTGCCCGGCGCGAGCCAGTAGTGCTCGTGCTGGAAGGCGTAGGTGGGGAGGTTGGTGGTGCGGGCGCCGGTGTTGGCGTAGTAGGTCTGCCAGTCGACCGGTATCCCGGCGGTGTGGACGTGGCCGAGGAAGGTGGCGAAGGTGTGGGTTTCGGGCTGGCGGGTGCGCAGGGTGGGGGTGAGGACGAGGCCGCTTTCGTCTTCGTTGTCGAGGCATTGGCGGGTGAGTGCGGTGAGGATGGCGTCGGGGCCGAGTTCGAGGTAGCGGGTGACGCCTTGCTGGTGGAGGGTGCGGATGCCGTCGTGGTAGCGGACGGTGCCGCGGACGTGCTGGACCCAGTAGCCGGGGTCGGTGAGTTCGTCGGTGACGATGCCACCGGTCACGTTCGAGATGACCGTGATGTTCGGCTGGTTGAAGGTGAGGCTTTCAGCGGTCTTCCGGAACTCAGCGAGCATGGGTTCCATGCGGGCTGAGTGGAAGGCGTGGCTGACGCGCAGCCGGGTGGTTTTGCGGCCCAGCTTGTCCCAGCGGGGGAGCCACTGGTCGAGTGCGTCGAGGTCGCCGGAGACGACGATGGACCGGGGTCCGTTGACGGCTGCGATCTCGAGCCGGCCTTCGAAGCCGGCCAGTGCCGCGAGGGTTTCGGGTTCTTCTGCCTGGATGGCGGCCATGCCGCCGCCGGTGGGCAGTGCGCCCATGAGGCGGCCGCGGGCGGCGACCAGGGTGCACGCATCTGCCAGGGAGAGGACACCGGCGATGTGGGCGGCGGCGATCTCACCCACCGAGTGGCCGATGAGGTAGTCGGGGCGGATTCCGAGGGATTCGACGAGCCGGTAGAGGGCGACCTCGATGGCGAAGAGTGAGGTCTGGGTGTACTCGGTGGCGTTGAGTGTGTCGTCCTCGGCGGCCAGCAGCTCGCGCAGGGAACGGCCCAGGAGCGGGTCGAGCTCGCGGCATACCTCGTCGAGTGCTGTGTCGAACACGGGGTAGGCGGCGGCGAGTTCGAGGCCCATACGGGCGCGCTGGGCGCCCTGCCCGGTGAACAGGAACGCCGTCTTCCCACTTACGGCGCGGCCTTGGATGACACCGGCTGCGGGCTCACCCGCGGCCAGTCCGGCGAGGCTCGCGAGCAGCTGCTCTCGGTCACCGGCGACGACCACAGCCCGCTGCTCCAGCTGGGCCCGCGATGTCACGGCCGAGAACGCGGTGTCCAGCAGGCCCGCCTCGGGCCGCCGCACCAGATGCGACCGCAGCCGCTCCGCCTGCGCACGCAGCGCGGGGCCGGACTTCGCCGACACCACCACCGGAAGCGGCGGGAGCTCCTCCCGGGCGGTCGCCACGGGCTCCGGGGCGGCCGGGGCCTCCTCGATGATCACGTGGGCGTTGGTGCCGCTGATGCCGAATGACGAGACTCCGGCCCGGCGCGGACGGTCCGCCGTGGACTTCCACTCCTCCGCCTCCGTGAGCAGGCGGATCTCCCCGGCCTCCCAGTCGATGCGGGAGGAGGGCTCGTCCACGTTGAGGGTGGCGGGCAGCAGGTCGTTCTGCAACGCCATGACCATCTTGATCACGCCCGCGACACCGGCAGCCGCCGAGGCGTGGCCGATGTTGGACTTGATGGAGCCCAGGCGGAGCGGGCCGTGCTCGCGGTCCTGGCCGTACGTGGCCAGGAGCGCCTGCGCTTCGATCGGGTCGCCGAGCCGGGTGCCCGTGCCGTGCCCTTCGATGGCGTCGACCTCCGTGGGAGCGACACCGGCGTTGGCGAGTGCCTGGCGGATGACGCGTTCCTGGGCGGGGCCGTTGGGGGCGGTGAGGCCGTTGGAGGCGCCGTCCTGGTTGACGGCGCTGCCGCGGATCACGCCGAGGATGTGGCGGCCGTTGCGCTGGGCGTCCGAGAGGCGCTCCAGCACCAGCAGGCCGAGACCGTCGGAGAAGCCCGTACCGTCCGCGCCCTCCGCGTACGACTTGCAGCGGCCGTCCTCGGCGAGGCCGCGCTGGCGGCTGAACTCGGTGAGCAGGAACGGGCTGGACATGATGGTGACGCCGCCGGCGAGGGCGAGGGAGCATTCGCCGGAGCGCAGCGCCTGGGAGGCGAGGTGCAGGGCGACGAGCGAGGAGGAGCAGGCCGTGTCCACGGAGACGGCCGGGCCCTCCAGGCCCAGGGTGTAGGCGACCCGGCCGGACAGCACGCTGGCCGCGGTGCCCGTGAGCCGGAAGCCGTCGAGCTCCTCGGGAGCCTGCGAGGCGTAGTCGGAGGCCACGACCCCGCAGAAGACTCCGGTGTCGGTGCCGTGGAGCCGCGTCGGGTCGATGCCCGCGGTCTCGAACGCCTCCCAGGCGGCCTCAAGGGTGAGGCGCTGCTGCGGGTCGGTGGCGAGGGCCTCGCGGGGGCTGATCCCGAAGAAGTCCGCGTCGAAGTCGCCAGCGCCGTCGACGAAGCCGCCGCCGGTGGCGTACACCTTGCCGGTCTGTTCGGGGTCGGGGTCGTACAGGTTCGCCAGGTCCCAGCCGCGGTCGTCCGGCAGGGGGGTGATGGCGTCGCGGCCCTCGGCGAGGAGCTGCCACAGTTCCTCGGGCGAGCTGACCCCGCCCGGGTAGCGGCAGCTCATGCCCACGATGGCCAGCGGCTCGTCATCGACGGGCCTGCGGGCGGTACGGGCCGCCGGACGCGCCTCGGCGGTCTCCACGGCACCGGCCTGGGCCAGCAGGAACCGGGCCACCGCCAGAGAGGTCGGGTGATCGAAGACGAGGGTGGAGGGCAGCCGTAGATCCGTGGTCTGGGTCAGGCGGTTGCGGAGCTCGACGGCGCCGAGCGAGTCGAAACCGAGCTCCTTGAAGGCGCGTTCGGGGTCCACACCGGACGGCGAGGAGTGTCCCAGGACGGCCGCGACCTGGGTGACCACCAGGTCCAGGGCCACGCGGAGCCGGTCCTCCTCCGCGACGGAGGCGAGGCGCTGGGCCAGGGAGCCGCCAGCGCTCTGGGTGCGGCGCGCGGGCATCCGTACGAGTCCGCGCAGCACGGCGGGGAGCAGTCCGGAGCGGGCCTGGTCGCGCAGGGACGCCTGGTTGAGGAGGACCGGGACGAGGAGCGCGGAGTCGAGACGGAGCGCGGCGTCGTACAGCTCACGACCCTGATCGGCCGACAGACCGCCCATACCGGCGCGTTCGAGGCGGGCGAGCTCGGCTTCGTCGAGCGTGCCGCCCATACCGCCTGCCTCGGCCCACAGGCCCCAGGCGAGGGAGGTCGCTGGCAGTCCGGCGGCCCGGCGGGCGGCTGCCAGCGCGTCCAGGGCCGCGTTCGCGGCGGCGTAGTTGCCCTGGCCGACACCGCCCAGGAGGGCGGCGACGGAGGAGAAGAGGACGAAGGAGGAGAGGTCGAGATGGGTGGTGAGTTCGTGGAGGTGAAGGGCGGCCTCGGCCTTCGGGCCCAGTACGCGGGCCAGTTGGCTGGGGGTGAGGGTCTCGATGGTGGCGTCGTCGAGGATGCCGGCTGCGTGGATGACGGCGGTGAGGGGGTGTTCGAGGGTGTTGATGAGGTGGGCGAGTTCGTCGCGGTTGGTGACGTCGCAGGCGGCGATGTCGACGCGGGCGCCGAGGTGGGTGAGTTCGGTGACGAGTTCGGTGACGCCGGGTGCGTTGGTGCCGCGTCGGCTGACCAGGAGGAGGTGCTTGGCTCCGTACGTCTTTGCGTAGTGCTTGGCGAAGAGGGCGCCGAGGCCGGTGGTGCCGCCGGTGATCAGGACCGTGCCCTCCGGATCCAGGACCGGCCGCGCAGGTCGGCCCGGGGAGACGGTCGCGCGGGCCAGGCGCGGTACGAGGATCCGGCCGTCGCGGAGCGCGAGCTGCGGATCCCCTTCCAGCGCCGCGAGCGACGCCCAGTCGAGGTCCGCCTCGGCGGCGGCGTGCTCGTCCAGGTCCACGAGCACGATGCGCTCGGGGTGCTCGGACTGGGCACTGCCAGCCAGGCCCCAGGCGGTCGCCTGGACCGGGTCCGCGGTCTCGCCCGCGGCGGTCGCGACGGCCCGACGGGTGGCCACGATCAGGCGGGATCCGGTGAGGGACTCCGCGGCCAGCCACTGCTGGAGCAGGCAGAGGACGTGCTCGGCCGTCTGCTGGAGCGTCGCGGTCGCGACGCCGGAGTCCGCCGGGTCGATGACGGCGACCACGGTGTCCGGGGCGGGAGCGCCCGCGGCCACCGCACGGTCGAGTTCGGCCGGGTCGGCGTAGGTACCGCCCAGAAGCTCGACGAGGGGTGCGGACGCCGCCGGGCGGGGTGCGGGCACGGTCGTCCAGTCCACCTGGTACAGAGGCGAAGCTCCCGCGCGGCGGGCGCCCTCCAGCTGGGCCTGTTCGACAGGGCGCGCCACGATGGAGCGCACGGAGACGACGTGGTTCCCGGATCCGTCCACCGCGTCGAGGCGCAGCGAAGCGTCGCCGATCGAGACGACACGGACCCGCAGCCGGGTCTCGCCCAGCTGGTCGAGCCGGGCGCCCGACCAGCTGAACGGCATCCACTGGCGGCCACCCTCGCCGTCGTTCAGAAGGATGGCGCCGCTCTGCAGGGCCGCGTCGAGGAGCGCCGGGTGCATTCCGAAGTCCCGGGCGGCCGCGTCCACGTGCTCGTCCGCGAGGGAGACCTCGGCGTACACCGTGTCGCCGGACCGCCATGCGGCGCGCAGCCCCTGGAAGACCGGGCCGTAGTCGTAGCCGATCTCGGAGAGACGGGAGTAGAGGCTGTCGACCGGCAGGGCCGTGGCCCCGGTCGGCGGCCACTGGGCGGGCCAGGCCGCAGGCTCTTCGGTGGTCGGAGCGAGGATGCCGCGAGCGTGGCAGGTGGCCTCCGGGGCCTCCCCGCCCTCGGCCGGGGACGCGCCCGTGGCCTCGGGCCGGGTGTAGACGGCGACCTCGCGGCGCCCGTCCTGGTCGGGCTCCCCGACCGTGACCTGTACCTGGACCGCTTCGCTCTCCTGGAGGAGGAGCGGGGCTTCGAGGACGAGTTCTTCGAGGACGGGCGTGTCGGCGTGGCGGCCCGCGGCGAGGGCGAGCTCGATGTGGTTCGTGCCCGGCACGACGATGTTGCCGAGGAGTACGTGCTCGGCGACCCAGGACTGTGCGTCGGTCGAGATGCGTCCGGTCAACAGCCACTCGTCGCGGTTGCCGAGCTTCACGGCCGCGGCGAGGACGGGGTGACCGAACGTGTCGAGACCCGAAGCAGCCGGATCCTGGGTACCGGAGCCGGGCGCGAGCCAGTACCGCTCGTGCTGGAAGGCGTAGGTGGGGAGGTTGGTGGTGCGGGCGCCGGTGTTGGCGTAGTAGGTCTGCCAGTCGATGGGGATTCCGGCGGTGTGG
>NZ_JBHVVM010000058.1:0-8330 GCF_042883525.1 Streptomyces sp. NPDC058195
CCGTCGCGTACTCGATGGTGACGTCCAGCCCGCCCGGACGGCCGTCCGGGGTGCGGCGCTCCGCGAAGGAGAACGTGAGGTCGAACTTGGCGATCCGCAGCCAGGTGAACTCCGACTCGGTGTCCAGGTCCTCGGCGACGAGCGTCGGGGTGGCGGCGTCGGTGAGGGTCAGCATGACCTGGAAGAGCGGGTGGCGGGCGGTGGTGCGCTCCGGGTTCAGCGCCTCGACCAGCCGGTCGAACGGCAGGTCCTGGTGGCTCCAGGCCGCGAGGTCGTTCTCCCGGACCCGGGTGAGCAGTTCACGGAAGGTGGGGTCGCCGGAGACGTCGGTGCGCAGCACCAGGGTGTTGACGAAGAAGCCGACCAGATCGTCCAGCGCCTGGTCCGTGCGGCCCGCGATGGGTGAACCGAGCGGGATGTCGTGACCGGCTCCGGAGCGGGACAGCAGGGTCGACACCGCCGCCTGCGCCACCATGAAGACCGAGGCCCCCGCATCGCGGGCCAGCTCCGCCAGGGCGGCGTGGATCTCCTCGGTGAGGTGCACGGTGTGGGTGGCGCCCCGGTAGGACGCGACGGCCGGGCGGGGCCGGTCCGCGGGCAGGGTGACCTCGTCCGGGAGGCCGGCCAGTGCGGTGCGCCAGTAGTCGAGTTGCCCGGAGGCGACACTGCCCGGGTCCGCGGGGTCGCCGAGCACATCGCGGTGCCAGAGGGCGTAGTCGGCGTACTGGGCGGGCAGCGGTTCCCAGGCGGGGCGCTCGCCGCGGGAGCGGGTCGCGTACGCGGTGCTCAGGTCACGCATCAGCGGCTGGTAGGACCACCCGTCGGAGACGATGTGGTGCATGACGACCAGGAGCACGGATTCCTGCTCGCCGAGGCTGAACAGCCGGGCGCGGAAGGGGAGATCGGACGCCAGGTCGAAGATCCGCTCGGACTCGGCGGTCAGCAGCTCGGAGACGTTCTCCTCCGTGGCGGGGGTGACCGGCACCTCCACCCGGACACCGTCGGCGGGCAGGATGCGCTGGTACGTCTGCCCGTCGGCCTGGCCGAACACGGTGCGCAGGCTCTCGTGGCGCCCCGCGACATCGGTGAACGCCGCCTCCAGGGCCGCGCGGTCGAGGTGTCCGCGCACCCGTACGGCGAGCGGGATGTTGTACGTCGCGGACGGGCCCTCCAGCTGGTCGAGGAACCAGAGCCGCTGCTGGGCCGCGGAGAGCGGCAGCGGCTCCAGGCGCTCCTGGGCGGTGAGGGCGGGGCGAGCGCGGTCGCCGCCGCCGGTGGCGACGTACCCGGCGAGCAGGGCGACGGTCGGGTACTCGAAGAACTGCCGCAGCGTGAGCTGGACGTCCAGGACCGTGCGGACCCGGCTGACCAGCCGGGTCGCCAGCAGGGAGTGCCCGCCGAGGACGAAGAAGTCGTCGTCGACGCCGATCGAGGGCAGGCCGAGGGACTGGGCGAACAGGCCGCAGAGGACTTCCTCGACGGGGCCCCGCGCACCCCGGCCGCCGGGGGTGGCACCGGCCTGGGGCACGGGCAGGGCGCGCCGGTCGAGCTTGCCGTTCGGGGTCAGCGGCAGGGTTCCCATCGGGACGAGGGCCGAGGGCACCATGTACTCGACGAGCTGTCCGGCCGCGTACCGCAGGAGTTCGCCGCCGTCCAGGACGCCTTCCTCCGCGGGTACGGCGTAGGCCACCAGGCGCTTGTCGCCGGGCCGGTCCTCGCGGACGATGACCGCGGCCTGGGCGACGGAGGGGTGGCGGACGAGTACGGTCTCGATCTCGCCGAGTTCGATGCGGTTGCCGCGCAGTTTGACCTGCTGGTCGGCGCGGCCCAGGAAGATGATCTCGCCGTGTTCGTTCCAGGCGGCGAGGTCGCCGGTGCGGTACATCCGGGTGCCGGGCGGGCCGTAGGGGTCGGCGGTGAAGCGCTCCGCGGTCAGGGCCGGGAGGCGGCCATAGCCCTGGGCGAGGTGCGGGCCCGCCACGTAGAGTTCACCGGTCTCGCCGGGGGCGGTGTGGCGCAGTCCGGCGTCGAGGACGTACATGGCGGTGTTGGCCATCGGAATGCCGAGGTGCAGCCGGTCGAGGGTGCGGACCTCGGGGGTGAAGCTCTGGTAACTGCAGAAGACGGTGGCTTCGGTAGGACCGTAGACGTGGACGAACGTGGTGTCCGGGCAGTGGTCCATGGCGCGCTGGAGGGCGGAGGCGGACAGGACGTCGCCGCCGGTCCAGATCTCCCGCAGCTGCTTCAGGCCGTCGATCGCCTCGCTGGCCATGGCGTCGAAGAGGGCGGTCGTGAAGTAGGCGGCGGTCGCCCGGTGCCGGGTGATGGCCTCGGCCAGCTCGCCGATGTCGATCTTCCGGGCGGGCAGCACGACGGCGAGTCCGCCGCGCAGCAGCGGCACCCACAGTTCGTAGGTCGAGGAGTCGAAGGGCAGCGGCGAGTAGGCGAGGACCCGTTCGTGGGCGGTGGCGCCGAAGCCCGGGTCCAGGGCCAGTTCGACGACGTTGCGGTGGGTGTTCACCACTCCCTTGGGGGTACCGCTGGAGCCGGAGGTGAACATCATGTAGAGCGGGTGGTCGGGGTGGACCTCGGCATCGGGTGCGGTGGGGGCCGTGTCGGCGGTGGCGCTCGTGTCGTCGAGGCGCAGCGTGGACAGGTCGCCCGCGAAGCCGGTCCCGGCGGCCGGGCGGTCGGTGACCAGGAGGACGGCGCCCGTGTTGCCGAGGATCCAGGCGAGGCGTTCCTCGGTCTGGCGGTGGTCGAGGGGGACGTACACGCCGCCGCTCTTCAGCACGGCGAGGACCGTGATGACATAGGCGAACGAGCGGTCGAAGAGCAGACCTACGGTGTCGCCCGGCCGTACCCCCTCGGCGACGAGCCGGTGTGCCAGGGCGTTGGCCGCGCCGTCCAGCTCCTGGTAGGTGAGGCTCTGGTCCTCACAGACGAGGGCGACGGCCTGGGGGGTGCGGGCCGCCTGCGCGGCGAAGAGCACGTGCAGAGCACCCTCGGGGAGGTTCTCGGCCGTGTCGTTGTACGCGGCGACGTGTCCGGGGACGTCGACGCCGCGGGAGAGAGCCGGATCGGTTTGCGGCTGGAACATCTCGACACCTTCTCGGTAGCTCGGATCTCGTGGTCTCGCGGCGTGCCGGGAGACCGACGGAGCCACGGTGGATGACGTGCGGTTGACGCGAAGCGGGGTGAGGGAGCGGTGGAGCGGCGCGGCTGTGGGACGGTGCGCCGGGGTCAGCCGGTGCGTGCGGGCGCCGCGGCGTCGGCCGGCAGCAGGACGTCCTCGGCGTCCAGGGCGCCGACGTCGTACTTGCCGACGGCGCTGGTCAGGAGCCGCAGTTCCAGGGCGATGCTCTCGGCCAGGCGGACCAGGCCGGCTTCGGCGTCCTCGTCCACGGCGAGCAGCGCGGCCCGGCCGAGGCCGACGGCACGGGCGCCGAGCGCCAGGGCCTTGGCGGCCCGGCTGCCTTCCCAGATCCGCCCGCTGGCGAGCAGGCAGTGGTCGGTGCGGCCGATGCGGGTGAGGCATTCACCGAGCGGGAGGCCGACCTGGGAGAGGAAGGCGGTCGGCGCCCAGGCGGTGCCGCCCTCCGCGCCGTCCACGGTGACGGAGTCCGCCCCGGCCGCCCAGGCGGTGACCGCGGCCCGCGCCACGTCACGGCCGGGGTGCAGCTTCACCCACACCCTGGCGCGGGGGAAGTTGTTCCGCATGAGCCGGATCTGCTGGCGCAGGATCTCCTCGGTGAAGGTGCCGGGACTGCTGACCCGCAGCACGGACGCGCTGTCGTCCCCGAACACCATGTCCATGGCGTACTGTTCGGCGACCCGGTCGCCCGCGTCACGGTCCAGGACGGTGAGTCCGCCGAGGCCGGGCTTGGCACCCTGGCCGACCTTCAGTTCGAAGGCGAGGCGGCCGGTGGCCAGCAGCTGTTCGGACACCGGGTCGCTGTAGACCAGGTTCCACACCTCGGCGTCCGCGTCCTCGGTGGACTGCTGGACCACCACCCCGCCGTGCTCGTCGTCGGCGGCGGCCGTGTAGGCGGCGATCCGGCCGATCAGCGGGGAGGCCGCGGCGTCGGCCGCGGAGCGGAAGCCGTTGACGGGGACCACGTTCTCCCCGATGACCATCGGGATGCCGAGCTGTCCGGCCTGGCGCCCGGCCGCCTCGCCCAGGTCGTGGCTGGCGACCTGGGTGGAGCCGAACGCGGAGACGTAGAGCGGCAGCCGGGAGGCGAACCCGCCGATGCGGGTGCCCAGTTCGACGTCGGTGTACAGCGGCTCGCGAGCCAGGTCGATGAGCTTGGCCAGCCGCTGCGGCATGAACACCGGCGGTACGATCCTGGCGCGTTCCAGCAGGTCGTACGGATCGTGCCCGGCCGGGACCGCGCCCAGCATGCTGGAGCCGTAGGTCTTCAGCTCGGGGAAGACGCCCGCCTCCCCGGCCCTGGCCCGGTACCGCACCTGCGCCTCGGGAAAGCCCTCGGCGCTCAGCGCCCCGCTCATGCCGACACCACACCGGGGAGCTTCGGGTAGGCACTGGCCTCCCACGCCGCGGTGCGGCCGGTGACGTACCGGGTGAAGCGCTCCAGACCGATGCCGAAGCCGGAGCTGGCGGGGATGCCGCGGCGGGCCAGGTCGAGGTACCAGCCGTACTTGGCGGGGTTCTCGCCGGTCTCCCGCATCCGGGTCACCAGAGCGGCGTAGTCGTGCTCGCGTTCGCTGCCGCTGGCCAGTTCGCCATAGCCCTCGGGGGCGATCAGGTCGAAGTTACGCAGCACACCGGGGCGTTCGGTGTCCTCCTGGTCGTAGAAGCCGCGCGATCCCTTGGGGTAGTCGACGACGAAGAAGGGGCGGCTGGACTTGGCGGAGAGGATCTCCTCGCCCTCCCAGTCGATCTCGGCGGCCGGGTCCTGCGGGTGGCCGAGCGCCACCAGGTCCGCGGTTGCCTCGCGGTGCGTGGTGTGTCCGAACGCGCCCTCGACGACCTCCCGGAAGGCGTCCGCGTCCCGGCCGAGGAGCTCCAGATCGTGCGGCATGTCGCGGACGACCTCCGCCACGACGTGGGAGACGAGCCGTTCGGCCAGCTCCATGGCGTCCTCGCGGCGGGCGTCGCGGATCTCCACGTCGATCTGGTGGAACTCGGCGAGGTGGCGGTGGGTGACGGCCGTCTCCAGCGGCTCCAGCCGCACGTTGGGCGCGATGTAGAAGATCTTGTCGAAGGCCAGCAAGGAGGCCTGCTTGTAGAGGATCGCGCTGGTCATCAGCTTGTACTTGTGGCCGTAGAAGTCGACGTCCACCTGCTTGGATCCCCGGATGCCCGGGTCGGTGACCGGTCCGATGACCGGGGGCAGCAGTTCCTGGAACCCCTGCCCGGTCAGGAAGGCGCGGGTCGCGGCCAGCATGCGGCTCTGCACCCGCAGCGTGGCACGGGTCGACTCGGCCATCAGGTGCTGGTCGGGCGAGTCCGGGAACGGGGGCACGACACGGTCCTGGAACGCGGCGGTCGGGCTGGTCATGGTGCTACCTCCTGGGTGTGCTGCCGATGGGCCGCCGGGCGACGGGCCGCCGTGGGAAGCGTGGGGCGGGGAGCGGTCTGGGGAACGATGCGGTCGTGGCGGCGCTGTACGAACGACAGGGCGTCGAACAGTCCGGCGGCGGTGAGCCGCCGGCCGCGGTCGCGGACGGGCCCGAGGGGCATCGCCCCGATCTCGGACCAGGTGAGGCGGCCGGACCCGTCGATGTGGCTCCGGGTGCGGCCCGCGTTGTCGGGGTGCAGGCAGTAGGGAACGTCGAGGTAGCCGCGGGCGAAGGCCTTGAGCAGGGCCTGCCCCAGGTCGTCGTCCAGGTTCAGCACGGCATCCACCAGGGCGCGGGCCTCCGCGTACACGGCGTTGTCCGCCGGGCCGGGGCCTGAGTCCGGGCCCCGGACGGGCGCGGCCGGGTGTCCGGCGGCGGTCGCGCGACGGTGCCGGGCGGCGGCCCGCGCGGCGACCCGCAGCGCTTCGACGTTCTCCGCGACGGTGGGAATGCGGTGCGCCTCGGCGGCGGTCTTCACGATCAGCCGGGCCGCCCCGGTCTCCACGGCCAGTTCGGCCGAACGCTCCAGGAGCTCCAGGGAACCGGTCCGGGTCTGCGGGTAGAGGCCCATGTAGGTGTAGAGGACGATGTGCCATTCGGTGTCCGGCAGGAACTCGGCGGCCAGCCGGCGCAGGGCGTGCATCGCCTCGCGGTCCTGGGCGGCGTTGACCTGCTGGGCGTAGCTGAGCGAGATGCTGCGCAGCCCCGCCCGGTGGAAGAAGAGCGCCTCCAGCGCGCTGATCGCGACGAGCAGTCCGGGCGGGCACAGCTGGCCGAGCATGCAGCCGCCGAACGTCTCCAGGTGCGGTTCCGCCCCAGTGCCGCGCAGTCCGGCCAGAAAGGCGCAGCTCTCCTGCCAGTTGCGTACGGAGTCCAGGAGCGGGGTGCGTCCGTAGGGCAGGCAGTAGGAGACCGGGCCGCCCTCGGTGGCGTCCAGGCCCAGCCGGGCCAGTGCGGCCACGATGCGCTGGGGGCGGGCCGAGCCGTGCCGGATCTGCACGGGGAAGGCGGCGTCCTCGACGCCGTCGAGGACCCAGCGGGAGGTCTGCGGGCTGTAGTGGGTGATCGGGAAGCCGTTGAGGGGCACGCCGCCGCTCAGCGCGCGGGCCGCGGAGGGCTCGTCGTTGACCCGGGTGTAGCTGTCGATCGTCATGGTGCCGACGACGCCGTCGGTGGCGTTCTTGGTGGCCAGCAGTCCGGCCCGCATCAGCGCGGGGTCGGAGAAGCCCATCCGGGGCTGCACCACGAGCGTTCCGCGGGCCTGCGCCTCGGCGACGAAGCGGCCGAAGGAGTGCGGGCGCCGGTGCACGGCGGCAGGGGCGCCGGGGGGCGCCTCCCGGGCCGGCGCGGTCACCGTTCCACCTCCTTGGGCAGGGAGCCGACGTACGACTCGAAGGCGGCGATGTCGCCACCGTCCTGGAAGACCGCGTCGAACCCGGCCCGCATGAGGGCGTCGGCCTCTTCCCCCCCGTTCCCGGACACGCCGAGCTTGCCGCCGATGACCGCGGGCAGGCCCGTGAGTTCCCAGCGCGACCGGATGGCCCCGATCAGCGGTTCGGCGTCGTGGAAGCCGTGTCCGTTGACGCTGCTGACGACCAGAAGGTCGGGCTGGAACTTGCAGCAGGACTCGACGATCTCGTCCTCGGGAACACAGGAACCCAGATTGACGACCTTGTGTCCGAGGTCTTCGAGCAGCAATTGGATGTAGATGAGATTCCAGGTGTGCGCATCGGACTGGAGTCCGGTGACAACAACGTCCAGCGGCCCGGATCGATGACGAGCCGCCCATTCCGCAGGTTTCATTGTTCGCTTCGTCCACATCATTGGATGACAGGGGAGAAAGAGATCCGGAACGGGCCCGGAACTTCCTTT
This sequence comes from Streptomyces sp. NPDC058195, assembly GCF_042883525.1. Lineage (NCBI taxonomy): Bacteria > Bacillati > Actinomycetota > Actinomycetes > Kitasatosporales > Streptomycetaceae > Streptomyces > Streptomyces sp. NPDC058195. The sequence continues at coordinate 7,459 of NZ_JBHVVM010000058.1, forward strand.
CGGCCACCACCGTAGATTCGCCGTGCGGGCGTTTCCGGCGTGACCGGCGGCAACTGGGCGGCAGCAGAGCAGCAGTTGAGCAGAAGAACGGTGCCGGGCGGTCGGCGGAACGTGAGACTGGCCTTACTGCACCCGCAGAATCCAGCGCGCGGCACACCGCCGGCGGCAGACCGAGGAGTCACGACATGACAGAGACCGGCCACAGCGTCCCCGCGGCGGACGTGCTCGCGGACGTCCTGGCGGAGGTACGGGAACGGGTCGACCGGCGAGAGGCGCTCGGGGAGGCCCAGGTCGCGGTGCTCGAAGCCGCGGTGAACATCGTCCGCGCGGGTCAGCCCGGGTTCGAGGTGATGCCGGTGGAGCGTTCGGAGCTGGTGCGCGAGGCACTGGGCGCGGTGCGCGCGGCGACCGTGGCGACCGGGGTGGCGCTCACCCACACCCACCGCAAGGCTCATGCGCTCATCTGACCGCGCGGCCGGTCGTGCCGCCGTACTGCCTGTGCTACTGCCCGGCGGCGCGGACGACGCCTTCTAGCATTTCCTACAGCCGAAACACTCAGAAGCAACCGAAGACATCGCGTTCAACTTCGCCCAATCGAGGTGGAAATCATGGCAACCAACCCGTTCGAGGACGCCCAGGGCCGCTATGTAGTGCTGGCCAACGAGGAGGGCCAGTATTCGCTGTGGCCGGCCCGGATTCAGCAGCCGGCGGGCTGGGAGCTGGTGAAGGACGAGGCCAGCAAGCAGGAATGCGGCGAGTTCATCGAGGCCAACTGGACCGACATGCGCCCGCGTTCGGTGGTCGCGGCGATGGGTGGCTGAACCCGGGAGCCGCCCCGTCCGGAGGAGGGCGGGTGCGGGGCGCTGGCACAG
>NZ_JBHVVM010000059.1:0-8078 GCF_042883525.1 Streptomyces sp. NPDC058195
CGACAGCGGGTGGGAAAACTTCCCACGTGATCACCGAGCATGTTGCCGAGCAGTGGGACCTTGAACTGGACGACCTCTTCGTGGCCATCGGTCATCGCTTCAGCCGTGTGGAACTTCGCCGCCGCATGCGTGACTACGTGCGCGGGCTGCTCGCCCCGGTGGCCCGGAAGAACAGCTGGCAGCTGGCCGAGCAGGCAGGCCACGCCACCCCCGACGGTCTGCAGCATCTGCTTGCCGGCGCGAAGTGGGAGCCTGACGAAATCCGCGATGAACTGCAGGAATACGTCGCCCACAAGCTTGGCGCGGACGACGGAGTCCTCATCATCGACGACACCGGGTTCATCAAGAAGGGCACCACCTCCGCCGGGGTCCAGCGCCAATACTCCGGGACCGCAGGTCGCACGGAGAACTGCCAGATCGGAGTCTTCGCCGCCTATGCCACCGCCCGCGGCCGGGCTTTGGTCGACCGCGAGCTGTATATCCCCAAGTCCTGGGCCGAGGACCGCGAACGCTGCCGCGCGGCCAAGGTCCCCGACGACCGGGAGTTCGCCACCAAGGGTGAACTGGCCCGGCGCATGGTGCTGCGTGCCCTCGGCTCGCCACTGCCCATCACCTGGGTCACCGCGGATTCCGCCTACGGACAGGAGAGCCGCTTCCGCCGACTGCTGGAGCAGTCGGGCGTCGGCTACGTGCTGGCCGTGCCCAAGTCCCAGTTCACCGTGGGTTGTCCCCGCATCGAGGGCCTGTTCGCACAGGCGCCGGACGAGGTCTGGGAGAAGACCTCATGCGGCAACGGCGCGAAGGGACCGCGCGTCTACCACTGGGCGGCGGTGCGACTGCCGGCCGTCGCCGAGTTCGACTACCAGGGCGAGGTCCCTCACCGGATGCGGTGGGCGCTGGCCCGTCGCAGCATCCGCAAGCCCGACGAGATCGCCTACTACCTCGCCTACGGCCTTGGGGACCAGCGGAACAGCCAGTAACGCTAAGCACTTGATCTTGGGCGCCTAGCACAGGTGATCGGTCTCTTGCGGTGGTTCGGCGGAAGATCCTTGATCACTGGTGGGGGATGGCTACGGTCCGCCGCATGCCGGTGGAATTTCTGACTGATGAGCAGGCTGAGGCGTACGGGAAGTTCGCCGAGGAGCCAACGAGGCCTGAGCTGGAGCGGTTCTTCTTCCTCGATGACGAGGACCTGAAACTGATCGCGAAGCGGCGTGGGGATCACAACCGTCTCGGCTTCGCTCTCCAGATGTGCACGGTCAGGTACGTCGGGCTGTTCCTGGAGGACCCTCTCGCGGTGCCGTGGCCGGTCGTCGAGCATCTGGCCGAGCAGCTGGGTATCGAGGACGTCTCCCTGATCAAGCGGTACACGGAGCGCAGGCCAACGCCGTACGAGCATGCGTGGGAAATACGTGACGCGTACGGCTACCACCAGTACGAGGACCATGACCAGGGCCGGAAGTTCCGGGCCTTCCTGCACGGGCGTGCGTGGACGGCGCACGCGGAGGGGCCGAAGGCCCTGTTCGATCACGGGGTGGGCTGGCTGCGCCGCAACCGGGTACTGCTGCCGGGGGTGAGCGTGCTGGCCCGGCAGGTCGCCGAGGTCCGTGCCGTCGCGGACAAGCGGCTGCACGCCACGGTCGCCAGGGCGGCCCGGCGCGCGGACCCGGCTCTGCCCGGGGACCTGGTCGCCACGCTGAAGACGCCGGAGGGCAAGCGGTACTCGGAGCTGGAGCGGATGCGCCGGCCGCCGACGCGAACCACCGGCACCGCGTTGAAGGCCGCGTTGCAGCGGGTCGAGGACATCGCCGCCTTCCAGCTGGGCCGCCTCAAACTGGAGCAGATCCCGCCGAACCGGCTGTCCGCGCTGGCCCGGTACGGGCTGGGCACCAAGGCGCCGAAGCTGGAGCGGACCCCGGAGCCCAAGCGCACGGCGATGCTCACCGCGGTGATGCGCCACCTGGAGGCCAAGGCGATCGACGACGCGCTGGACCTGTTCGAGATCCTGATGGCAACGAGGCTGATCAGCACTGCGAAGCGGTCCACCGACAAGCAGCGGCTTTCGACCCTGCCGCAGTTGGAGCGGGCGGCCCGGATCACGGCCCGGATCTCGAAGGTGGTCATCGAGGAGCTGGAGCTCATCGACGAGACCGGCGGCGATGTGGATACGACAGCTCTGTGGCGGGCGCTGGAAGAGATCGCGCCCCGGGCCACGCTGTCCAGCGCGGCGGCCACGGTGGTGAGCCTGGTACCAGAGGATGACGACACGGCAGAGACCGCGCTGCGCGGCGCGCTGGCGCTGCGCTACAACACTGTGCGCCCGTTCCTGTCGCTGCTGGGCGAGTCGAAGGCGCTGGACGCGGCGCCCGGCGGCAGACGGATTCTCACCGGGGTGCAGCGGCTCCCGGCCCTGTCGCGGCGGAAGGTGGGCGAGAAGCCGCTGCTGCCGCGGGAGGTCGACGACAAGCTGGTGCCGGCGCACTGGCGCAAGGCGGTGTACGCGAACGCCGAGCTGCCCCAGGGGGCGGTGGACCGGGACGCGTACGTGGTGTGCGTTCTGGAACAGCTCTTCCGCGCGCTGAAGCGCCGCGACATCTTCGCCTCCCCCTCGCACCGCTGGTCCGACCCGCGTGCCCGGCTGCTTCAGGGCAAGGGGTGGGAGGCGGTGCGCGAGGACGTCCTGGCGGGCCTGAGCCTGGCCGAGGACGCCGAGCAGCACCTCACGGAGCTGGTCGAGGTGCTGGACGCGACGTGGAAGCAGATGGCCGAACGGCTTCAGGAGGCCGGCGCCGACGCGAAGATCAGCATCGAGGTGCAGTCCAACGGCCGCGCGAAGCTGAACGTGGAGAAGCTGCACGCGCTCGGTGAGCCGAAGTCCCTGAAGTGGCTGCGCGAGCGCGTCGAGAAGATGCTCCCGAAGATCGACCTGCCGGACCTGCTGTTCGAGGTGCACGCCTGGACCGGGTTCCTGGATGCCTTCGTGCACTTGGGTGACGGCAGGACCCGCATGAAGGACCTGACCACCTCGGTCGTCGCCCTGCTGGTGAGCGAGGCATGCAACATCGGCATGACCCCGGTCATCAACCCGAACCACGAGGCGCTCACCCGCTCCCGGCTGGTCCACGTCGACCAGTACTACCTGCGCGCCGACACCATCGCCGCAGCGAACGCCGCGCTGATCGAGGCCCAGGCCAAGGTGCCGATCGTGCAGTTCTGGGGCAACGGGCTGCTCGCCTCCGTCGATGGCCTGCGCTTCGTCGTCCCCGTCCGCACCATCAACGCCGCACCCTCGCCCAAGTACTTCGCGAAGAAGACCGGAATCACGTGGCTGAACGCCATCAACGATCAGGTCATCGGCATCGGGCAGATGGTGGTGCCCGGCACCCCGCGCGACTCCCTGTTCATCCTGGACGCTTTGCTGAACCTGGACGGCGGGGTGAAGCCGGAGATGGTCGCCACCGACAATGCCTCTTACTCCGACATAGTCTTCGGCATCTTCAAGATGCTGGGCTACCGCTTCTCCCCGCGGTTCAAGGACCTCGAAGACCAGCGGTTCTGGAAGGCCCAGATGCCCGGCGCCGAGGCGGCCGGCGGGTACGGGCCGCTGGAGGCGATCGCGCGGAACAGGGTGAACGTGAAGAAGGTGGTCACGCACTGGCCTGACATGCTGCGGGTGGCGGGCTCCCTGGTCACCAACCAGGTACGGGCCTACGACTTGCTGCGGATGTTCGGCCGCGAGGGGCATCCCACGCCGCTGGGGCAGGCGTTCGCCGAGTACGGGCGGATCGCCAAGACCCTGCACCTGCTCGCTGTCGTCGACCCGGTCGATGACACCTACCGGCGGCAGATGCACAAGCAGCTGACCGTCCAGGAGTCCCGCCACAAACTCGCCCGCGACATCTGCCACGGCAAGAAGGGCACTATCCACCAGGCATACCGGGACGGGATGGAAGATCAGTTGGGCTCGCTGGGACTCGTTCTGAACGCCGTGGTTCTGTGGACGACCCGCTACATCGACGCCGCCGTCGCCCAGCTCCGCGCCGAGGGCCACGAAATCAGGGACGAGGACCTCGCCCGGCTCTCCCCGCTCAAGCACAAGAACCTCAACTGCCTGGGCCGCTACAGCTTCACCGCCTCCCAGCCCGTCCAGGGGCTGCGGCCCCTGCGCGACCCGGACACAGTCGACCTTGAGGATGACGACGACGGCCAGGAGGAGTGACCGCCGCATCCGCCCTTTGGGAGGGTCAGCCTCCTCACGCCCGCCGACCGGCGCGGCCTGACCCCGCTCACCTTGGCTGAACCCGCCATAGCTGCGACCCATCGGACGGATGGCTGCACGACCACTACTCTGGCGGCAGATTTTCTGATCTGAAGGGGGGCCCGCGTGCCCGACCAGAACACCCGTAGCGAGGATGCCGGGAGCACTCCCGGCACCGGCGGCGCAGCCATGAGCCTGCTGAAGGGCGCCGCCACCCTGGCTGTCGTTGCGGCTGGCCTGCTCATCAAGGTCGCCATGAAGCAGTCCACCGTGGGGGCCGTCGAGGTCGACGAGTCGCCGGGCGCCAGGATCCCGACGTCTGCGGAGATCGAGTTCGCCGCCCTCGTGCGCGCCGTCGCAAAAGACTCCTGGCGGGTCAGGAGGGTCGTGACGAACGGCTTCTGCGTGGAAGCACTGATCGAATCCAACGGGAGAGGAACGTGGACGGCGTTCTTCGTTTTTGATCCCAAGACAGGCGACTACCACCACTCCCACCCTTATCCGGGCGCGAAGGCTCCTGTGTTCTTCGGTGACGAGGTCCGTCGCCGGATGAGGGAAGCAGCGGGCTACTGACAGCCGGCTCCAACCGAGTGCGTCACTGCTGCTGAAGGGGAACGGGCAGGTTCTCCACGTAGTGTGCCTGCCGCGCGGGAGGCATCAGGGACTGCGCCTGGGCGGTCAGGGCCTTCAGCTCATCGCACAGCCGGGGCACCCGCCGGTGCAAGGCCCGTTGCACAGCCCGCGTACATTGGAAACCAAGGAGCCCCCTCCGCGTGAGATGTGGAGGGGGCTCCTGTGTTGCTGGTGGATCAGATGGCGGCCGGGGCCTTCTTGTACCAGTCCGTGATCACCTTGGTCAGGTGCACGACGTTCTGCTGACGCATGATCGGGGCGGAGGCGTTCGGCTCGAAGTCCTCGTTCGCGGCTGTGGTACGCCAGATGCTGTCCTCGGTGACCGGGGCGGTCATGTGCCGGTCGAGCCGCTTGAAGAACTCCTGGATGTCACCGTCCTCGGCTCCGTCCTCCCGCAGGTTGCGGTAGACGCCGCCCAGGACGCGGAGCATGCCCACAGAGCCCAGGAGCGAGGTCTCGCGCAGCCTCATGGCCTTGGTGGGGGGCGCCGGCGGCTCGTTCTTCTTCTTCTCGGAGAGCGAGGGGTCGTAGTTGTCCACGTCCTCCTCGGTGATCTCCGCGAGCGCGGTGAAAGCGATGGAGATGACATCCAGGAAGCCGCGGACGCTCTCGATGACCTCGTTGTCGGTCAGCGACTCGACCTTCTTGCTGACGCGGCCACCGGGACCGGCGATGACGGCCCGCGTGATGTCGGCGACGTGCTTGGCGCCCATCAGGTTGCGGTTGGTCAGGGTCATCCGGTCCCGCTCGATGTCGACCTTGCCCAGGAAGAGGGGGTGGACGACGATGTCGCTGAGCGTGCGGTTGGCGATGCGCGAGGTGTCGAAGCGGGCCCGGACGGCACCGGAGATGCCCTTGGCATTGTCCGCGACGTCGACGAACATCTGCTGGCCGCTGACGCCGTCGGGCTCCACGTAGATGTCAATGCCGACGAACTCGTCCTTAAGTCGCTGCATTCGGCCGATCAGTGCCTCGCGGTCCTGCTCCAGCTTCGCCTTCTTAGCCTCGTTGGCGCGGTGGATCTCCCGGTCGATGCGGGAGACCTCGTCCGTGATGCGCTTCTTTTCCAGGTGGACCCCGAGGATGCGGTGCTGGCCGTCGATCGTGATCAGGCGTCCGATGCCGCCGATGGACCACGGGACAGTGAGGTAGCCGACCGAGCCGTCTTCGCTGATCGGCTCGAAGCGGCAGCCGCCGGTGTCGCGGATGAGGAGGGCCGGGGCCACCCACCTGGGGTTGTCGGCGAGGTACTGGCCGAAGCCCTTGGCGTGGTTGATGTCTACCTTGCGGTTGTCCGGGTCCGGCTTGGCCGGGTCGGGGATAGTGAGGATGACCGAAAGGTCGGCGAGCGGGATGCGCGTCGTGTAGACGGTCCGGCCGCCCTGGCTGGTGCGGATCGCCAGGTAGGTGGACTCCTCACGCACCAGGGAGAGGCGCGACGAGTCGACAGTGATGGTCACGGATAACTTCCTTTCCGAGCCGGTGGGTTGCTATGTGGCTCACGTAATCCTCAAAGCTACGCACGCTTCTCACTATGCGTCAAGTTAGCTTGCTAGGCTCCTATTTAAACTCCAAAGTAACCTCAATATCCGGCAATCGTGGATGCGCACAGGGGGTCCCCCGCTTCGTCGCGAGCCTTCACGTCCGGTTGATCCGATGGGCGGGCGGATGTTCGGTGTCGGCAAACGATCGTTTGACGACAGGCGGTCGACGCGTCCAATGAACCCCCGCAATCCGGGGGTTCGCGGCGCCGCGAATCCAATCAGATCCGATGGTGATTGCTGACAGGGTTTGACGACAGATAGGGTCCGATCATCCGTACGGAAGGGGCCCCTCGGTGGCGAACCTGGTCTACAAGCGGGTCTCGACCGACCAGCAGTCCACCGCCCGGCAGAACCTCGTCCTGGACGAGGCCGGGATCGAGGACCCGGTCATCTTCGAGGAGGACCCGGGAACCTCCAGCCGCCTCCACCCCCTCCAGCGCCCGAAGTTCCGCGAGCTGCTGACGTACGCGCGGCCGGGCGACACCCTGCACATCTCCGAGATGTTCCGCCTCGTACGCGGCACCGGCCACATCCTCGACGTGCTCGATGTCCTCCACCGCGACCAGGTGGCGCTGCGCATCCACGACGGCGCGTTCTCCGCGATGGACCTCACCGCCCGCCACCCGCGCACCGGCGAGCTGCTGTCCACCGTGAAGTTCATGGTGCAGACCCTCGCCGCCGCCGGCGAACTCCAACGCGACCTCCAGCGCGAGCTGACCTACGACGGGCTGCGCGCCGCCGAGGCCAAGGGCAGCAAGGGCGGACGCCGCCCCGCCGTGGCGGCCGCGAAGACCGCCGATGTACGCACCGCGTACCTGGAAGGCCGGTCCATCGCAGCCCTCGCACGCGACCACGGCGTCAGCCGCGGCGCGATCCGCACGGCCGTCGCCGACCTCCTGCCCGACCACACCGCCATCGAAGAGGACGTCCCGGCCCCGGAGCTGCCGGTCACCCTCGACATGCCGGGCAAGGTCGCCGACTTCCTCCACACGATTGACCTGGAGCCCGCCGAGCGGGCCGCGCTCGACGAGGGCGTGACCGTACGGCGCGGCCAGGGCTACACCCTGCGCGTCAGCGCCGTCTGCGCCGTGCACCGCCAACTCCTCGCCCGCTGCCAGTCCCTCGACGGCGCCGCAGCGATCCCGGCTCAGCGCAAGGCTCGCCGCGAGTACGAGAACCGCGTCAGCACCCTCGGATCCCCAGCCTGACCAAGATCACCGGCTTAGCGTTATTGGCTGTTCCGCTGGTCCCCAAGGCCGGCCTACGCCCCTTTGGAGACCACCGCCCAGGAACTGGTGCGAATCGCCGGGACGCGGTGGGCGATCGAGGAGTGTTTCCAGGCCGCGAAGAACGAGTGTGGCCTGGATCAGTACGAAGTCCGCCGTTACCCGGGTTGGTACCGGCACATCACCCTGGTGATGCTCGCGCACGCCTTCCTGGCAGCCACGGTGCACCAGGCCCGTGAAAAGGGGGAGAACGGGTGAGGCAGCCGGGACCATCGAGCTCACAGTGGCGGAGGTTCGGCGACTCCTGGCAGCTTGTCGGCCCCGGCCCCCGCACCTGCACGGACATCGAGGCCGCCACCACGCGGTGAGCTGGTCGAACTGGCGCCGACGACACCAGGCAGTTGCCCGCCGCTGTCA
>NZ_JBHVVM010000060.1:0-7745 GCF_042883525.1 Streptomyces sp. NPDC058195
TCGCCGTTACCGCCGCGGCCGTGGTCGCCACCCTTGCCACCGCGGTCTCCACCGCGGTCGCCGCCGCCGTAGCCGCCGCGGTCGCCGCCGTCGTCAGGGCCGTTCTCCCCGGCGACCACAGCGGCCATGAAGCCGCCACCCGTGTGCACGCCACCGTGGGGACGGTCGCCGCGGTCGCCGTGACCGCCGCGGCCGTGGTCGCCGCCGCCCTTGCCACCGCGGTCGCCGCCGTAGCCGCCCTTGCCGCCGCGGTCGCCGCCGCCGTAGCCGCCGCGGTCGCCGCCGTCGTCGGGGCCGTTCTCCCCGGCGACCGCAGCGGCCATGAAGCCGCCGCCGGTGTGGATGCCGCCGTGCGGGCGGCCGTGGTCGCCGCCCTTGCCGCCGCGGTCGCCGTGACCGCCGCGGCCGTGGTCGCCACCCTTGCCACCGCGGTCTCCACCGCGGTCGCCGCCGCCGTAGCCGCCGCGGTCGCCGCCGTCGTCGGGGCCGTTCTCCCCGGTGATCACGCGGGCCATGAAGCCCCCGCCGGTGTGGATGCCGCCGTGCGGGCGGCCGTGGTCGCCGCCCTTGCCGCCGCGGTCTCCACCACGGTCGCCGTGGTCGCCGCCGCCCTTGCCGCCGCGGTCTCCGTGGTCTCCACCGCGGTCGCCGCCGCGGTCTCCGTGGTCTCCACCGCGGTCGCCGCCGCGGTCTCCTCCGCGGTCGCCGCCGCGGTCTCCTCCGCGGTCGCCGCCGCGGTCTCCGTAGTCTTCGTCCTGCGAGGACGAGTAGCCGTTGTCGTGGCCCGAGTCGCCGGACGTCGCCATGGCGTAGGCGGCCGGGCCGGTGATGGCGAGAACCGCTGTGACAGCGGCCGAAGCGAACAGTGTGCGGGCAGAGCGCATCTGAACACATTCCTTCCGTTGCAACTGCGTAGAGTGACGGGCTGTCGACTCAATGTGGCGCAGTGGCGACGTGATCCACCGTCAGCCGGAATGCCGGTGCGCGCCATCGGAGAGAGCCGCACGGGAGCCGTCGCGTGGGCTCTTCGGGTGGCATGAGGCTGATAATCACCCGTTGGACTGCACGTCGGCGACGCCGGAGGTTTGGGCGACGCGCCCCCACCCGTTTGCCGCGCCCGCGCCGCTGCCTGGCGCGCCTCGCCCGTCCCGCGTAGCTCCGCCGCTCCTGTGAACGCGCCTGTGGGGGAAGGGAATTGACGCGAGGTGCGCGGATCGTGCCCCGCCCACTCCGTGTTTCTCGCTGTTCCCGGCCCGCGCCCGTTCCGCCTCCGGAACGTCACCGAACCGTCCCCCGGACGCCTGGGGGCGGCCGACGCGCCGCAGCCCGCCTCCTTGCTTTGAGCGCCCTCAGGTGTCCGGGACGGCGGCATCGGAGTGCCGGGGGAGGCGGGACGGCGGCGGAGCGACCGCGGCGGACAAAACCGGTTGTCCGGTGATTCGGTGCTCTGCTCTACTCGTCGCCGACATCGGCCGACCGAAGGAGCGGGTCATGCGAGGAACTCCCATGTTCATTCAGGCGGGAATTATCACTGGCTTTGATGACATGGAGTTTCGTGCACACGCTGAACCTTGGAATCCTGGCGCATGTCGACGCGGGTAAGACGAGCCTGACGGAACGGCTGCTTCACACTGCCGGAGTCATCGACGAGATCGGAAGCGTCGACGACGGCAGCACCCGGACCGATTCCCTGGCACTCGAACGGCAACGCGGTATCACCATCAAGTCCGCCGTCGTCTCGTTCGCCGTCGACGACACCACGGTCAATCTGATCGACACCCCCGGTCACCCCGATTTCATCGCCGAGGTCGAACGCGTACTGAATGTGCTCGACGGCGCCGTGCTGGTCGTCTCCGCCGTGGAAGGCGTACAGGCGCAGACCCGTGTACTGATGCGGACGCTGCGACGCCTGCGCATTCCGGCCCTGATCTTCGTGAACAAGGTCGACCGGGGCGGCGCGCGGGACGGGGCCGTACTGCGCGGCATCGCCGAGAAGCTCACCCCGGCCGTCCTCGCCATGGGCCGCGTCGAGGGGCCGGGCGGTCCCGGCGCCCGCTGCGTGCCGTACACCGGTGCCGACACCGGCTTCACGGACCGGCTCACCGAACTGCTCGCCGACCACGACGACGCCCTGCTCGACGCGTACGTCCGGGACGCCGCCTCGCTCCCGTACCACCGGCTGCGCGAGGAGCTGGCCGCGCAGACCGGGCGGGCCCTGGTGCATCCGGTGTACTTCGGCTCGGCGATCACCGGCGCCGGGGTGGATGCCCTGGTCGCCGGGGTCAGGGAGCTGCTGCCCGCCGCCCGCGGCGATGGAGCCGGGCCGGTCTCGGGCACGGTCTTCAAGGTGGAGCGCGGGCCGGGCGGCGAGCGGACGGCGTACGTACGGATGTTCTCCGGCACCGTCCGGGTCCGCGACCGGCTGGCCTTCGGCCGGGACGACCGGCGCACCGAGGGCAAGGTGACCGGGATCAGCGTCTTCGACCAGGGCTCTGCCGTCAGCGGGCCGGAGGTCGGCGCGGGCCGGATCGCCAAGCTCCAGGGGCTCACCGGCATCCGGATCGGCGACCCCGTCGGCGTACCGGACACCGCCCGGCCGCGCCGGTGGTTCGCGCCGCCCACCCTGGAGTCCGTGGTGGTCCCCCGCCCTCCGGCGAACCGGGGTGAGCTGCATATCGCGCTCGCCCGGCTCGCCGAGCAGGACCCGCTGATCGACCTGCGGCAGGACGACGTCCGCGACGAGGTGTCCGTCTCGCTCTACGGGGAGGTGCAGAAGGAAGTCATCCAGGCGACGCTGGCCGAGGAATTCGGAATCGGCGTCACCTTCCGCGAGACCACCACCATCTGTCTGGAACGGCCGGACGGCAGCGGTGCGGCGCACGAGATCATCGAGCAGGACGGCAATCCCTTTCTGGCGACCATCGGCCTCAGGGTCGATCCCGCGCCGGCCGGCAGCGGAATCTCCTACCGGCTGGAGGTGGAACTGGGCTCGATGCCCTTTTCCCTGATGCGGGCGGTGGAAGACACCGTGAAAGAGACCCTGGCCCAGGGAATTCACGGCTGGCAGGTCACCGACTGCGTCGTCACCCTGACGCGTTCTGGCTACTGGCCCCGCCAGAGCCACTCCCACGCGACCTTCGACAAGAGCATGTCGAGCACCGCGGGCGACTTCCGCGATCTGACCCCGCTGGTGCTGATGGACGCGCTGAAGCGGGCCGGTACCACGGTGTACGAGCCGGTCCACCGGTTCCGGCTGGAGCTCCCCGCGGATCTGCTCGGCCCGGTGCTGCCCGTGCTCGCCCGGCTGCGGGCCGTCCCGGGGACACCCGCCCCGCACGGTGCCGTCTGCGTACTGGAAGGGGAGGTCCCGGCGGCCCGGATCCACGAACTCCAGCAGCGGCTCCCGGCCCTGACGCGGGGCGAGGGGGTGCTCGAATCCGGCTTCGCCCGCTACCTGCCCGTCGTCGGCACGCCCCCGGACCGGCCGCGCACGGACCGCGACCCGCTCCACCGCAAGGAGTATCTGCTGCGTACGGTGCGCGGGGTCGCCGCCGGTGAACAGCCGCGCTGAGCTGGGAGGACACCCTTTAGGATCGGGCCGGGGCGCGCCACCGGGAGCGGCCCGACCGATCGAGGGGGAGTGAGCGACCGATGGCCATGGTCGGCCTGTTCTGGATCGCCGAGGGCGATGTGTACCTGGGCGCGAAGCCGTCCGGCCGGGCTCCCGGGGTACGGCTGACGCCCGAGGGCGTGCTGGGTCTGGGCGACGGGCAGTCCAGCCTCTGGCTCTGGGAGGACGTACAGGCCCTGACCCTGGCCGACGTCCCCCTGAAGTCCCTGACGCGGCGGGCCGGGATCATCGGGACCGTGGCGGTGGAAACGGTGATGAACCTCGTCCTGCCCGAGCGCCCGCTCCGGTCGGGCGAGGCCCCGCCGATGATGACCCTGCGGGTGGAGTCCGGCGGGTCCGAGCACGCGCTGCGGGCCTACACCGCCGCGGCGGCCGGTTACTCCGAGGCGGAGGCGGGCCTCTCCGGGGCCGTCCTGTCCCGGCTCACCGAGGGCGCCGGGACGATGGCCACGACGCTGACGGCCATGGCGGAGTGGGGCCGCGCCGAGGGCGGGGCGCCCCGGGGTGCCGAGCGGGAACGGCTGCTGCGCCGATGGGCGGACTAGGGCCTGACCCGGGAGAGCCGTCAGTTGAGCAGGGAGCGGGCTGCCCGCGCCCGGTGACGGATCGCCTCCGCCGCCGCGGGCTCGACCCCGTCGACCACGTCCGCGTACTCCTCCATCTCCGCCGCCCCGCGCTGGAACTGCCCGCTCTGGACGAGCAGCTGGGCCCGCTCGTAGCGGAGCCGGGCAGGGTGCGAGGGGAGCAGCAGTGACAGCTCCACCGCCCACAGCGCCACGTCCGTGCGCTCCGGGCGGGCCGAAGCCCAGGCCCGGATGTTGTTCAGGACGCGCTGCACGATGTCCAGGGTCCGCGCGGGCTCCATCATCGAGGCGTCGAGCGGCCGGCCGGTCGCCCCCGCCGCCAGCAGCTCCGCGTCCTGACCGCTCATCGGCCGCCCGCCGTCGAAGGGGTCGGCCAGCACCTGCTCGGCCGGATCGCCGAAGCCGACGACGAAATGACCGGGCAGCGCCACCCCGTACACCGGGGCGCCCGCCCGCCGCGCGACCTCGATCCACACCACGGACAGCAGGATCGGCAGCCCGCGACGCCTGCGCAGCACCGCGTGCAGCAACGACGACTCCAGCCGCCGGTAGTCGGCCGAGGACCCCGCGAACCCGCACCGCTCACCGAGCAGCCCGGCCAGGGCGGACGCCCAGGCCCGGCCGCCGCGGACCCCGTAGGGCAGTTGCCCCGCCAGCTCGTCCAGCTCGATCTGCGCCGCGTCGATCCCGTGCGCGTCCAGCTCCGGATCGGCCACCGCGCCCAGCAGCAGGCAGAGCAGCGCGAGGTCCGGCCGCTCGGCCCGCGCCTCCTCGGCGAACCGCCGGCGCCAGGACTCCTGGTCCGGACGGCCCGGCCGCCCGGCGGATTCCGTACTCATCGCGCCCGCCCGCCCCCGCTCACGCCGACCGGAAGTGGTGGTAGAGGTGGTGGACCGCGAAGCCCATGCCGTCGTACAGCGCCCGCGCCCCCGGGTTGTCCTGCTCGACCTGGAGCCACGCCGCCGACGCGCCCTCCGCCAGGGCCTGGCGGGCGAGCGCGGTCATCACCGAGGTGGCCAGCCCCTGGCGGCGGTGTGCCGGGCCGACCTCGACGGCCATGAATCCGGCCCAGCGCCCGTCCACCACGCACCGCCCGATCGCGGCGGGCGGTGCGCCCTCCTCGTCACCGGGCACCGAGGCGAACCACACCGAGGGGCCGCCGCGCAGCACCGCGAGGACGTGCGGGCCCGGGGTCTCGAAGCGCTGGTAGCGGGCGAGCCAGGTCTCGTCGGGCTCCCGGCCCAGCCGTACCCGGGACACGTCCGCGTCCAGGTCGCCGACCGGGGCCAGCCCGGCCACGCGGACCTCCGTCGTCACCTCGCGGCGCCAGCCGCGCTCCGTCAGCGCCGCGGCGAGTACTTCCTGGGTGCCCTCGGCGCCGGTCGCGACCTGGAGGTACGCGGGCAGCTCACGGCGCCCGTACCACTCCCGGACGTACCCGAGGGCGTCGTCCAGCGGGAGGCCCGGATCGCCGAGCGGCAGTACGGAGTTGGCGCGCCGGGTGAAGCCCCGTGCGGCGCGCAGCCGCCAGTCGCCCAGCGGCTCGCTCTCCACCGGCGGCCACGCGCGGGCGCAGACCGCGGCGAGTTCCGCGAAGGAGGCCGCCGGACCGCGCCGCCGGGCCGGGGCCGCGGGCACCACCTTGCCCGCCACCAGAACCGCCTCGGCGATGCGGACCGGCTCACCGTTCCTGGGTGTGATCGAGAGCACACCGTCGTCCCACGATGTGAGAACGCCGACCGTGTCCGCGAAGAGCGCCCCTTGCGGGCCGCTCTCGCACATACGCCGGACTGATACACGTTTGCCCACGTCAGCAGGTGTGATTCGGACCGTGAGCTGTCCGCCGATGGTGAATTCCACGGCTCTGTACGCCCCTCCTGTTCGGTTCGTGCCCCGGAACGGAGATACTAGGGGCGGGCATCGACGACGCCGCGCTCCCGCGCGAGAGCCAACGCCCTACCGAGGAGGAACGACAGCGTGACCTACGTCATCGCGCAGCCTTGTGTCGACGTCAAGGACAAGGCCTGCATCGAAGAGTGCCCCGTCGACTGCATCTACGAGGGCCAGCGGTCCTTGTACATCCACCCGGACGAGTGTGTCGACTGCGGAGCCTGTGAGCCGGTGTGCCCGGTCGAGGCGATCTTCTACGAGGACGACACCCCGGAGGAGTGGAAGGACTACTACAAGGCGAACGTCGAGTTCTTCGACGACCTCGGGTCTCCCGGTGGTGCTTCCAAGCTCGGCCTGATCGAGCGCGATCACCCGTTCATCGCCGCGCTCCCGCCGCAGAACCAGTAGTCGGCGGCCCACAAGTGCGCCGCCCCGGTCCCGTACGGCTCGTCACCGTGCGGGACCGAGGTGTTTTCCGCTCCGTATGAGAAAGCAGAGATCCGTGTCCGCAGTCTCCTCCCGCCTCCCGGTCTTCCCCTGGGACAAGCTCACGCCCTTCAAGTCGACGGCCGCCGCCCACCCGGACGGCATCGTGGACCTGTCGGTGGGCACGCCCGTCGACCCGGTGCCCGAGCTGATCCAGCGGGCGCTGGTCGCCGCCGCGGACAGCCCCGGCTATCCGACGGTGTGGGGGACCGCCGAGCTGCGTGACGCGATCACCGGCTGGCTGGAGCGGCGGCTCGGCGCGCGCGGCGCCGGTCACGAGAACGTCCTGCCGGTCGTCGGTTCGAAGGAGCTGGTGGCCTGGCTGCCGACCCAGCTCGGCCTCGGCGCGGGCGACAAGGTGGCCTACCCCCGGCTCGCCTACCCGACGTACGAGGTGGGCGCCCGGCTCTGCGGCGCCGAGCCCGTCGTCTACGACGACCCGACGGAGCTGGACCCGGCCGGGCTGAAGCTGCTCTGGCTCAACTCGCCGTCGAACCCGACCGGCCGCGTCCTGCCCAGGGAGGAGCTGACCCGGATCGTCGCCTGGGCCCGTGAGCACGGGGTGCTGGTCTTCAGCGACGAGTGCTACCTGGAGCTCGGCTGGGAGGCCGAGCCGGTCTCCGTGCTCCACCCGGATGTCTGCGGCGGTACGTACGAGGGCGTCGTCGCCGTCCACTCGCTGTCCAAGCGCTCCAACCTCGCCGGATACCGCGCGGCCTTCATCGCGGGCGACGCGGCGGTCCTGGGCGAGCTGCTGCTGATCCGCAAGCACGGCGGCATGATGACCCCCGCCCCGGTCCAGGCGGCGGCGGTCGCGGCGCTCGGCGACGACGCGCACGTGGCCGGACAGCGGGCCCGGTACGCCGAGCGGCGCACCGCGCTGCGCGCCGCTCTGGAGGCGCACGGCTTCCGCGTCGAGCACAGCGAGGCCAGCCTCTACCTGTGGGCGACCCGGGACGAACCGTGCTGGGAGACCGTGGCGTACCTGGCGGAGCTCGGCATCCTGGTCGCGCCGGGCGACTTCTACGGTCCGGCCGGAGACCGCTTCGTACGGGTGGCGTTCACGGCCACGGACGAGCGGGTGGCGGCGGCCGTCAAGCGGCTGGCCTGAGTCACCGGTACGCGAGAGGCCCCGGGAGTGCGCACTCCCGGGG
>NZ_JBHVVM010000061.1:0-2500 GCF_042883525.1 Streptomyces sp. NPDC058195
ATTATTTAACGTCGATGATGAAAAGAAGACAACACCAAAAAGCTTCGGAAACAACTTAAAAAAAGTTGTTGACATAAAAGAAGCTGAGTGGTAAGATAATAAAGTTGCTTCAACAAGCGGTAATGATCTTTGAAAACTAAACAAGACAAAACGTACCTGTTAATTCAAAGTTTTAAATAAATCGCACAGCGATGTGCGTAGTCAGTCAAACTACTTTATCGGAGAGTTTGATCCTGGCTCAGGACGAACGCTGGCGGCGTGCCTAATACATGCAAGTCGAGCGGACAGATGGGAGCTTGCTCCCTGATGTTAGCGGCGGACGGGTGAGTAACACGTGGGTAACCTGCCTGTAAGACTGGGATAACTCCGGGAAACCGGGGCTAATACCGGATGCTTGTTTGAACCGCATGGTTCAGACATAAAAGGTGGCTTCGGCTACCACTTACAGATGGACCCGCGGCGCATTAGCTAGTTGGTGAGGTAACGGCTCACCAAGGCGACGATGCGTAGCCGACCTGAGAGGGTGATCGGCCACACTGGGACTGAGACACGGCCCAGACTCCTACGGGAGGCAGCAGTAGGGAATCTTCCGCAATGGACGAAAGTCTGACGGAGCAACGCCGCGTGAGTGATGAAGGTTTTCGGATCGTAAAGCTCTGTTGTTAGGGAAGAACAAGTGCCGTTCAAATAGGGCGGCACCTTGACGGTACCTAACCAGAAAGCCACGGCTAACTACGTGCCAGCAGCCGCGGTAATACGTAGGTGGCAAGCGTTGTCCGGAATTATTGGGCGTAAAGCGCGCGCAGGCGGTTTCTTAAGTCTGATGTGAAAGCCCCCGGCTCAACCGGGGAGGGTCATTGGAAACTGGGGAACTTGAGTGCAGAAGAGGAGAGTGGAATTCCACGTGTAGCGGTGAAATGCGTAGAGATGTGGAGGAACACCAGTGGCGAAGGCGACTCTCTGGTCTGTAACTGACGCTGAGGCGCGAAAGCGTGGGGAGCAAACAGGATTAGATACCCTGGTAGTCCACGCCGTAAACGATGAGTGCTAAGTGTTAGGGGGTTTCCGCCCCTTAGTGCTGCAGCTAACGCATTAAGCACTCCGCCTGGGGAGTACGGTCGCAAGACTGAAACTCAAAGGAATTGACGGGGGCCCGCACAAGCGGTGGAGCATGTGGTTTAATTCGAAGCAACGCGAAGAACCTTACCAGGTCTTGACATCCTCTGACAATCCTAGAGATAGGACGTCCCCTTCGGGGGCAGAGTGACAGGTGGTGCATGGTTGTCGTCAGCTCGTGTCGTGAGATGTTGGGTTAAGTCCCGCAACGAGCGCAACCCTTGATCTTAGTTGCCAGCATTCAGTTGGGCACTCTAAGGTGACTGCCGGTGACAAACCGGAGGAAGGTGGGGATGACGTCAAATCATCATGCCCCTTATGACCTGGGCTACACACGTGCTACAATGGGCAGAACAAAGGGCAGCGAAACCGCGAGGTTAAGCCAATCCCACAAATCTGTTCTCAGTTCGGATCGCAGTCTGCAACTCGACTGCGTGAAGCTGGAATCGCTAGTAATCGCGGATCAGCATGCCGCGGTGAATACGTTCCCGGGCCTTGTACACACCGCCCGTCACACCACGAGAGTTTGTAACACCCGAAGTCGGTGAGGTAACCTTTATGGAGCCAGCCGCCGAAGGTGGGACAGATGATTGGGGTGAAGTCGTAACAAGGTAGCCGTATCGGAAGGTGCGGCTGGATCACCTCCTTTCTAAGGATTTTAACGGAATATAAGACCTTGGGTCTTATAAACAGAACGTTCCCTGTCTTGTTTAGTTTTGAAGGATCATTCCTTCGAAACGTGTTCTTTGAAAACTAGATAACAGTAGACATCACATTCAATTAGTAATGCAAGATATCACGTAGTGATTCTTTTTAACGGTTAAGTTAGAAAGGGCGCACGGTGGATGCCTTGGCACTAGGAGCCGATGAAGGACGGGACTAACACCGATATGCTTCGGGGAGCTGTAAGTAAGCTTTGATCCGGAGATTTCCGAATGGGGAAACCCACCACTCGTAATGGAGTGGTATCCATATCTGAATACATAGGATATGAGAAGGCAGACCCAGGGAACTGAAACATCTAAGTACCCGGAGGAAGAGAAAGCAAAAGCGATTCCCTGAGTAGCGGCGAGCGAAACGGGATAGCCCAAACCAAGAGGCTTGCCTCTTGGGGTTGTAGGACACTCTATACGGAGTTACAAAAGAACGAGGTAGATGAAGAGGTCTGGAAAGGCCCGCCATAGGAGGTAACAGCCCTGTAGTCAAAACTTCGTTCTCTCCTGAGTGGATCCTGAGTACGGCGGAACACGTGAAATTCCGTCGGAATCCGGGAGGACCATCTCCCAAGGCTAAATACTCCCTAGTGACCGATAGTGAACCAGTACCGTGAGGGAAAGGTGAAAAGCACCCCGGAAGGGGAGTGAAAGAGATCCTGAAACCGTGT
>NZ_JBHVVM010000061.1:5000-6274 GCF_042883525.1 Streptomyces sp. NPDC058195
CCCCTGTGAGAGTAGGACGCCGCCAAGCCATTACACGTAAGTGTAATATATGGAGGATTAGCTCAGCTGGGAGAGCATCTGCCTTACAAGCAGAGGGTCGGCGGTTCGATCCCGTCATCCTCCACCATATTTGCCGGCCTAGCTCAACTGGTAGAGCAACTGACTTGTAATCAGTAGGTTGGGGGTTCAAGTCCTCTGGCCGGCACCATTTTTGGACAAGATAATAACATAAGTCTTTTAAAAAGAGCCATTAGCTCAGTTGGTAGAGCATCTGACTTTTAATCAGAGGGTCGAAGGTTCGAGTCCTTCATGGCTCACCATTGTCACGCGGGTGTGGCGGAATTGGCAGACGCGCTAGACTTAGGATCTAGTGTCTTTATGACGTGGGGGTTCAAGTCCCTTCACCCGCATTGCCAAACGCGGAAGTAGTTCAGTGGTAGAACACCACCTTGCCAAGGTGGGGGTCGCGGGTTCGAATCCCGTCTTCCGCTCCAACCATCCACGCCGGGGTGGTGGAATTGGCAGACACACAGGACTTAAAATCCTGCGGTAGGTGACTACCGTGCCGGTTCAAGTCCGGCCCTCGGCATTGAATATGCGCCCGTAGCTCAATTGGATAGAGCGTTTGACTACGGATCAAAAGGTTAGGGGTTCGACTCCTCTCGGGCGCGCCATAATATTTTTGAAATCGGGAAGTAGCTCAGCTTGGTAGAGCACTTGGTTTGGGACCAAGGGGTCGCAGGTTCGAATCCTGTCTTCCCGACCATTAATACTATGGGGCCTTAGCTCAGCTGGGAGAGCGCCTGCCTTGCACGCAGGAGGTCAGCGGTTCGATCCCGCTAGGCTCCACTTAAAGAAACTTAAATTAACTTATTATGGCGGTGTAGCTCAGCTGGCTAGAGCGTACGGTTCATACCCGTGAGGTCGGGGGTTCGATCCCCTCCGCCGCCATACTAACCAAACGAAAGGACCTTTAGCTCAGTTGGTTAGAGCAGACGGCTCATAACCGTCCGGTCGTAGGTTCGAGTCCTACAAGGTCCACCACTTATACGGAGGAATACCCAAGTCTGGCTGAAGGGATCGGTCTTGAAAACCGACAGGGGTGTCAAAGCCCGCGGGGGTTCGAATCCCTCTTCCTCCGCCATATTTTTTAAAAAACCCATATCATCGCGGGGTGGAGCAGTTCGGTAGCTCGTCGGGCTCATAACCCGAAGGTCGCAGGTTCAAATCCTGTCCCCGCAACCAAATGGTCCCGTGGTGTAGTGGTTAACATG
>NZ_JBHVVM010000062.1:0-5872 GCF_042883525.1 Streptomyces sp. NPDC058195
GGACCGGGGAGGGGGGCGCGGCGTTGACGGACATGACGGAGGAACTCCTCGCGTTGTCGGTACGTGCTCGGTGGGACCGCGGCCGGCCGGTCGCGGTCAGAGGGTGCTGCGGTACGGCGGCATGAAGCGCATGCGCGGCATCTGGTCGGCCAGCACTCCCCCGTCGACGACGATGCGCGCCCCGGTGAGGTAGGCACCGGCGTCCGAGGCGAGCAGCAGCAGCGCGCCGACGCACTCCTCGGGCCGGGCGTACCGGCCCAGCGGGATGCGCTCGCGGTACGCGGCCTCGAACGCCTCCCGGTCGAAGGGGAACTCGCCGTCGATGGGTGTCTCGACCATGCCGGGGGCCAGGGTGTTGGCGGTGATGCCGTGCGGGGCGAGTTCGACCGCGAGGGTCTCGGTGAGGAGCTGGGCGGCGGCCTTGGAGGCGTTGTAGTGGGCCAGTCCGGCCTCCGCCACCAGGGCGTTCTTCGAGGTGATGGTGATGATGCGGCCGGCGATGGCGTCGGCCGTCATGTGTTCGGCGACGCGCTGGCTGAGGAAGAAGACCGCGTCGACGTTGACCCGCATGATGTGCGACCAGCTCGCGGGGGTGATCTCGTTGAAGCGCTCCAGCGCCGCCGTGCCCGCGTTGTTGACCAGGATGTGCAGCGGGCCCGCCTCGGCGCGCACGGTGTCGACGAAGCCGGGCAGCGCCTCGATGTCGGCGAGGTCCTGCCCGTACGTACGGCAGGTGCGGCCGAGCGCCCGGACCTCGGCCGCGGTCTCGGCGATGCCGTCCGCGCCGGGCAGGTCGACGAGCACCAGATCGGCGCCCGCCTCGGCGAGGCCGACGGCGAAGGAGCGGCCCAGCCCCCGGGCTGCCCCGGTGACGACCGCGGTGCGGCCGGTCAGATCGAAGCGGTCGGTTCCGCGGGGCGGGACGGCTGCGGTCATGGCGGGCTTCCTTAGCAGTGCGGAGGGGTGACGGGTCCGGGCCGCCGCGTGGGGGACACAGGGGTGAGGGCGCGGCGGCCCGGTTCGCCGGTACGGTGCGGGCAACAGGGGGGAGTGGGCCCGGCACCGTACCGGCGGTTCGTGGGACGGCCGGTTCAGCCGTTCAGGCCCAGCAGATCGAGTGAGGGCCGGTGGATGATCTCCTCCACCGCGTCCGCGTCGAGCGGCGGCAGCCCGGGGATGCCGGGGATACGGGCGATCTCCCGCAGCCCCTTCACCGAGTCGTCGACCGTCGTGAACGGGTAGTCGCTGCCGAACATCAGCTTGTGGAAGACCCCGTAGTCCTGGACCAGCCGGAGGCTGTGCCAGAGCTGGAAGGGCCGGTAGTGCAGGGCGCTGATGTCCGCGTACACGTGCGGGTGCTTGCGGATGACCGCGATGCACTCGCCCTCGAAGGGATGGCCGAGGTGAGCGAGGACCATCCGCAGCTCCGGGTGGCGGATGGCGACCGCGTCCAGGTGGCGGGGCATCGCCCATTCCAGGGGCGCGGTCGAGACGAAGGTGGTGCCGGTGTGCACCAGGAGCGGCAGTCCGTTGCGTTCGGCGTACGTGTACAGCTCGTCGTACTCCTCGGCGGCCGGGTCGAAGCCCGCGTACATCGGCATCAGCTTGATGCCGCGCAGGCCCAGTTCCTGGTGGCCGTAGCGGAGTTCGTCCTGCCAGCCGGGCTGGGTGGGGTCGAGCGAGAGATAGCCGATGAGCCGGTCGGGGCGGGCCGCGACGTACGAGGCGACGGCGGTGTCGTCGACCCAGAGGCCGCTGCGCCGTGCCTTGCCGCCGACCACGACCGTGCGGGTGCCCTCGGGGGCGGTGGCCGCGTACTCCTCCCACTTCACCGTCAGGTCGACCTCGCCCGCGTGGGCGCGGGCGGAGTCGGACCGGAAGGGGTCGGTGAAGTCGTGGCTGTGCCGGAAGAGATGGGAGTGGACGTCGACGATCATGTCCGGTTCCGCTTCTCCCAGCCGTCCGCGAACATGTTCCAGAAGCGGTGGCTGGGCGGGTGTTCCTCGAAGACCTCGTCGACCAGCTCGACACCGAGACCGGGTGCGGTCGGCAGGCCGATGTGGCCGTCGGTGATCGGCAGGGTTCCCTTGAGAGCGTCGAAGACGTAGTCCTCCAGGAGGCCGTCGAAGGTCTCCAGGATCTTGAAGTTGGGGATGCCGAGCGTCGCGTGCACCGAGACGGTGGTGCAGAGCGGTGAGTTGGAGTTGTGCGGGGCCACGAGCATGCCGTGGGTGTCGGCGGTCGCGGCGAGCTTGCGCACCTCGGTGAATCCGCCCGCCATGGAGAGGTCGGGCTGGATGATGTCCACCGCGTGGGTGGCGAAGAGCTGCTTGTACTCGTAGCGGTTGTGGAAGTGCTCGCCGCCGGAGATCGGGAACGCGGCGCGCTGGCGCAGCTCCGCGTAGCGCTCGATGTGGGTCCAGGGCATCGGCTCCTCGAACCAGCCGATGTCGAAGGGCTCCAGCTCGCGCACCAGGCGGGCGGCGGTCGGCATCGCGAAGCGGGCGTGGCCCTCGATGAAGAGGTCGATGTCCGGTCCGATGGCCTCGCGGACGGCGGCGACCAGGTCCACGGAGCGGCGCAGTTCGGCGCGTTCGAGCTCGTGCAGGCCCGGCCCGAAGGGGTCGAACTTGAGGGCGGTGAAGCCCTTGGCCACGGTCTCCTTCGCCTTCGCCGCGAAGGTCTCCGGCTCGCGTTCGCCGGTGTACCAGCCGTTCGCGTAGACGCGGACCTCGTCACGGCAGGCGCCGCCGGTCAGCCGGTAGGCGGGAACGCCGAGCGCCTTGCCCATCAGGTCGTACATCGCCTGGTCGAGGCCGGACAGGGCGACGCCGCCCATGTCGCCGCCGCGCAGGAAGTCGCCCTGGTAGACGCGGAGCCACAGCTCCTCGACGTCGAAGGGGTCGGCGCCGATGAGGTGGCGGCGGGCGATCGCCTCGGTGAGGTCACAGACCTCACGGACCCGGTAGGGGTGGGTGATCTCGCCGATGCCGGACAGGCCCTCGTCGGTGTGGACCCGGACGTAGCCGAAGTCCCGCCAGGAGGTGCCGAGCATCAGGGTCTCGACCCGGGTGATCCGGCCCGCGGGGCCGGCGGGGCGGGTGCGGTTGACGGTGAGCATCAGCGGGCCGCCCCGCCCATGGTGGAGGCGTTCTCCAGGTCGCGGGCGCCGCCCTCGGCGAGCACGGCCCTGACCGCGGCCTCGGTGCCCTCGATGAGGCGGTCCACGTCGGCGTCGGTGTGGGCGTAGCTGATGTGGCTGCGCTTGAGGTTGAGCGGCAGTTCGAACAGGCCGTGCTCCAGGAGCTTGCGGCGGTAGCCGACGAAGAGCGAGGCGTCGTTGTCCAGCAGGTCCGCGTAGGTGCGGGGGGCCTCGCCGGGCATGAAGTAGCTGACGAAGACGGAGCCGTAGCCGGTGACGACGGCGGGGACGCCGAGGCGCTCGTACAGGCCGGTCAGTTCGGTGCGGACCCGCGCGCCGAGCCGGAAGACGTGCTCGTGGACCGGCTCCTCGCGCAGCTTGCGCAGGGTGGCGAGGGCGGCGGCGACCACGGAGGGGTGGCCGTTGTACGTACCCGCGAAGAAGGCGGGGGCGCCGGGGCGGGTGGAGAAGAGCTCCATCAGGTCGGCACGGCCGCCGATCGCGCCGACGGGGGCGCCGTTGGCGATGGCCTTGCCGAGGGTGGTGAGGTCGGGGGTGACACCGGAGATCTTCTGCCAGCCGCCGATGTCGTGGCGGAAGCCGGTGATGACCTCGTCGAAGATCAGGACGCTGCCGGCCTTGGTGGTCTCCTCGCGCAGCGTGGTGAGGAACTCCTGGTACGGCAGGAGCGCGCCGACATTGTGTGGGACGGGCTCGACGATGACGGCGGCGATGTCCGGGCCGTGCTCGGCGAAGGCGCGGCGGACGGCCTCGCTGTCGTTGAACGGCAGGACCAGCGTGGCGTCGAGGACCTCGGGCAGGATGCCGGTGGAGATCGGGTCGTGGCTGCCGACCTTGTCGGGCGCGGAGATGACGTTGAGGCTGACCGCGTCGTGCCAGCCGTGGTAGCAGCCCTGGAACTTGACGACCAGACGGCGGCCGGTGGCGGCGCGCGAGACGCGCAGCGCGTGGAAGGTGGCCTCGCTGCCGGTGCTGGTGAGCAGCACCTTCTCGATCGAGGGGATCAGTTCGGCGAGCTGTTCGGCCAGGACGATCTCGCCCTCGGTGACACCGACGCCCATGTGGCCGAGAGTGGCTCCGGCCTCGGCGGTGGCGCGGGCCACGTCGGGGTCGTTGTGACCGAGCAGCGGCGGCCCGAAGGCCGAGTGGAAGTCGGTGTACTCGCGTCCGTCGGCGGTGCGGAACCGTGCGCCGTCGGTGCCGGTGACGACCAGGTCGGTCAGTCCGGGAACGCTGCGCTGACCGCTGTTCACGCCGCCGGGTACGACCTGGCGGGCGCGTTCGGCGAGTCGGGCTCCGGTTTCGTTGCCTGCCGGGCCTGAACTCATAATCGCTTGCTCCTTGCGTCGAGAGTCGTCGGTCGTCGCGGGCCCTGCCCGGCCCGTGAGTCCCTGGCGCCATCCGCCCGGCAGTCGCCGCAGGAAGAGGGGTGATCCGTGGTGCTTCAGGTGGTGCGTTTCGCTTTTTCTGAACACTGTTCTGTAGAGCAGAACAGTGCCTGGATATTACGTGCGGCCCTGGAGGCGGTCAAGACCCTTCCACCCCCGGAAGCAGCCGATTTCACGGTTTCTTTTCAGCGATAGCGCGGCCGGGCCCTTCGCGAGGCACTAGGCTGTTCGGCTATGACGAACAGTGCTGCCCCAGAAGAACCGAAGTACTGGGTCAAGAGCGTGGCCAGGGCAGCGGACATCCTCGAAGCGCTCGCCGCTCCCGCACAGGGGAACGGCCTGAGCGTCACGGAGGTGGGCCAGGCCTGCTCCATCTCCAAGAGCGCCGCCTTCGGCATGCTCCAGACCCTGCGCGCCTACGGACTCGTCTCGGACGACGGCGAGGGCATGAACCGCCGCTACCGGCTCGGGATGAGCCTGGCCCGGCTCGGTGACCGGGCCCGTTCCCAGGTGTCCCTGCGCGGGGTCGCCCACCCCGTCCTGCGCGAACTGACCGGGAGCACGGGCATGGCCTCCCGGCTCGCCGTGCCCGAGGACGGCCACGCGGTCGTGGTGGACCAGGTCGAGCTCGACCAGCGCGTCCGGCTCGACCTGCGGATGGGCCAGCGCGAGCTGCCGCACTGCACGGGGCTGGGCAAGGCGCTGCTGTCCGCCGTGCCGCAGAGCGAGGCGGCCTCGGTGATCGAACGGTTCGGGCTGCCGCGGCGCACCTCCCGCACGATCACGGACCCGGCGACCTTCCTGTCCCATCTGCGCGACATCGCCCGGGCCGGTTACGCCCTGGACGACGAGGAGGACGCCGAGGGCATCATCTGCATCGGCGCACCGGTCTTCGACGACCGCTCGGTGTGCGCCGGGGCGGTCTCCATCACCGGGCTCAAGCTCGGGCTGCCGGCCTGGCGTTACCAGGAGCTGGGCGGCCAGGTGCGGGACGCGGCCCGCCGGATCAGCGTCGCGCTCGGCTGGGTCGACGACACGGAGGGCACCGACCCGGCCGACGACGTACCGCATTCCGACGAAAACAGGTCTTGACCAAACGGCTTGACCCGCCGTAGGTTCCCTGCCAACCGCAGTGACACTTCCTGGTCACCGGATTTTTACCCTTTCCGGCTCGTTCCGGCGCCTGCCCATCGCGCTGTGAACCATTGATGTCCGGACCATTTTCAGCCATCCGCCTTATGGCAGTCCTCCGCAGGAACGCTCCCTCCCTTGCCGCACTTCTCGGAAGGCGAAGTCCGCATGAGCGTTCCGCACCACCCCT
>NZ_JBHVVM010000063.1:0-5691 GCF_042883525.1 Streptomyces sp. NPDC058195
AAGCCTGGGGTGCAGTCGCGGTGATCAAGCCGGAGGCGATTCCGCAGTACACGGGTGATCTGGGTCAGCTGGAGAAGGATCACGCGTCTTTGACGTAGGACACGGGTCATATCCGGGAGACCGGGCCTTCGGTTCCTACGGGGCTCCAGGCGCTGTCGGCGCATTACAGGGCTCCGGAGGCGGAGCAATTCCCCGCCGTGGCCTCCTCCTTGCTGATCGGCGGCCAGGTGGTCAGCCACACCAGCCTGATCGGCGAGGGGACGCCTCGCCTCCATCCCGCCGTCACGTCGTTCGTCGCATCGCTGCCCGCCGACGTACGCAAGCCGTTCACTGGCCGCTGCGCCGAGTCGGCGCTGGTGTCAGACCAGCTGTGGTCCCTCGACTCCACGCGCGGCGACGACCGCACGACCACGCTCGCCGAGGCCGGACCGCACTTCGCGGGCTCCATCGTCCTCTCCAAGATGATCCGCGGCGAGGGACACCCCGATCACGGCAGGACCACGCAGCCGTGTGAGGTCTGCGGACTGCTGCTGCGGGAGCTCGGCGTACAGGTGGTGTCCTGACGGAAGGCGTGACGGCTGTCGGCCTGCCCCGGGAACGCCGGTCCCGGCCCGGGAGGCCGGGCGGGCACCGGCTGCCCTAACACCGCAGCCCCACGACCCCCCATCCCCGGACGGCCGCCGCGTCGAGGACGCGGGCCCATTCGGTCAGCAGGTGGACGAAGCCGTAGTCGAAATCGGCGGGCCGACCGTCAAAGGACACGGCCGCGGTGTGTTCGGCGAACGGTTCACGCAGGCCGTCGAGGAGAGGGCGGACGCGCTGCCAGGTCGCGGCCAGCTCCCGGACGCTCTCCGGTGAACAGGCGCGCATCAGGCCGATCCCGCCCTCCGGGTCGTCGGAGAAGAAGTCGCGGTCCGTGCGGCCCGACTCGCCGTCCGGGCCGTCCCAGATCAGGCCGAGCAGGAAGTCGTCCAGTTCGGCGCGCACCAGCGGGGCGGCGTGGTCCCGTACGTGGTCCCAGTGGTGCGTGGCCCAGAAGTGCGGCTTGTACGAGCCGAGGGTGTACAGGAACTGGTAGACGGCGAAGCGGTCGCTGTTCGGGCCCTTCGGCCACTCCCAGTCCCCCTGCACGGACGGCGCCTCGTAGTCCCACAGCCCCGTCTCATCGGCGTCCCAGGCGCGGTGCAGCCTCAACAGCCTTTCCTGCGCGGGCACTTCACCGAGCCACGACCAGTCGACGATCAACACCGTGATGTCCACACCCATATGGAGAGGCTACCGATCACCGCCCGGAGCCGCAGCGAGGGCAGCGACGCGTTCGCGCCACGGGACAGGGGGCTCCGGCTGGTCGTCGTCGCCGGACGTCCGGCGGCGGAAGATCCGCCAGGCCGCGTCCTGGCTGCACGCGAGGCAGTGGGTCTCCTCGGGATCGGCGGTCCGGAAGACGTGCTCCTCGCCCGGCCCCGCGCACGTGACGAGCCGCGAGACCAAGGACCTGGACGGGCGCACGGGTGCCGATGGCGTCGCCGGAGCGGCTACGGGCTCCGGCAGCTTGGTCAGCAGGCGGTACCGCAGGAAGCCGACCGCCGACCGCACGCCGTCCGCGGGCAGTTCGTTCGCCAGCGCCCTTCTCAGACCGGCGGCGTCGATCCCCCGGCGCATCCACTCCGCCGCGAGCCCGCCGAGCCCTCTGGCCTCCCTCACGCCCAGGTGGAGCTGGGGATTCACATGCCGGAGGGAGAGCAGGACCCGTTCGCCCTCGGTGACTTCGGGAGGGACATCGCCGGCTTCGGACGCCGCCTGTTCGGGTTCGGTCACCGGCTCGGCTTCCGTCGCCGGTTCCGTCTGCGTCGCCGGTTCGGCTCCCGCCCCGGGTTCGGCTTCGACAGCGGCAGCCGGTCCGGCCTCGGCAGTCGGTTCGGCTTCGGCAGTCGGTTCGGCTTCGGAGGGTGGGTGGGAGTAGTTCTCCACCCGTTCTTCATCCACCGGTTGTGAGCGCCCGGCCACCGGACTGCCCGGACGGCCGACCGTCGGTTGCCGCGCACTCGGAGGAGCTGCCGTCGCGGGAGACGCCATCGGCGTCAACGCCATCCCGTCACGTACCTCGCGCGCCTGCTCCTCCGTCAGGGGCAGGTTGGCGAAAAGCTGGTCGGTGACCCAGAGGCCCCGCGGGCCCTGCCGCCGCCACTCGTGGACGTACCCGTGGGCGGTCAGCTGCGCCTTGGCCTTCTGGTACGCGCGGCCGGTGATCCCGAGCTCTCGGCCGTACTCGCTCAGCGCGCGCCCCAACTCGCCCTCCGGTAAGCCCTGTACGTACAGCAGGAGGATCTTCGCGTCGCTGGCCATGCGCCGGTGGCGCACGATGTCGTGCGAAGCCTTCGTGTAGCGCCGGGAGGGCGGGATAGCATGCCAAAGCATCTCGGTGGACCTCACTTGTCCGCTTGCGGTGAAGGCCCTCGGGACGGTGTTGGTAGCACCACCGGGGGCCGCTCCGCACACGGAGGCGCACGGAGCGTGATGACGCGATCACGGTACCGCATGAATGCGGGCGCCCTGTCCCTGATGTGGGATTGTGCGGGGCATGGTTGATTCCTGGGTTTTTGTCGACGGTGCCCTCCCGGCGTCCGCCGACACCGTGACGGAGGCACTCCGGGCGCGGATCGCCGAGGGCGCGCTCGAATCGGTGCTGGAGAGTTCGGCCGGGAGGACCCTGTTCGTCGTCAGCAACACCGAACGGGCCCTGGTGATGCTGCTCGACCGCCCCGGCGATCCGGGCGAGCACGCCACGGACCCCCGCGCGGATTCGGCGGACTGGAGCGACGGCTACGTCCTCGCCAACGGGCAGGAGGACGAGTACCCCGACGCGGAGACCGTGCCGCTCGCCGAAGCGCTGCGCATCGTCCGCCACATCCTCACCACGGGCCGTCCGCCGTCCGACGCGTCATGGACGATCGACCGCTGATCGCGGACGGCCTCAGGAAGACGTGCACTCCGCGAGCTTCGGCTTGTTCGGGGGGCTCGTCCTGTCCAGCAACGGGCCGAGGTGGTCGGTGAACAGCTTCTCCCAGACCCCATCGGCCATGATCTGCCGCAGCGCGGAACACACCTCTGCCTTCAGCCCCGTCTCGTCCGGCTTCATCCCGACGCCGTACCCCTCCGCGCCCGGACCGCTGTCCAGCCGCTTCAGCTCGGCGGGGTTGCGCTTGACGAACCCGGCGAGGATGACGTCGTCCGTACTCACGGCGTAGACCGACGACTTGGGGTTCAGCAGGTCGCCGACGCACCGGTCGTAGCCGTTCGGCAGCGAACGCGTCATGTTGTATCCGGCCTTGGGCAGCCATGACTCGTACGTCGAGCTCCGCGCCGTACAGACTTCGTACTGCCTCTGCTCCAGCATCCGGGCGTCGTCGATCGACACCCGTTTCGCCTTCTTGCGGACCATGAAACCCCGGCTCGCCACGTAGTACGGCCCGGCGAAGGCGACGCTGTAGTCGGGGGCCTTCGCGTGCTTGCGCTCGTCGGTGATGCTGTAGGTGGCGATGACCAGGTCCACGTCGCCCTTCTGCAGTATCGTGCTCCGGTTCTCGCTGCTCACGGACTGGAAGGTGACCTGGTCGCGCGTGTAGCCCATGTCCTGTGCGATGGCGTAGGCCAGGTCGATCTCGTAGCCGCGGTACGTGCCGTTCCTGCCCTTCACGCTCAGCCCTGGCTGGTCGGCCTTGACGCCCACCTTCAGTATGGGATGCGTGGTGATGTACGGCTCCGACTCGCCGCCCCGCCCCGTCTTCCCGCCCGGCCCCTGAGCTCCGCCTCCCTGCATCCGCTCGGCGGCGAACCAGCCCGCGCCGAGGACCAGGGCACCGCAGACGACGGCCGCCGAGAGCTTCAGCCACAGGGGACGGCGCTTCTTCGGGCTCTGGTTCTGGTTCTGGCTCTGATTCTGGTTCTGGTTCGGACTCTGGTGCTGGTTCTGGTGCTGGTTCTGGTTCGGTGGGGGCGGGGGCTGGAGGGGTGGCTCAAGGCTCCCGGAGCCGGAGTCGGAGCCGGAGCGGGAGTCCGAACCGGCGCCGGAGCTGGAATTCGGACCGGCGCCGGAGCCGGAGCCGGGCTGGCCTTCCTCCTGTGCCTCCCGCACCGGCTCCTTGCCCGCCCGCTCCCCCGCCGACTGCCCCACGGGGACCGGCGCGGTACGGCGGAGTATGTCGCGGAGCATGACCTCCGCGCTCTCGGCGCTCAGTCGGCGGTTCGGATCCTTGTGCATCAACTGACCGACGACACCGGCCAGTTCCTCGCCGTACTCCATCGGCAGAGGGGTGGACCGGCAGGCGGCGACCAGCACTTCGTACTCGTTCGGCCGGTCGAAGGGGTGCCTGCCCTCGGCCATCTCGTACAGCGTGACACCCAGCGACCACAGGTCGGACGCGGCGGTCGCGTGGCTCTCCTGCGAGGTCTGGCTGAGGATCTCGGGCGCCAAGTACTTGAAGGTGCCGATCAGTTCACCGGCTTTGGTGAGCGGGGCGGCCCCGGCGAAGGTCGCGATGCCGAAATCAGCGAGGATCGCGAAGTCCTCCTTGGCGAACAGGATGTTGGCCGGCTTCACGTCACGGTGCACCACCCCCGCCTCGTGCACCGCGCGCAGACCGCTCAGCACCTGGAGCCCGATCGCCGCGGTGCGCCGTACCGGGAGGCGGCGTTCGGCGCGCATCAGGTCCGCGAGCGAACGCGCGTCGAGCAGGTCCATCACGATCCAGACCTGGTTGCCGGACTCGACCCGGTCGTGCACCGCCACCACGTTCGGGTGCCGGATCTTGGCGATGGCCGCGGCCTCGCGCCGGGCCCGCTGCATCATCTGCTCCTGCGTGGCCGCCCCGACGGCGTCCCTGCTGAGCAGGCCCTTCACCGCTACGTGCCGGTCGAGGCGGGTGTCCAGTGCCTCCCAGACCTCGCCCATCCCGCCGCGGCCGAGGCTGTGCAGGAGTTCGTAACGGCCGTCGATCACGATGTGCGGTACGGGGGCCACAGGCAGGTTGGCCGGCTCCTGGGACTCCGGGTTCCCCTCGGGTTCCGGCTCCGGCGCGGGCTCCGGCCACAACCGGGCATCCTCGGTCGAGTCGCTCCGGGGAGAGCCGCCCGCCCGGCCGTCCTCAGCTCCACGGGGCGCGTCGGCGCTGGCCCCGTGGCCCGCATCGCGACCAGCCGTACCCTCACTGTGCATGCGACCCCCTGTGGACTACATGGATGAACCAGACTAGACGCTCGGTCATATCCACAACGCATAGCGCCTTTTGTGTTCTTGTCGCGCCGAGTTCTGGCCCCCTCCTCTCCGTACGGACCGTCGGCGCCGTTGCCCGGAAGGGCAGAGGGTGTTGCCCTTCCGACTGCTCCCCCGCCTCTACGCGGTCGGCGGCGGCGGCCAGCAGGCTGAGGCGGCGAGTGGGCTGCGCGTCGGAGGCCGGGAGGGCGGATGAAGGCGGTTCCTGGGCAGGACGCCGCCACCAAGGTGGCGCGTTCCCCCGCGCCTGCCCTCGCCCCCTCCCCCCGGGCCAGTGGTCTGCGTCATTTGCAGCGTGCGGCGGGGAATCGTGCGGTGGCCCGGCTGGTCGCGCAGCGCTATACCGCTCCGGTGAAGCCGTCTGCGGCCCAGGCTCCTGGTTTCCGGAAGGTGAAGGCGGATGTCGCGGCGAAGCGGAC
>NZ_JBHVVM010000064.1:0-5333 GCF_042883525.1 Streptomyces sp. NPDC058195
AGCTGCTGGCCCGCGTCCGGGAGACCGACCTCGGGGCCTACGCCCACCAGGACCTCCCCTTCGAACGCCTCGTCGACATCATCAACCCCGAACGCACCCTGTCCAGCCACCCCCTCTTCCAGGTCATGCTCACGCTCAACAACGAGCGTGAGCACAGCGCGAACGCCGTTCCGGACAGCCTGGGACAGCTCACCGCGGCACCAGAGGCCGTGGGCGTCGGCACGGCCAAGTCCGACCTGCTCTTCGGGTTCGCCGAGCTGCGGGGGGACGACGGCGGGTTCATGGGTCTGCAGGGCCTGGTGGAGTTCAGCACCGACCTGTTCGAGCCCGCCACCGCCTCCGCCCTCGCCCAGCGCTTCGTGCATCTTCTGGAGACGCTCGTCGGAGCACCCGACCAGGACCTGTCGTCGTGCGACGCGCTGACGCCCGCCGAACGGGACAAGGTCCTCAGGGCGTGGAACGACACGGAGCGCGAGGAGACCGGCGTCTCCGTGGCCGACATGTTCCGCGCCCGGGTGAACGAGGCCCCCGACGACGTGGCCGTCGTCTTCGCCGGAAACACCCTGACGTACGCCGAGCTGGACCGGCGGTCCGACCGGTTGGCCCGGCTGCTGGCCGAGCGCGGCGTCGGACCCGAGAAGTTCGTCGCCGTTGCCCTGGAGCGCTCCGAGTCCTGGGTCGTGACCCTCATCGCCACCCTCAAGGCCGGGGGAGCGGTCATGGCGCTCGACCCCAACTACCCGGCCGAGCGCATCGCCCTCATGCTGGAGGACGGCCGACCGGAGCTCATCGTCACGCAGAACGGTCTGCGCGACCTGGTCGCCCAGGACGGCACACCGGTCCTCCTGCTCGACGACCCCGGGATCGCGGCGACGGTTCTCCACGACGGCGGGACCGCGCCCCGGAACGTGCCGGTCTCCCCGCTCAGCCCGGCCTTCATGGTCTACACCTCGGGATCCACCGGCCGCCCCAAGGGCGTGGTGCTTCTCCACGAGGGCCTGCCCAGCCTGATCTCCACCACCGTCGCCCGCCAGCGTGTCGGCCGGGGCAGCCGTGTCCTGCAGATGGTGTCCATGAGTTTCGACGCCGCGGTCTGGGACGTCCTCGCCTCGCTGCTGACCGGTGCCACGCTCGTCCTGGCGCCCGGTGACCAGCCCCTGGGCAGCGAGATCGCCCGCCTCGTCGGCGCGACCGGCGTGACCCACATGATGCTGCCGCCGGCGGTCTTCGCCAGCCTCCCCGAGGAGGAGTTCCCGGCGGGCCTCACGGTCACCATGGGGGGCGACATCCTCCCGCCGGCCACCGCACACCGCTGGGCCGCCCGGCACCGGGTGATCAACCTGTACGGGCCCTCCGAGATCACCGTCGGGGCCACCTCCTGGGAGTACGAGGCCGACGAGGAGCTCCCCGTCGTCTCGATCGGCACCCCGTTCGACAACCAGAGGCTCTACATCCTGGACACCCGGCTGCGTCCCGTGCCACCGGGCGTCGTCGGTGAGCTGTGGATCGCCGGAGCCGGGCTCGCCCGGGGGTACCACCGGGCGCCGGAGCGGACCGCGGAGAGGTTCGTCGCCAACCCCTACGGCGCTCCGGGCGAGCGGATGTACCGCTCCGGAGACCTCGTCCGCTGGAGGGCGGACGGCACGCTGGAGTTCGCCGGACGCGACGACGGCCAGGTCAAGTTCGGCGGGTTCCGGGTCGAACTCGGCGAAGTGGAATCCGTACTGGTCCGCTTCCCCGGTGTCGCCCAGGCGGCGGCCACCATCCGTGAGGACAGGCCGGGCCACCGCAGGCTCGTCGGCTACGCCCTCCCCGAGCCCGGCGCGGTGCTCGACCAGGAGGAGCTGCGGCACTTCGTCGCGGAGACCCTGCCCGCGTACATGGTTCCCTCCGCGTACGTCGTGGTCGACGAGCTGCCCCTCTCACCGAACGGCAAGGTCGACCACGGCGCGCTGCCCGAGCCGAAGCACGAGGCGTCGTCCGCTCCCCGGGGCCACCGCGAGGAGCTGCTGTGCCGGCTGTTCGCCGAGGTGCTCGGCCTCGAAGCGGTCGGCCCGGACGACCGGTTCTTCGACCTCGGCGGCGACAGCATCTCGTCGATCCAGCTGATCGGCCGGGCGCGGGCCGCGGGGCTCGGTCTCAGCCCCCGTGACGTCTTCACGCACCAGACCCCGGCGACACTCGCCGCCGCGGCCCGGTCCGCCGACGCGTCGGCAGGGGCCGGGAGGCCCGCCGACGACGAGGAGGGGCCGCTGCCGGTCACACCGGTGCTCAGCTGGTTCACCGAACGCGGCGGCAGCGGCGAACGGTTCGCCCAGTCACGGTTCCTGGAGCTGCCGGCGGGCAGCGGCCTTGAGGAGCTGCGGACCACCGTCGAGACGATCGTCCGACGGCACGACGCGCTGCGCCTGAGGCTCGTCGGTGAGGACGGCGAGGACGGCGGGCAGTCGCTGGAGATCCAGGACGAGGACGCGGTGGACCTGGCCGACGCCGTACGCCGCGTCGACCTCGCCGCGGAACCCGACGGCGGAACCGGCCTCCTGGCGAAGGAGACCGAAGCCGCCCGGGGCAGGCTCGACCCGCGCGAGGGACGCAACGTCGAGGTGGTCTGGTTCGACCGCGGCCCCGACGAGGCGGGGCTCGCCCTCGTGGCCATCCACCACTTCGCCGTCGACGAGGTGTCCTGGCGCATCCTGCTGCCCGAGCTGATCGAGTGCTGGAACGCGCTGAGCGAGAACCGGAAGCCGGAACTGCGCCCCATCGGAACCTCGCTCCGCCAGTGGACGCGCGCGCTGCACACCGCGGCCCGCAGCCCCGAACGGACCGCCGAGGCGACGGTGTGGAAGCAGCTCCTCACCGGCCCCGACCAGCCCCTGGGCAAGCGGCCGTTCGACCGGGACCGCGATGTCTTCGGCGCGTCGGCCCGGCTGTCGCTGACCCTGGGCACGGACGTCACCGAACGCGTGCTGTCCACCGTCCCGGCCGCCTTCCACGCCGCCGTCGACGACGTGCTCCTCACCGGCCTGGCCCTCGCGGTCACCCGCTGGCGTGGCAGCGGTACGGCGCTGCTGGTCGACGTGGAGGGCCACGGACGGGACGAGGAGCTGATGCCCGGAGCCGACCTGACGACGACCGTCGGCTGGTTCACCAGCGTCCACCCGGTGCGGCTGGACCTCGGCGGAGTGGACACCGGTGACGCCATGAAGGCGGGTACGGGCGCGGGCCAGGCGGTGAAGACCGTCAAGGAGCAGCTCCGGGCGGTACCGGGAGACGGCACGGGCTACGGACTGCTCCGCTACCTCAACCCCGAGACCTCGGGCGACCTGGCGATGCTTCCCGCCCCGCAGATCGCCTACAACTACCTGGGCCGCACCAAGGGCCAGGCGGCCGATCCCACGACACGGGGTACCGCGGGCGCGGAGGAGTCGCACGGACCGCTGCTGCACCCGGTGGAACTGAACGTGGTGGTCCGCGAGTACGAGGACGGTCCGTCCCTGACGGCCACCTGGACCTGGGCCACCGGCCTGTTCGAACAGGACCGGATCGCCGATCTGGCCCACACCTGGATCGCAGCGCTGGAAGCGCTGGCCGACCACGCCGACAACCCGGACGCGGGCGGGCACACCCCGTCGGACCTGCTCGGTGCCGGACTGAGCCAGAACGAGATCGACGCCATCGAGGCCGAGTGGAGGACTTCGTGAACAACTCAGGTCTGCAGGACATCCTTCCGCTCTCCCCGATGCAGGAGGGCATGCTCTTCCACCGGCTTTACGACGCGGACGCCCCCGACGTCTACGCCGTACAGATGACCGTCGACCTTGAGGGCGACCTGTCCGTGCCCTCCCTGCGGGCCGCGGCACAGGCGCTGCTCGCCCGGCACCCCGGGCTCAGGGCCGCCTTCCGCCACGAAGGACTGAGCCGGCCGGTCCAGCTCATCCCCAAGGCCGTACCACTGCCCTGGTACGACCATGACCTGACCGGCCTCCCGGAGGACGAACGCGAGGCGCGTCTCGCCGAGCTGCTGGAGGCCGACCGGTACGCGCCCTTCGACCTCATGAAGCCGCCCCTGGTGCGGTTCCTGTGCGTACGCCTCGCCGAGGACAGGTACGTGTTCGTGATGTCCAACCACCACCTCCTCTTCGACGGCTGGTCCCAGCCGATCGTCCTCCGCGACCTCGTCACCCTGTACGGAACCGGCGGCGACACCTCCGGACTGCCGCCGGTGCGCCCGCCGCGCGCCCACCTCGAATGGCTGTCGCGCCGGGACGCCGCCGCCGACCGCGCGGCCTGGGCCGAGGTCATGGAGGGCTTCGACGAGCCCTCGCTGCTCGTGCCCCCGGCCTTCGGAGCGCCCCCCGCCCTGCCGGAACTGCTGGAAATGGCCCTGGACGCGGACACCACGGCGGCCCTGACGCAACGGGCCAGGAGCCTGGGCGTCACCACGAGCACCATGGTGCAGACGGCGTGGGCTCTGGTACTGGCCCAGCACACCGGACGTGACGACGTGGTGTTCGGCGCCACCGTCTCCGGCCGCCCCGTCGAGGTCGCGGGAGCCGAGACGATGGTCGGGCTGTTCATCAACACGCTCCCCGTACGGGTCCGGCTGCGCCCCGCGGAAACCCTCGCCGCTCTGGTGACCAGGGTCCAGCAGGAGCAGGCCGACCTCATGCCGCACCACCACTACGACCTGCCTTCGATCAAGCAGCTCAGCGGACTGCGGGGCGACGCCCCGCTGTTCGACTCGCTGCTCATCTACGAGAACTACCCCTCCGCGCCCACCGGAACGGTCAGGGCCGCCTCGGACGGCGGCGGGCTCCGGATCGCCGGGTTCCGGGGACGCGACGCCACGCACTACCCGCTGACCCTGATGGTCATCCCCGGGAGCGAGCTGAACCTGCGCCTCTCCTACCGGCAGGACCTCCTCGACGCGACGGCCGTGCGGACCCTGGGTGAGCGCCTCGTACGGGCCCTGCGCACGCTGGCGAGCGGGACCAGCGCGCCGGTCGGCCGTCTGGACGTGCTGGAGCAGTGGGAGCGCGCCCTTCCCGACGCCCACCGGGGCCCCGTGGCCCAGATGCCGGTGAAGTCGTTGCCGGTGTTGTTCGAGGAGCAGGTGCGTGCGGTGCCGGGGGCTCCGGCGGTGGTGTGTGGTGAGGTGTGTCTGTCGTATGGGGAGCTGGATGGTCGGGTGAATCGTCTGGCTCGGTTGTTGGTGTCGCGTGGTGTGGGTGTGGAGTTGCGTGTGGTGGTGGCGTTGCCGCGGTCGGTGGATGCGGTGGTGGCGTTGTTGGCGGTGTTGAAGGCTGGTGGTTCGTATGTGCCGGTTGATCCGG
>NZ_JBHVVM010000065.1:0-5311 GCF_042883525.1 Streptomyces sp. NPDC058195
CCCTCCAACGCACGCCCGATCACCGGCCGATCACCCGACACCCGCGCCAACGTCGCATCCACCGTGCACTCCGTCGGCCCATACAGATTGAAGGCCACCACATCGGGCATGTCGCGCAGACGCCGCCACATGTCGGCGGGGAAGGGCTCTCCGCCCGCCATGATGCGCAGGGGTGTGGGCAACGGCCCGGCCGCGAGCAGAGCCGCGAGCTGCGAGGGCGTACAACTCAGCGTGTCGACCCCGAACTTGTTCAGGTAGCGCGAGGCGGCCGGCAGGTCCCTGCGATTGTCCAGTACGTGCAGGCAGCCCCCCGTGAGCAAAATGCCCACCGCACGCCATGAGGCGTCGAAGGTCAGGGAGGCCAGCAGCAGCACCTCGGAACCAAGGCACGGCCGCAACTCGCCGAGCATCGCCGCGAGATTGGCATGGGTGACTTCGACGCCCTTGGGCCGCCCGGTCGAGCCGGACGTATAGATCACATACGCCAGATCGTCCGGACCCGCCACTGCCCCCTCAGCACCACCAGCACCACCAGCACCCGCGTCATCCCCATCCCCCACAGCGACCCCGCCCTGAGGAATACCGACGACAACCCCACGCCCCGAAAGAGCCACCGGCACATCCGCACCAGCCACCATCACCTCAGCACCACTGTCATCCAGCATGAACGCCAACCGCTCAGCCGGATACGACAGATCCAACGGCACATACGCGGCACCAGCCCGCAACACCCCCAGCAGACCGATCACCATCTCCGACTGACGGCCCGAACACACACCAACCACACCACCGGAACCCACACCCACCGCACCCAGACGAGCCGCCACCACACCCACAGCCGCATCCAGCTCCCGATACGTCCACCGCTGATCACCCTCCACCAGCGCCACCGCATCAGGCGTCCGCGCCACCTGAGCCCCGAACAAGCCAGGAACCGTCACCCCACCCAGCCCACCGGACACGGGGACAGCACCAGAAGAAGCATGGAACGAATCACATGGAATCGACGTCACGTCAGCACACCTTGTCCCTCGTGGGCAAATAATGATTCAGAGCCCGATCACACGACGAGCCGTTGCATCGACGATCTCGATTACGTCTGATGCTTTCGTCTCGACAAAGAAGTGGCCACCGTCGATCTCGACGCTGCGAAAGCCACCCGTTGTCAAACGCGACCATGGCCGGACATAACGCGGCGGCGTGCCCTCGTCGTGCCGACCGTAGAGACCGATGACCGGAATCCGCACACTGCCCTCGCGGATTCCGCGGGCCGCCTCAGAGAGGTGCAGATCGGCCTTCAGCGCGGGGAGCATCAGCTGGGCGAACTCCTCGTTGGCCGCCAGTTCGGCCCTGGGGCCTCCCTCCGACCTGAGCCGCTCGAGGAGTTCACTGTCGGAGAGCCCCCGCGCCTCCGACGACACCGGACCGCTCCATGGCGAGCGCCGCCCGGACACGACGAGCACGGCGTCGGACTCACTCCGGTCGCCCAGCAGTTCCTGCGCCACCCGGGCCGCGAGCACGGCCCCGAGACTGTGACCGAAAAGTACGATCTTCGATGTGGCGACGGGTTCAATCGCCTTGCACAGTTCGGCCACCACTCGCTCGGCGTCGGACTCGGGTGCTTCCGAGAGCCGCTCCTCGCGACCCGGCAGCTGGACCGCGAAGGCGTCCACCAGCGGTGACATTCTCCGCTGCCAGCCGCGGAAGACCCGAGACCCTCCACCCGCATAGGGAAAGCAGACAACTGTGCACAAGGAGACCGGGCGATCAGGGGTCAGCTTCTTGAGTACGGGATGCTCAGTCGACATATGTATCGAGCGAGCCGGATCGACGTACATCCAGGGTGGCACAGTGGAAGGAGCCGCCGAAGCTGTTGAAGTTCCGGAAGTTGCAGGGAATCGGGGTGAATCCCCAGTCCTTGAAGAACTGAATCATCGGCTCGTCCTGAGCCTCGACGATGACGCGCTGCTCGTCGAGCATCAGGATGTTCATGTTGATCCACTTGCTCGTCATGTAGAGCGGCTGAGCGTCGGGGATGACCGGCGCGGGCGCGGTCCGCACCTCCCAGTTCCTGAACATCTTGGGGACCTCGGACACCCGCTCAGGATTGATGAGCAACTTGCCCGGTGCCAACGGGGCCAACGTGGCATCGATGTGCATGGGGTGGGGGTCGTCGAACTCAAGGACGCTGACCCGGAACTCATCACCCAGGGTGCGGCTCAGCCACTCAATGCCGAACTCATTGGTGACATTGCTCTTCTGTCCGATGATGTCGCGTCCGAGACGGAGGAAGTCGGCGGCATCGAAGGTGGGCTCGAACTCGGTGATCGCAAAGCGTGTCGGCTCCCCCGCCGCAGGCTCTTTCCAGTCGAGGTCGAACAGCTCGTCCGTGAGTTCCGGCTTGGGGCCGGCGATCCACTGCGCCCCGTTACGGAAGTACTCCTTGAGCAGCGGACGGTAGGCCAGGTTCTCGTAGTAGCGCGAACGCCAGGCCATGGGACATTCGATGATCTTTTCGCCCACGACCAGGATGGCGTCACGCGGCATTGCGGCGTACATCCCGGTGGTCGACCACGCACCGGTCGAGTAGGTCTGCCCTTGCGGGATGGGGTCGGGCCGACGCACGGTGACGCCCTCCGACTCCAGAATCCGCACGAACTCTTCGAGCTCCTCGTTGGCAGCCTTCACGATCTCCGGCGGGAACTCTTCACCCCCGCGCTGACGGAATGTCTCGTGCTGCTGGGTAGGTATCACCGACTCCAAGGACGGATGCCATTCCGGAAAGCGGGCATCGTCCAGGATTCCGACAATTACCTCCTCCAGTGGATCCCATTCGGTATAGGAACTTACCTGGCTACCCTCGTACTTCTTCCCTGCATCTTGCATCTGTCTTCCCCCAAACAGTTAAGAAATTTTA
Source organism: Streptomyces sp. NPDC058195 (assembly GCF_042883525.1). Classification (NCBI taxonomy): domain Bacteria; kingdom Bacillati; phylum Actinomycetota; class Actinomycetes; order Kitasatosporales; family Streptomycetaceae; genus Streptomyces; species Streptomyces sp. NPDC058195. Next base: position 2,918 of record NZ_JBHVVM010000065.1, read on the forward strand.
TTCATCCACGGCGCAATGGTTCCCTGTCGTCAAACATGAGGAACGATCGCGTCAGTCGTAGATATACGCATCCTTTTTGGAGAGGCGCTTCGCTCGCCGACGGAAAGAGAGGTACCTGCGCAGCGAACGGATCGGCCAGGTCAGCTTTCCTGCAAGGCTGGATTTAGAAGACATTGACTCCATATTTCTCTGTGAACCTCTGGGCATCGTGGGCAGAGTCGACGATCGGCTCACCCTTGATGTTGAGCGAGGTGTTGAGAAGCATCGGGACACCGGTCGCCTCGTACCATTCCTCAAGCACGTGGCGCAGGACCGACGAGCAGTCCTTCTTTACGACCTGAACACGAGCAGTTCCGTCGACGTGCGTGACACTCGAATAATCGTGCAACGCGCGGCTCGTGAACTGCATGTACTCGTTCATGGGGCCTGTGAAGTATTCGCTGGCAAACTCTTCGAGAATGGCCGGGGCGAACGGCCTGAAGAGCTGACGGCGCTTGATGTTGTTCACAGTGTCTTTGACGTCGTAGCGGCAGTCGGCGAGCAAGCTCCGGTTACCGAGCGCCCTCGGCCCGAATTCCGCCTTCTCCGAAGCGACGCCACACACCTTGTTGGTAAGCAGTTCCTTGACTATGTCCGAGGGATTCGCCCTCGGCAGCTGCGTCCCGAGATAGGGATCGACCCACTGCAGCTTGGCGCGCCGAACCAGTGCCGCAGCGCCCAGGGCACTGCCCGCGTCACCTGGATTAGGCATGATCCACAGGTTCTTTCCCTGGATCCGCGAATTGGCAACGCAATTCAGGGCGCAGCCACCCATGAGCACCAGGTTCTCTTTCGGACAGAGAGCGACCAGCTCCAGCAGCTTCTCCTCGAAGAGTTTCTGCACGGAAGCTGCCAGGTCCTCGTTTCGAGCGTCAGGGTACAGATCATCGCACCCGAGATGCAGATTCTCTTCGAGGAGGTGACTCAGGTCGTAGCGCGGCTCACCGTAAGCTGCCATACCCATGGTGATGTACTCGTCCGAGTTCGGCTGAAGGCCGACCCGCTTGGTGATCGCCGAGTACAGAAGGCCGAGCGAGTAAGGATATTTCCAACTGCGCACCTTCCGCATGTTGTCCCATATGGAGATCGTGTCCCACTCACCGATCGCATCGACCACCAGGATGTTGCAGTCGTCGAAAGGCGCTGTGTAATACCCTGCGGCAGCGTGGGTCTCATGATGGGAGAAGCTGACGTCAGCGGGCGTGCGTCGCCGTGCGAGCTTCTGTCCTGAATACAGTCGTCTGGTGGCCTTGAGCCATGACCGCTCGTAGTAGGCGGTTGTCTCGGCCTGCTTCATCAGTTCGAGTTGCTTCGGGTGCAGCCAGCGGTCTCCTTTTTCCTTGGAGTAGCGCTCGCTGTGGGAGGCATGAACGATCACTGTGTCGTCGAGCAGGCACAGTGCCGCATCATGGAAACCTTCGGAAAAGCCGGCGATGAGGGCCAAGTCCTTACTCCCTAGTCGGCAATAAGCTCACGTATCGGGCGGTCCGGCGAACGGAGGCCGGCGACAAGAATTTCTTTCCACAGAGCCATAAACTCCGCGATCTCTGTCCTGGAGTACATTCCGTCACGGCACAAGAGCGTGGCTTGCATGGTGTCTTCGTCTGCGCACACATCGAGGGTGAAGTCGTGCCGAACGCTGTCGCGGTCTTGCGTGTACTCCTCGGTCGAGAACGAGATGTCCTCCAGGGCCCTTTCGAAACGCTGGCTCCGGTTGAAAGCGAACCAGACTTCCGTGTACGGGGTCCGACCAAGTTTGCGTGGTGGCCGGGTGGCGGCCACGAGCATGTCGAAGGGGAGGTCCTGGTGATCCTGTGCGTCGAGAACCGTCTCCCGCACCCGCCGGAGCACCTCACGGAATCCGGGCTCACCACCCAGATCCGTCCGCAGCACCAGGTTGTTGACGAAGAAACCGATGAGCTGGTCGAACGACGGATGATTCCGCCCCGCCACCGGAGTCGCCACCACAATGTCCGTCTCACCCGTCAAGCGGTGCAACAACACCTTGTACGCGGCAAGCAGCACCATGAAGGGAGTACACCCCTCGTCACGCGCCACAGCACGCAACCCGTCATTCAGTTCCGCATCCAGAGCGAAACTGTGGGTATCCCCTTCCCACCCCGCACCCGCCGCAGGCTCCCGGTCATATGGCAGCCGCATATACGCAGGCGCTCCCGCAAGCCGCTCACGCCAGAACGACTCCAGCTCCTTCTGACGCCCCCCCGCCAGCTCCCCCGCCTGCCACAGCGCGAAATCCGCATACTGCACCGGCAACTCCGCCAGCGGAACAGCCTCCCCCGCACACAACGCGGGATACAGAGCCAGCAACTCATCCTGCAGAACACCAACGGACCA
>NZ_JBHVVM010000066.1:0-5245 GCF_042883525.1 Streptomyces sp. NPDC058195
CCACCCTCGACGCCCTCGCCGCCCGCCGACAGGCAACCGGACGCCCCGCCACCTCCCTCGCCTGGGGACTCTGGGACGAAACCAGCGGCATGGGCAGCACCCTCACCGAAACCGAACTCGCCCGCTTCGAGCGCATGGGAGTAGGCACCCTCACCGCCGAACAGGGCGTCGAGCTGTACGACGCGGCGCTCCGCCTGGACTCCGCACTGCTCGTCCCCGCGGTCCTCAACCAGGCCGCCCTGCGCGGCCAGGCCCGCTCCGGACGACTCCCCGCCTTGCTGCGCGGACTCGTACAGATCCCCGTGCGCCGCATCCGCAACGGCGACGGCTCGCTCGCCCAGCGGCTCGCCGAGACTGCCGAGACCGACCGGCCGGGTCTCGTTCTGGAACTGGTCCTGACCGAGGCCGCCGCGGCGCTCGGCCATGCCTCATCGGGCACGGTCGACCCGGGCCGGGCCTTCAAGGACCTGGGCCTCGACTCGCTCGGCGCCGTCGAGCTCCGCAACCGCCTCACCCAGGCCAGCGGAGTACGGCTGCCCGCCACCCTCGTCTTCGACCACCCGACCCCCCGGGCGGTGGCCTCGTTCCTGCTCACCGAGGCCAGTGGGGCGGACCTGGACAACACCCGTGCGACGGCCGTCCGGTCCGTCCGCACACCGGTCGACGACGAGCCGCTGGCCATCATCGGCATGAGCTGCCGCTACCCGGGCGGGGTCACCTCCCCCGAAGAGCTCTGGCAGCTCCTCTCCGAGGGTCGCGATGCCATCAGCCCCCTCCCGGAGGACCGCGACTGGGGCCAGGACCTGTACGACGCGGATCCCGAGCAGGTCGGCAAGATCTACACCCGGGGCGGCGGATTCCTCGACGGCGCGGGCGAGTTCGATGCCGGGTTCTTCGGCATCAGCCCGCGCGAGGCGCTGGCGATGGACCCCCAGCAGCGACTGATGCTGGAGGCTGCCTGGGAGGCCTGCGAGGCCTCGGGCATCGACCCGGCCGGTCTGTCGGGCACCGACACCGGCGTGTTCTGCGGCGTCATGGCCATGGTCGACTACGGCGGCGGCGCCGGTGGCACGCAGCCCGAGGTCGAGGGCTTCCGTCTCGCCGGCAGCACCACGAGCGTGCTGTCGGGCCGGGTCTCGTACGCGCTGGGTCTGGAGGGTCCGGCCGTGTCCATCGACACCGCCTGCTCCTCCTCCCTGGTCGCCCTGCACCTGGCGGCGCAGTCCCTGCGCTCCGGTGAGTGCTCCCTCGCCCTCGCCGGCGGCGTCACCATCATGTCCGGCCCGTTCCTGCTCACCGAGTTCAGCCGCCAGCAAGGGCTGGCCGAGGACGGGCGCTGCAAGCCGTACTCAGCAGCCGCCGACGGCACCTCCTTCTCCGACGGCCTGGGCCTGCTGATGCTGGAGCGCCTGTCCGACGCCCAGCGCAACGGCCGCCGCATTCTGGGTGTCCTGCGCGGCAGCGCCGTCAACCAGGACGGCGCCTCCAACGGCCTCACCGCCCCCAACGGCCCCGCCCAGGAACGCGTCATCCGCCAGGCACTCGCCAACGCCGGACTCACCACATCCGACGTCGACGCGGTCGAAGGACACGGCACCGGCACCCGCCTCGGCGACCCCATCGAAGCGCAGGCACTCCTGGCCACCTACGGCCAGGACCGCGAGCACGGCCCGCTGCGGCTGGGCTCCATCAAGTCCAACATCGGCCACACGGCTGCGGCCGCGGGCGTCGCGGGCGTCATCAAGATGCTCAAGGCCATGCAGTGCGGCACCCTGCCGGGCACCCTGCACCTTGACGCCCCTTCCCCTCACGTGGACTGGTCGGCGGGTGAGGTACGCCTCCTCTCCAAGGCCGAGCCATGGCCGGCTACCGAGGGCCGCCCGCGCCGTGCGGGCGTCTCCTCCTTCGGCATCAGCGGAACCAACGCCCACGTGATCATCGAGGAGGCCCCGGCCACCCTTGCGACCACGACGGAACACCCCTGCCGGGAACTCTCCTCGGTTCCGGTGGTGGTGTCGGCGAAGTCCGGCCCCGCGCTGCGTGCGCAGGCAGAGCGGCTGCGGTCGCATCTGGTGCGGCGGCCCGAGGCGGGCCTGCTGGACACCGCGTTCTCCACCGTGACCACACGCGCCCAGCTGGAGCACCGTGCGGTCGTCGTGGCCGGGGACCGGGAAGAGCTCCTCACCGGGCTCGCCGCACTGGCCGCGGGTGAGCCGGGAACGGGGATCGTTCAGGGCCGCCCGGTGAGCGGGAAGACGGCGTTCCTGTTCACCGGGCAGGGCGCCCAGCGCGCCCGTATGGGCCTCGAACTCGCCGCCTCCTACCCCGTGTTCAACGCCGCGCTCGACGAGGTATGCCGCGAGCTCGACCCGCTCCTGGGCTGTTCGCTGCGCGAGCTCCTGGCCGCCGAAGACGGAACCCTGGACGCCACCGAGTACACCCAGACCTCACTCTTCGCCATCGAGGTCGCCCTCTACCGGCTCGTCGAATCCCTCGGAATCCGCCCCGACTACCTCATCGGCCACTCCGTCGGTGAGATCGCCGCCGCCCACATCGCCGGTGTCCTCTCCCTGGCAGACGCGTGCACCCTGGTCGCCGCCCGCGGCCGCCTCATGGGCGCACTGCCCACCGGCGGCGGCATGGCCGCCATCCAGGCAGAAGAACCCGAAACCCTCAAGGAACTCACCGGCTTCGAAGGCCGGCTCGAGATCGCAGCCGTCAACGGACCCCGGTCCATCGTCGTCTCCGGCGACCTCGACGCGCTCGACGCATGGCTGCCGCGCTGGGACAAGCTGGGCCGCAAGACCACCCGGCTGCGCGTCAGCCACGCCTTCCACTCAGCCCGCATGGAACCCATGCTCGCTGAGTTCCGGAAGACCGCTGAAAGCCTCACCTTCAACCAGCCGAACATCACGGTCATCTCGAACGTGACCGGTGGCATCGTCACCGACGAACTCACCGACCCCGGCTACTGGGTCCAGCACGTCCGCGGCACCGTCCGCTACCACGACGGCATCCGCACCCTCCACCAGCAAGGCGTCACCCGCTACCTCGAACTCGGCCCCGACGCCATCCTCACCGCACTCACCCGCCAATGCCTCGAAGACGAAAACGGCCTCGTCCTCACCCCCACCCTGCGCACCCGCCAGCCCGAAACCCACACCTTCGCCACCTTCCTCGGCCACGTCCACACCGCCGGAATCCCCATCAACTGGCAGACCTACTACGCCAACACCAGCGCCCGCACCACCAACCTCCCCACCTACGCCTTCCAGCACGAGCACTACTGGCTCGGTTCCGGCACGGCCACGGGAGACGCCACCTCTGTGGGACTCGATTCCTTCGGGCACCCGGTGCTGGGGGCCGCCGTCCAGGTCGGTACCGCGGACAGCTGGCTCTTCTCCGGACGCATCTCCCGCGAGTCCCAGCCCTGGACCGAAGACCACATCGTCCTCGGCACCCTCATCGTCCCCGGCACCGCCTTCGTCGAACTCGCACTCACCGCAGGCCGCCACACCGGCACCCCCGTACTCGACGAACTCGTCCTCGAAGCACCCCTCGTCCTCGACACCGACACCACCCGCCAACTCCAGGTCACCGTCACAGAACCCGACGAAGACGGCCACCGCGACATCGCCCTCTACACCCGCTCCGGCACAGAAGCCGTCTGCCACGCACGCGGCCGACTCGCACCCGAAACCACCACACCCACACGGGAGTTCCCCACCACCTGGCCGCCCACCGGAGCCACCCCGGTCGAAATCGACACCCTCTACACCGAACTCGCCGACGCCGGATACGAATACGGACCCCTCTTCCAGGGCGTCCAAGCCGCCTGGCGCGCGGGAGAGGAGGTGTACGCCGAACTCTGCCTCCCGGAGGAAACCTCCGTCGACGGGTTCGCCATCCACCCTGCCCTGCTGGACGCCTCCCTACACGGCGGTCTCGGCTGGCTGGACGGCAGCGAGGGTTCCTCGACGACCGCTCTCCCCTTCGCCTGGTCGGGGATCCAGCTGACGCGCACGGCGGGCTCGAGCCTCCGGGTGCGGGTCGCCCGCGCGGGCGAGAACACCCTGCGGATCGACCTCGCCGACACCGAGAGCACACCGGTGGCCTGCGTGGAGGGCCTCGCCTTCCGGCCGGTGGCCCGGGCCCAGCTCGGTGCGACGGCTGGTACCGGCGGCGGGCACGAGTCGCTGTACCAGGTGGAGTGGGCCCCGGTGGCTCTGCCGGAGGCAGTGGCACCGCTGCGGGTCGCGCGGATCGGCGGGGACAACACGTACGCGAATCTCGCCGCACTCGCCGAGGCGGTGGCGGGCGGGGCTCCGGTGCCGGAGCTCGTCATCGCCGAGGGTGTGGGCGCGGCTTCGGCCCAGAAGACCACCGAGGACGCCCTGTTCCTGCTCCAGCAGTGGCTGGCGACCGAGGCCTTCACCGACGCCCGCCTGGTCATCACCACCCGCAACGCCATCGCCACCACCCACGGCGAATCCCCCGCACTGGCACACGCGCCGGTATGGGGTCTGGTCCGCAGCGCCCAGTCCGAGCACCCCGACCGCTTCCTCCTCATCGACCTCGAGGACGACACCGACACCACGGGCACCGACTGGAGCGCACTCGCGAACCTCGACGAACCCCAGCTCGCGCTGAGGTCCGGGGGAGCCCTTGCTCCCCGCCTGAGCCACGCGGAAGCACCGGAGGTCCCGGCGGGCGAAGCCTGGCGCCTGGGGGTGGCGGAGGAGGGCTCACTGGAGGGTCTGGCACTCGTGTCCTCCGACGCCGACCGACCGCTCGCGGCCCACGAGGTGCGGGTCGGGGTCCGGGCCGCGGGCCTCAACTTCCGCGACGTCCTCATCGCCCTCGGCATGTACCCGGGTGAGGCCCCGCTCGGCAGCGAGGCCGCCGGTGTGGTCCTCGAGACCGGCTCCGGGGTCACCGACCTGGCACCCGGCGACCGGGTGATGGGTCTGGTCCTGGATTCCTTCGGGCCGTTGGCCATCGCCGACCGCCGTCTGGTCGCACCGATCCCGGCCGGGTTCACGTTCGCCCAGGCGGCGGCGGTGCCGCTCGTCTATCTGACGGCGTACTACGGTCTCGTGGACCTCGCCGGCCTGCGCGCCGGGGAACGACTCCTCGTCCACGCAGCCGCGGGCGGCGTCGGCATGGCAGCCGTCCAGCTCGCCCACCACATCGGCGCCGAAGTCTTCGCCACCGCCTCCACCCCCAAATGGAACGCCGTCCGCAA
>NZ_JBHVVM010000067.1:1762-5051 GCF_042883525.1 Streptomyces sp. NPDC058195
GTGCCGGGCACGTTGTTGGGTGTCTGAGGGTACGGCCGTATGGTCGCCTTCAGTTGCCGGTCCCAGTGAACTTGTTCTTCGGAGCGGGGTGATGGGTGGCTGGTCGTTGTTTGAGAACTGCACAGTGGACGCGAGCATCTGTGGCCAAGTTTTTAAGGGCGCACGGTGGATGCCTTGGCACCAGGAACCGATGAAGGACGTGGGAGGCCACGATAGGCCCCGGGGAGCTGTCAACCAAGCTTTGATCCGGGGGTGTCCGAATGGGGAAACCCGGCAGTCGTCATGGGCTGTCACCCGCTGCTGAACACATAGGCAGTGTGGAGGGAACGAGGGGAAGTGAAACATCTCAGTACCCTCAGGAAGAGAAAACAACCGTGATTCCGGGAGTAGTGGCGAGCGAAACCGGATGAGGCCAAACCGTATGTGTGTGATACCCGGCAGGGGTTGCGCATGCGGGGTTGTGGGATCTCTCTTTTGCGGTCTGCCGGCCGTGAGACGAGTCAGAAACCGTTGATGTAGGCGAAGGACATGCGAAAGGTCCGGCGTAGAGGGTAAGACCCCCGTAGCTGAAACATTGACGGCTCGTTTGAGAGACACCCAAGTAGCACGGGGCCCGAGAAATCCCGTGTGAATCTGGCGGGACCACCCGCTAAGCCTAAATATTCCCTGGTGACCGATAGCGGATAGTACCGTGAGGGAATGGTGAAAAGTACCGCGGGAGCGGAGTGAAATAGTACCTGAAACCGTGTGCCTACAAGCCGTGGGAGCGTCGCTGTGTGTGCTTGCACATGCAGTCGTGACTGCGTGCCTTTTGAAGAATGAGCCTGCGAGTTTGCGGTGTGTTGCGAGGTTAACCCGTGTGGGGAAGCCGTAGCGAAAGCGAGTCCGAATAGGGCGTTTTAGTAGCACGCTCAAGACCCGAAGCGGAGTGATCTAGCCATGGGCAGGTTGAAGCGGAGGTAAGACTTCGTGGAGGACCGAACCCACCAGGGTTGAAAACCTGGGGGATGACCTGTGGTTAGGGGTGAAAGGCCAATCAAACTCCGTGATAGCTGGTTCTCCCCGAAATGCATTTAGGTGCAGCGTCGTGTGTTTCTTGCCGGAGGTAGAGCACTGGATAGGCGATGGGCCCTACCGGGTTACTGACCTTAGCCAAACTCCGAATGCCGGTAAGTGAGAGCGCGGCAGTGAGACTGTGGGGGATAAGCTCCATGGTCGAGAGGGAAACAGCCCAGAGCATCGACTAAGGCCCCTAAGCGTACGCTAAGTGGGAAAGGATGTGGAGTCGCAGAGACAACCAGGAGGTTGGCTTAGAAGCAGCCACCCTTGAAAGAGTGCGTAATAGCTCACTGGTCAAGTGATTCCGCGCCGACAATGTAGCGGGGCTCAAGCGTACCGCCGAAGTCGTGTCATTCGTATATTGATCCCCAACGGGAGTACGGATGGGTAGGGGAGCGTCGTGTGCCGGGTGAAGCAGCCGCGGAAGCGAGTTGTGGACGGTTCACGAGTGAGAATGCAGGCATGAGTAGCGATACACACGTGAGAAACGTGTGCGCCGATTGACTAAGGGTTCCTGGGTCAAGCTGATCTGCCCAGGGTAAGTCGGGACCTAAGGCGAGGCCGACAGGCGTAGTCGATGGACAACCGGTTGATATTCCGGTACCCGCTTTGAAACGCCCAATACTGAATCAGGCGATGCTAAGTCCGTGAAGCCGGCCCGATCTCTTCGGAGTTGAGGGTAGTGGTGGAGCCGATGAACCAGACTTGTAGTAGGTAAGCGATGGGGTGACGCAGGAAGGTAGTCCAGCCCGGGCGGTGGTTGTCCCGGGGTAAGGGTGTAGGCCGTGTGGTAGGTAAATCCGTCACACGTTAAGGCTGAGACCTGATGCCGAGCCGATTGTGGTGAAGTGGATGATCCTATGCTGTCGAGAAAAGCCTCTAGCGAGTTTCATGGCGGCCCGTACCCTAAACCGACTCAGGTGGTCAGGTAGAGAATACCGAGGCGTTCGGGTGAACTATGGTTAAGGAACTCGGCAAAATGCCCCCGTAACTTCGGGAGAAGGGGGGCCACGTCTGGTGATGGGTTTTACACCTTGAGCTGGGGGTGGCCGCAGAGACCAGCGAGAAGCGACTGTTTACTAAAAACACAGGTCCGTGCGAAGCCGTAAGGCGATGTATACGGACTGACGCCTGCCCGGTGCTGGAACGTTAAGGGGACCGGTTAGCTGACTTTCGGGTTGGCGAAGCTGAGAACTTAAGCGCCAGTAAACGGCGGTGGTAACTATAACCATCCTAAGGTAGCGAAATTCCTTGTCGGGTAAGTTCCGACCTGCACGAATGGCGTAACGACTTCTCGACTGTCTCAACCATAGGCCCGGTGAAATTGCACTACGAGTAAAGATGCTCGTTTCGCGCAGCAGGACGGAAAGACCCCGGGACCTTTACTACAGTTTGATATTGGTGTTCGGTTCGGCTTGTGTAGGATAGGTGGGAGACTTTGAAGCGGCCACGCCAGTGGTTGTGGAGTCGTCGTTGAAATACCACTCTGGTCGTGCTGGATGTCTAACCTGGGTCCGTGATCCGGATCAGGGACAGTGTCTGATGGGTAGTTTAACTGGGGCGGTTGCCTCCTAAAGAGTAACGGAGGCGCCCAAAGGTTCCCTCAGCCTGGTTGGCAATCAGGTGTTGAGTGTAAGTGCACAAGGGAGCTTGACTGTGAGACCGACGGGTCGAGCAGGGACGAAAGTCGGGACTAGTGATCCGGCAGTGGCTTGTGGAAGCGCTGTCGCTCAACGGATAAAAGGTACCCCGGGGATAACAGGCTGATCTTCCCCAAGAGTCCATATCGACGGGATGGTTTGGCACCTCGATGTCGGCTCGTCGCATCCTGGGGCTGGAGTCGGTCCCAAGGGTTGGGCTGTTCGCCCATTAAAGCGGTACGCGAGCTGGGTTTAGAACGTCGTGAGACAGTTCGGTCCCTATCCGCTGTGCGCGTAGGAATATTGAGAAGGGCTGTCCCTAGTACGAGAGGACCGGGACGGACGAACCTCTGGTGTGCCAGTTGTCCTGCCAAGGGCATGGCTGGTTGGCTACGTTCGGGAGGGATAACCGCTGAAAGCATCTAAGCGGGAAGCCTGCTTCGAGATGAGTATTCCCACCAACTTGATTGGTTAAGGCTCCCAGTAGACGACTGGGTTGATAGGCCAGATGTGGAAGCCCGGTAACGGGTGGAGCTGACTGGTACTAATAGGCCGAGGGCTTGTCCTCAGTTGCTCGCGTCCACTGTGTT
>NZ_JBHVVM010000068.1:0-4842 GCF_042883525.1 Streptomyces sp. NPDC058195
GACTGGACCACCGGCCACGTACAACTCCTCACCCAAGCCGAACCCTGGCCCACCACCGAAAACCACCCCCGCCGCGCAGGCATCTCCTCCTTCGGCATCAGCGGAACCAATGCCCACGTGATCATCGAGGAGGCTCCGCGTGCGACGGCCGGGACGGCTGACGGGGTACGGAGCCCCGGTATGTTCCCGGTGGCCGTGACGGCGAAGGGCGAGCGGGCCCTGCGCGAGCAGGCCGCCCGACTGGGTGCGCGCGTACTGGCGGACCCGGAGCTCGACCTGCGGGACGTGGCGCTGTCGTCGGTGACGACCCGGGCCCAGCTGGAGCAGCGGGCCGTGGTGGTGGCCGGTGACCGGGAACAGTTGCTCGCGGGTCTCGCCGGTCTGGCCGCTGGCGAGCTGGGGGCGGGCGTGCTCCAGGGCCGCCCGATGGCGGGCAGGACGGCGTTCCTGTTCACCGGGCAGGGCGCCCAGCGCACCCGCATGGGCCTCGAACTCGCCGCCGCCCACCCCGTGTTCGACGCCGCGCTCGACGAGATCTGCCGCGAGCTCGACCCGCTGCTGGGCCGCTCCCTGCGCGAGCTGCTCGCCGTCGAGGACTCGACTCTGGACGCGACCGAGTTCACGCAGGCCGCGCTGTTCGCCATCGAGGTCGCCCTGTACCGGCTCGTGGAGTCCCTCGGGATCCGGCCCGACTACCTAGTCGGGCACTCGGTGGGTGAGATCGCCGCCGCCCACATCGCGGGCGTGCTCTCCCTCACCGACGCCTGCGCCCTGGTCGCGGCCCGCGGCCGCCTCATGGGCGCACTGCCCGCTGGCGGCGGGATGGCCGCCATCCAGGGCGAGGAGCAGGAGGTCGTCGAAGCGCTGGCCGGGTTCGAGGGCCTTGTGGAGATCGCCGCTGTCAACTGCCCGGACTCGATCGTCGTCTCCGGCGACCAGGACACCCTCGACGCATGGGTGCCGCGCTGGGAGGAGCGGGGCCGCAAGACCTCCCGCCTGCGGGTCAGCCACGCCTTCCACTCCCCGCGCATGGAACCCATGCTAGGCGAGTTCCGGAAGGTCGCGGAAGGCCTGACGTTCCACCCCCCGCACACGGCCGTCGTCTCGAACGTGACCGGTGAACTCGTCACGGACGAGCTGACCGACCCCGGCTACTGGGTCCGGCACGTCCGCGGCACCGTCCGCTTCCTCGACGGCGTCCGCACCCTCCACCGGGAGGGCGTGACCCGCTACCTGGAGCTCGGCCCCGACGGGGTCCTGACCGCGCTCGCCCGCCGGTGCCTCGGGGAGGACCTCGGTCTCGTCTTCGCCCCGGCTCTGCGCGCCCGCCAGGCCGAATCGAGCACCTTCGCCGCCTTCCTCGGCGAGGCCCACATCGCCGGGATCCCGGTCGACTGGGACGCGTACTACGCCGGGACCGGAGCCCGCCCCGTCGAGCTGCCCACGTACGCCTTCCAGCACGAGCACTACTGGCTCAGCCCCGCTCCCGTCGTCGGCGATGCTGCCGGGGCCGGACTCGACCGGCTCGGGCACCCGCTGCTCGCCGCCGCCGTGAGGGTCGGCGACCGCGACGCGTGGCTGTTCACCGGCCGCGTCTCGGCCAGTACCCAGCCCTGGGTCCTGGACCACGGGGTGTTCGGCACCGTCCTGCTGCCCGGTGCGGCCCTCGTCGAGCTGGCGCTCGCCGCGGGACGCCGGGCCGGGACACCCGTACTCGACGAGCTGGTCCTTGAGGCACCGTTCGTCCTGCACCGCACGGCGGGCACGCAGGTGCAGGTGACCGTGGGCGGGCCCGACGAGGACGGTGTCCGCGAGGTGGCCGTCTACTCCCGTCCCGAAGCCGGCACCGCGGGCACGGACGGCGGCGATCCGGACGAGGACGCCCGCCGCGAGGCCGTCTGCCACGCCCGGGGCACCCTGGCCCCGGCCACCGCCCCGGCGGAGGCTTCGGCCCTGGCGGCGGCCTGGCCCCCGGCGGGGGCCGAGCAGGCACCGGCCGGTGCGCTGTACGCGCGCCTCGCCGAGGCCGGGTACGACTACGGTCCGGCCTTCCAGGGCGTGCGGAGCGTCTGGCGTACCGATGAGGCCTGCTACGCCGAGGTCGCCCTGCCGGAGGAGCACGAGGACGGCGCCGCCGGGTTCGGCCTGCATCCGGCGCTGCTGGACGCCGCCCTGCACGGCGGGTTCGACCTGCTGGAACGGGAAGGCGAAGGCTCCGCCACCCGTCTGCCCTTCTCCTGGTCGGGCGTGCGGACCGGACGGACCGGTGCCTCCCGGCTCCGGGTCCGTGTCGGCCTCGCCGGGGACTCGGACCTGCGGATCGACATCGCGGACGAGGACGGCGCGCACGTCCTGACCGTGGAGCGGCTCGCCCTGCGCGCCGTGGAGCAGTCCCAGCTCGAGGCGAGGAACCGGACCGGTGTCGCTTCGCTCTACCAGGTGGACTGGGTGCCGGTGACACTGCCGGGGGCCGCGGCCCCGCTGCGGGTCGAGGTTCTCGGGGAGAAGTACGCCGACCTGGCGGCTCTCGAACAGGCCCTCGCCGAGGGCTTGGCCGCTCCGGACCTCGTGGTCGCCCACGCGGGCCCGGCCGACGCGGCAGACGGCAGCACGGTGGCGGCCGTTCACGGGAACGCCGAGCGGGCGCTCGGTCTCGTGCGGCAGGTGCTGTCCAGTGCCCGGCTGGGCGAGGAGACCCGGCTGCTGGTGGTCACCCGGCGGGCCGTGGCGGCCGTACCGGGAGAGGACGTGCGCCCCTCCGAGGCCCCTGCCTGGGGTCTGGTCCACAGCGCCCAGTCCGAACACCCCGACCGCTTCCTGCTCGTGGACGCCGAGGAGACCGGCACGGGCTCCGGGATCGCGGGCGTCGGCTGGGCCGCGCTGGCGGGCCTGGACGAACCCCAGCTCGCGGTGCGCGGCGGGCGGGTGCTCGCGCCCCGTCTGGCCCGGGCCGAGCTCGCCGAGGCGGGCGGTCCGGCCGCTCCGGACCCGGAGGGCACGGTCCTGATCACGGGCGGTACCGGTGGTCTGGGCGCCTTGTTCGCCCGGCACCTGGCCGGTACGCACGGGGCGAAGCGGCTGCTGCTGGTCAGTCGGCGCGGTCCGGCCGCACCGGGGGTCTCCGAGCTGATCGCGGACCTGGCCGGGCTCGGCGCCGAGGCCCGGGCGGTGGCCTGTGACGTCACCGACCGCGATGCGCTCGCCGCTCTGCTGGGCTCGCTGGAGCACCCGCTGACCGCCGTCGTGCACTCCGCAGGGGTCCTCGACGACGGCACCGTGGAATCGCTGACGCCCCAGCGCCTCCAGCGGGTGCTGCGGCCCAAGGTGGACGCGGCCCTGTACCTGCACGAGCTGACGGCCGGTCTGGAACTCTCCTCCTTCGTCCTGTTCTCCTCCGTGGCCGCCCTCATCGGCAGCCCCGGCCAGGGCAACTACGCCGCGGCCAACGCCACCCTCGACGCCCTCGCCGCCCACCGCCGGGCGGCAGGACTGCCCGCCACCTCCCTCGCCTGGGGGCTGTGGGGGGAGTCCGGCCACACCGGCTCCGCGGGCCCGGCCGGCGATACGGCCGGCATGGGCGGCGGCCTCGACGAGGCCGAGCTGGCCCGGCTCGCCCGCATGGGCATCGGGGCCCTCCCGGCCGAGACCGGCCTGGAACTGTTCGACCACGCGTTGACCCAGGACACCGCGCTCCTGGTACCCGTACGTCTCGACCAGTCCGGGCTGCGCGCCCAGGCCGGCGCGGGCACGCTGCCGCCGCTGTTCCACGGGCTGGTACGGATGCCCGTGCGCCGCACCGAGACGGCGGCCGGAGCCACTCTGGCCGAGCAGCTGGCCGCGGTCGGCGGGGCCGAGCGGGAGCGCGTGGTGCTGCGGCTGGTGCAGGCGCAGGTGGCGGCCGTCCTCGGCCACGCCTCCGCCGAGGCGGTCGAACCCGCACGCGCCTTCAAGGAGCTCGGATTCGACTCGCTGGGCGCCGTAGAGCTCCGCAACCGGCTCAGCCGGGCCAGTGGAGTGCGGCTGCCGTCGACGCTGGTCTTCGACCACCCGTCGCCGGGCGCCGTGGCGAGGTACCTGCTTGCCGAGGCCGTGGGCGACGCCGCCGAGGTACCGGCCGTCGACCGGGAGCTCAAGAAGCTCGAAGAACTCGAGGGCATGGTCACCGGCCTCGACACCGGGGACCGGCAGCGGATCGCGGACCGGCTGCGCGGCCTGCTCGCCACCCTCACCGGGAGCGATCAGGGCATGAGCGGGCTGATCGAGGCGGCCACCACCGCGGACGAGGTGTTCCAGCTCCTCGACGTCGAGTTCGGCGAGGTGTGACACCCAGATGTCACGCATGAACATGCAGAACCAGCAGAACCAGACGACCATCCAGGGGGACAGCGCAGTGAGCGCCGCAGGCAACGATCAGCAGCAGGACAAGCTCGTCCGGTACCTCAAGCGGGTCGCGGTCGACCTGAACGAGACCAGGGCCCGCCTCCAGCAGTACGAGGACCGCGCTGCCGAGCCGCTCGCGATCGTCGGGATGGGCTGCCGCTATCCGGGCGGCGTGAACTCCCCCGAGGAACTGTGGCAGTTCATCGCCGAGGGGCGGGTCGGGATCTCCGAGTTCCCGCAGGACCGCGGCTGGGACGTGGAGGGCCTGTTCCACGAGGACCCCGACCACACGGGCACCTCGTACACCCGCGAGGGCGGGTTCGTCGAAGGTGTCGCCGAGTTCGACGCCGGGTTCTTCGGGATCGCCCCGCGCGAGGCGGCTGCCGTCGACCCGCAGCAGCGGCTGCTGCTGGAGACCGCCTGGGAGGCGTTCGAGGACGCCGGCATCGACATCACCCGCCT
>NZ_JBHVVM010000069.1:0-3565 GCF_042883525.1 Streptomyces sp. NPDC058195
AACCACAGCCGCTCCTGCCCGAACGACAGCGGCACCCGCTCCGGACGCGCCATCGCCCGCACCGCCGGACGCCCCGTGGCCGCACCGTCCAGCACCCGCGCGAGCCCCGCCACCGACGGCGTCTCGAACAGCTGCCGGATCGACAGCTCCACGCCCAGAACGGAACGCAGGCGCGACACCAGACGGGTCGCCAGCAGCGAGTGACCGCCCAGATCGAAGAAGCCGTCGTCGATACCGACCCGTTCCACACCCAGCACATCCGCGAACAGACCGCACAGGATCTCCTCGCGCGGCGAACGCGGACCACGGGCCAGCTCCGCCATGTCCCCGGAGTCCGGGGCGGGCAGGGCAGCCCGGTCGACCTTGCCGTTCGGCGTCAGGGGCAGCTCTTCCACCAGGGAGATCGCGGGCACCATGTGGTCCGGCAGGCGGTGGCCGAGTGCGGTTCGCAGGGCCGAGGGGGTGAGCTGCGCACCGGCCTCGGGAACGACACACGCGATGAGCCGCCGGTCCCCGGCCGATTCCTCCCGAACGGCGGCCGCGGCAGCCGCGACACCCTCGCAGGCGTTGAGCGCGGCCTCCACCTCGCCGAGCTCGATGCGGTAGCCGCGGACCTTGACCTGGTCGTCGGCACGGCCGACGAACTCCAGCACACCTCCGGCACGCCAGCGCACCACATCACCCGTGCGGTACATCCGCCCGCCACCCCACGGGCACGCCACGAACCGCTCCGACGTCAGCGCCGGACGGTCCAGATACCCACGGGCCAGCGGCTTCCCGGCCACATACAGCTCACCGGGCACCCCCACCGGCACCGGCCGCAGCGCACCGTCCAGCACATACACCCGCGTGTTCGGGAACGGCCGCCCGATCGGCACCGCACCCCGCGGCGTCGCGTCCCCCGGCTCCAGCCGCCACTCGCAGCAGTTGACCGTGGCCTCGGAGGGGCCGTACGCGTTGAAGACCGTCACGTCCGGGTGACGCTCGCGCCACCGGCCCAGCAGCTCGCCGGAGAGCGCCTCCCCGCCCACGAGCAGCGTCCGCGACGGCGCCACCGACGTGTCGAGCCCCTCCAGCAGCAGGAGGTGACTGGGCGTCATCTTCATCAGTGAGGCGCCCTCCGCCTCCGCCAGCTCACCCAGCCGCACGAACCCACCGGACACCAGTGGCGTGAACAGCGCCGTCACGGTCAGGTCGAACGAGACCGACGTGTGCACCAGGGTGCTCCCGTCGGCGCCGTCGTAGAGCTCTCGGTTGTGCAGCAGGTACGCACCCATGGAACGGTGCTGGACCATCACGCCCTTCGGGCGCCCCGTCGAACCCGACGTGTAGATCACATAGGCCACCGACGACAGGTCCGGCACCACGCCCAGCGGCTCCGGTGCGAGCGTGGCCAGTTCCGCCAGGACGTCCGGCTCGTCGAGCAGGACGACCGGAGTGCCCGTGACGGTCACGTCGTCGAGCGCGCCGCGCGTCGACAGGACCAGCACGGGTGCCGAGTCCTCCACCATGTAGCGCACGCGCTCGGCCGGGTACTCCGGGTCCACCGGCACGTACGCGCCGCCGGCCTTCAGGACCGCCAGCAGGGCGACGACGACCTCGGCCGACCGCGGCAGCGCCACCACCACACGCGACTCCGGCCGCACCCCACGCGACACCAGCAGACGAGCCAGCCGGTTCACCCGGCCATCCAGCTCCGCATACGACAAGGACACCTCACCGCACACCACCGCCGGAGCATCCGGCACCGCACGCACCTGCTCCTCGAACAGCACCGGCAACGACACCCCCGGCACCTCGACCGCCGTATCGTTCCACTCCTCCAGCACCCGGCGACGCTCATCCACCGCCAGCACATCCAGCCGCCCGACCGGAAGATCCGGCGAAGCCAGCGCGGCGTCCAGCACCTGCGCCAGGCGCGCGGCCAGGGCCTCGGCGGACACCGCGTCGAAGAGGTCCGTGCGGTAGTCGAGCACGCCGTGGATGCCGGCGGGTGCGCCGGTCTCGTCGCTCCGCTCGCCCAGGACGAACGACAGGTCGTGACGGGTGAACCCGTTGTCGATCTGCAGCTCCGTCACCGCCAGGCCGTCGGACTGCTCACCGGCCGTACCGGGCGCCACGTTGTTGAAGGTGAGCATGACCTGGAAGAGGGGGTGGCGGGAGAGGGAGCGTTCGGGGTTGATGATGTCGACGAGGCGTTCGAAGGGCAGGTCCTGGTGGGCGTAGGCCCCGAGGTCGGTCTCCCGGACGCGGGCGACGAGTTCACGGAACGTGGGGTCGCCGGACAGGTCGTTGCGCAGGACCAGGGTGTTGATGAACAGGCCGACCAGGTCGTCCACGGCGTCGTCGTTGCGCCCCGCGATCGGCGTGCCGATCGGCACGTCCGCCCCGGCACCGGAGCGGGACAGCAGCACGGCCAGCGCGGCCTGGGCCACCATGAACACCGTCGTGCCGGTCTGCCGCGCCAGGTCCCGCACCTTGGCGTGCGCTTCGAGAGAGAGCTCGAACTCGACCCGGCCGCCGGTGTGGGAGGGGGCCGCGGTGCGGGGGCGGTCCGTGGGCAGGGCGATCTCGTCGGGGAGGTCGCTCAGCTGGTTCTTCCAGTAGTCGATCTGCCGGGAGACCAGGCTGTCGGGGTCGTCCTCGGAACCGAGGAGCTCGCGCTGCCAGAGCGCGTAGTCGGCGTACTGCACCGGCAGCGCGGCCCACTGAGGGGCCTCTCCCGCCGTGCGGGCCGCGTATGCCCGCACGAAGTCTCCGCGCAGGGGGTGGATCGACTCGCCGTCACCGGCGATGTGGTGGATCAGGAGGAGGAGGGTGTGCTGGTCGGGGGCGGTCTCGAAGAGCGCGGCCCTGACCGGGATCTCGGTGGTCAGGTCGAAGCCATGACGTGCCGCTTCGGCGAGACGTCCGGACAGCTCGGACTCGGTCACGGACTCGATGTGCCACGGAA
The DNA here is from genome assembly GCF_042883525.1 of Streptomyces sp. NPDC058195. NCBI lineage: Bacteria > Bacillati > Actinomycetota > Actinomycetes > Kitasatosporales > Streptomycetaceae > Streptomyces > Streptomyces sp. NPDC058195. Next base: position 2,954 of record NZ_JBHVVM010000069.1, read on the forward strand.
CCCGAACATCCTCGCGGACGACCTGGTAGGCGCCCTCGGCGTCTTCCGCGAAGACGGTGCGCAGGCTCTCGTGCCGCTCCACCACGTCGCCGAGCGCGGCCCGCAGCGCCTCATGGTCGAGTGCGCCGGTCAGACGCAGAGCCAGAGGGATGTTGTAGGTCGGGTTGGGCCCGTCCAGACGGTCCAGGAACCACAGCCGCTGCTGGCCGAAGGACAACGGCAGCCGCTCCGGACGGCCACCCGCCCGCAGCACCGGACGCGCGTCGGACACCCGGTCCAGCACCCGCGACAGCCCCGCGACCGTCGGATTCTCAAACAGCTCCCGGACCGACAGCTCCGCACCGAGAACCCCGCGCACCCGGCTCACCAGCCGGGACGCCAGCAGCGAGTGACCGCCCAGATCGAAGAAACTCTCATCGATCCCGACCGCGTCCCGGCCCAGCACCTCACCGAACAGACCGCACACGATCTCCTCCCTCGGAGACCGCGCCCCGCGCAGCACCTCCCCCGACACCACATCAGGAGCCGGCAGGGCCCGCCGGTCAACCTTCCCGTTCGGAGTCAGCGGCACAGCGTCCAGCACCACCACCACCGACGGAACCATGTACTCCG
>NZ_JBHVVM010000070.1:0-3460 GCF_042883525.1 Streptomyces sp. NPDC058195
AGGTCGGTGACCCCGGAGCCGGTCTCGAGGACCACACCGGCGGCCTCGCTGCCGAGCGGGGCCTCACCCGGGTACATGCCGAGGGCGATGAGGACATCGCGGAAGTTGAGGCCCGCGGCCCGGACCCCGACCCGCACCTCGTTGACTCCGAGCGGCCGGTCGGCGTCGGAGGACATCAGGGCCAGACCCTCCAGTGAGCCCTTGCGCGCCAAACCCAGCCGCCAGGTGTCCCCGGCGACGGCCGGGAGCTCGGCACGGCCCAGCTGCGGTACGAGCGGTTCGCCCGCCCGGACCGCGATCTGCGGCTCGTCCAGGGCGGTCAGCGCCGTCCAGTCGAGGGCGTTCTCCCCGCTCTCCGCCCCGGACCCGGCGGTCCGGTCCGCGTCGGAGTCCAGGTCGATGAGGCCGAACCGTCGCGGGTGCTCCGATTGCGCGCTGCGCACCAGACCCCACACCGGGGCCTGAGCCAGCTCGGGGGCCGAGCCGCCCGCCGCGACGGCGCGCCGGGTGACCACGACCAGCCGGGAATCGGCGAGCGGCGCGGCGGACAGCCACTGCTGGACCAGAGCCAGGGCGCGGGCGGCGCCCGCGTGCACGGCCTCGGCGCCGGTCCCCGCTGCACCCGCCGGGTCGTCCGCCGCGTCGGCGTCGAGGGCGGCGAGCACCGTCCCCGGTACCGGGGCGCCCTCGGCGATGGCGCTCTCCAGGGCGGACAGGTCCGGGTAGCTGGCCCACTCGGAGGGGGCGGCCGGGAGTCCGCCGAGGACGGCGACAACGGCCCCGTCGCCGGCCGGGGCTCCAGCCGCGGCCGGTACGGGCAGCCAGTCGAGCTGGTAGAGGGAGTTACGGCCGCCGCGCTGGGCGGACTCCAGCTGGGCCAGGTCCACGGGCCGGAAGGCCATGGTCTCCACGGTCAGCAGCGGGGCGCCGTTCTCGTCGGCCAGAGCGATGCGCAGCGCGGAGTCCCCGACGGGGCTGATCCGCACCCGGGCCCGTGTGACGCCGGCCGCGGTGGCCGCGGTGCCGGTCCGGACGCCGGACCAGGAGAACGGCAGATCGGCGGTGGCGCCGGGCTCCTTGTCGAGGAGGCCGCCGTGCAGGGCGGCGTCCAGGAGCGCCGGGTGCAGGGTGAAGCCCTCGGTGCGCGCGTCCTCCGGCAGCGAGATCTCGGTGCAGATGTCGGCACCAGCCTTCCAGGCGGCGCGGACGCCCTGGAAGAGCGGACCGTAGTCGTAACCGGCCTCGGCGAGGCGGGCGTAGAGGCTGTCCACGGCGACGGGCCGGGCCCCGGCGGGCGGCCAGGCGGCGGGGAACGCGGACGCCGGTTCGGCGTCGGCGCTGAGCCAGCCGCGCGCGTGGCGGGTGACCGGGCGGTCGCCGTCCTCGCCGGAGGCCTCGGAGCGCGAGTAGACGACGAGCTCACGGCGGCCGTCCTCACCGAGGCGGCCCACGGTGACCTGAAGCTGCCGGGCGGATTCCTCGTCGAGGACGAGCGGCGCCTCCAGCACGAGGTCGTCGAGTACGGGCGTACCCGCCTGGCGGCCCGCGGTGAGGGCGGCCTCCACCAGGGCGGCGCCGGGCAGCAGGACCGTACCGAGGACGGCGTGGTCCTCGGTCCAGGTCTGGGAGGCACGGGCCAGACGGCCGGTGAAGATCCACTCGTCGCGGTCGCCGACCTGAACGGTGGCGGACAGCAGTGGGTGGTCGAGGCGGCCGAGCCCGGCGGCCGTGGCGTCGCCGGTACCGGTGCCGGGGGTCAGCCAGTACCGCTCGCGCTGGAAGGCGTACGTGGGGAGCTGGACGCGCCCGGCACCCGTACCGGTGAACAGGGCGTGCCAGTCGATGGCGGCCCCGCCGACGTGGGCCTCGGCGAGCGAGGTGGCGAAGCGGACCGGGCCGCCCTCGCCGCGGCGCAGCGAGCCGACGGACCGGACGTGGTCGGCGGCGTCGAGGTCCTGGACGATCTCGTCGACGGCCATGGTGAGGACGGGGTGCGGGGAGAGCTCGACGAAGAGCTTCGCGCCGTTGCCGACCAGGGCGCGGACGGCGGGCTCGAAGCCGACCCGGCCGCGCAGGTTGCCGTACCAGTAGGCGGCGTCGAGTTCGGCCGTGTCGATGAACGCGCCGCGGGTGGTGGAGTAGAAGGGGATCGCGCCGTCGCGCGGGGCGATCGGGGCCAGGAGGCGCAGCAGCTCCTCCTGGATGCCCTCGACCTGCACGGAGTGGCTCGCGTAGTCCACGGGGATGCGGCGGGCACGGGCACCGTCTTGCTCGCACAGCGACTGGAGCTCGTCGAGCGCGGCCGGCTCGCCCGCCACCACGACGGTGCCGGGGCTGTTGACGGCGGCGACCGAGATCCGTCCGTCGAACCGCTCCAGGTACGTCTCGACACGGTCCACGGGCAGCAGGACCGACATCATCCCGCCCTGCCCGGCGAGGCGTTCGCGGACGGCGCGGCTGCGCAGGGCGACCACGCGGACGGCGTCGTCCAGGCTGAGGGCGCCCGCCACGTAGGCGGCGGCGATCTCGCCCTGCGAGTGGCCGACGACGGCGGAGGGCTCGACGCCGTGGGAACGCCACAGCTTCGCCAGGGACACCATCACGGAGAACAGCGCCGGCTGGACGACGTCGACGGCCTCCAGGGTCGGCGCGCCGGGCGCACCGCGCAGGACCTCCTCAAGGTCCCAGTCCACGTAGCGGGCGAGAGCCTCGCGGCACGCGGTGATCTCCTCGGCGAACACGGGCGCGGAGTCGAGGAGTTCGACGGCCATGCGCTCCCACTGGGAGCCCTGGCCAGGGAAGACGAACACGGTCTCGTCGCCACCGGGGCGGCCCTGGAAGACGTGGGCAGCGGGCTCGGCCGAGGACAGCGCGGCCAGGCCGGCCAGCAGGCCGCCCCGGTCGGTGGCGACCACGGCGGCCCGGCGCTCCAGGTGGGCGCGGGTGGTGGCCAGCGAGAAGGCCACGTCGGTCAGGCTGAGGGACGGCTCGGCGATCAGGTGGGCGCGCAGACGGTCGGCCTGCGCGCGCAGGGCGGCCTCGCTGCGGGCGGACACCAGCACCGGTACGGCGGGCAGTTCGCGGTCGGGGGAGGCGGGAGCCTGCGTGACCTCGGCGGCCGCTTCGGCGGAGCCGGCCGTACCGGCCTGCGCAGACGGCTCCGGCTGCTCCGGGAGCGCCGGGGGCTCCTCGACGATCACGTGGGCGTTCGTGCCGCCCACACCGAAGGAGGAGATGCCTGCGCGGCGGGGGTGGTTTTCGGTGGTGGGCCAGGGTTCGGCTTGGGTGAGGAGTTGTACGTGGCCGGTGGTCCAGTCGATGTGGGGGGAGGGGGTGTCGATGTGGAGGGTGGCGGGGAGTGTGTCGTGCTCCATGGCCTTGACCATTTTGATGATGCCGGCGACGCCTGCGGCGGCCTGGGTGTGGCCGATGTTGGATTTGATGGAGCCGAGGCGGAGTG
>NZ_JBHVVM010000071.1:0-3418 GCF_042883525.1 Streptomyces sp. NPDC058195
CTCGTCGGGGATCGCGCGGAACATGTTGCCGAGCGGGGCGGTGCCGAAGCCGAGACGGCCGGGAAGGATGTTCTTGAGGGTCATGATGATGCCTTCTTGATCGGTGTCTCCGTGCCAGGGGCTTCCCTGGCACGGGAGGGGGGAGACACGGGAGGGATCGGGTGCCTCTGTGGGGGCCGCCCTGCCGACGGGGCCGTGGCACTGGATGCACGGCGGTCCTCTGTCAGGGCCGGGACGCCGTGCAATTAATGCGCGAGCGCCTTACATGCATAGACAATAGTTGCAGACGCGCTGCAATGCAAGGGGGTCCAGCCGGCGATCCGGCCGGCGCGAGTACAGCGGGCACGCGGGGGCCACTGAGGGGGCGCTTCCAGCCCCTCTGCGGTACGGACGGGCCCGCAGGCCGAAAGCGCCTGTGCGGTGTCCGTCCCGGCCCCCTGCCGGGCGCCCGGTTCAGGGGACGATCGTGGGGACGAGGCCGCCGTCGGCGCCGAGTGCTCTGCCCGTGGTCGCCGAGGCCTGTTCCGACGCCACGTACGTGATCATGCTGGCTACCTCGTGGGGGCGGATGAGGCGTCTGAGCAGGGACGCGGACGCACGGTTCTCGGCCAGGTAGCGCCGCTCCTGCTCACCGGGGTCGAGACCGGGATAGAGCTCGTCGAACATGGCCAGCACGCCGTCGCTCATCGTCGGTCCGGGCAGTACGCAGTTCACCGTGACCCCGGTTCCGGCGACCTCCTGGGCCATGCCGCGGGACACGGCCAGCTGCGCCGTCTTGGTCATTCCGTAGTGGACCATGTCCGTCGGCGTCTGGACGCCGGCCTCGCTGCTGACGAAGATCACGCGGCCCCACCCCCGCGCGGCCATCCGCGGTGTGTAGTGGCGTGCCAGGCGCACGCCGGAGAGCACGTTGACCTCGAAGAGGCGCAGCCAGTCCGCGTCGGGGATGTCGAACACGGACCCGGTCTCGAAGACGCCGGTGTTGTTGACCAGGATGTCGGCCTCGGGCAGCTGCCGGATCAGGTCGGCCGTTCCTCCGGCCGTCCCGACATCGGCCGCGATGCCGCGCCCGCCGATCCGCTCCGCCGTTTCGGCGACGCGGTCGGCATTGCGGCCGTTGACCACGACATCGGCCCCGGCGGAAGCGAGCGCCCGCGCGGCTGCTTCGCCGATTCCCGCCGTCGACCCGGTGACCAGCGCGGTACGTCCACTGAGATCGATCTTCATCGGGGAGCCTCTCCAGAAGTGGTGGCGGCCCATGGGCGGCGGACCGTGTCCGGTTTCGTGCTCGCGCCGCCCCGGCGCCCGTGCGGGCCCTCGGAGCGGCGGGCCTTGCGGGACGGCGGAACCCGGCCCCTCGCGTGCGGAAACCGCCCGCACGCCGGTGCGGCGGCAGAGGGGGAGCCGGAAGGGGCCGCACAGGGGAAGGAGCCTTCGGCGCCGGGGCCGGTGCGGCCGGGAAGGTTTTGGGGATGGTGGTGCGCCGCGGCCGTGAAGCTGTCGCGGGCGGCTCTCCGCGTCAGGCCGCGGCCCATGGCCGCTGGCTCCGTCACGCCGGTCCGGGGGGACGCCTCCATACCTGCTCCTGCTTTCTCGGAGTTCCCGGGAGGTCCGCGGTCCTGCGGTCCAGCTCGCCGGGCCGGGCGGTCCGGTTCACCGGTGCGCTGCCTGCGCGCGAACGAGTGCCGTGGACGGCTGGACAAACAATTCCTGCTGGAACACGGGGCCGCACGGGGAACCCGGGCCGGACCGGCGCTGTCTGCCCCAGAGCGGCGTCGTCCGGTGCCGTGCGGTCCGAGGGCGGCCGGGAGCCCTCGCAGCGGATGTACGCGGGTGTTCCGGCGGCGCGGCTGGGTGCGCGCGGCTGCTGTGAGGCACCTGTCAGGGATTGCGGGACGGCCCTTGGCCCGTTCGGGTGCCTTCCGGGGCGGGCACCGGTCCGTCGTCTTCCCCGCTGATCCAGGTGGATGGTCCAGGCGTGCTCGGGTGCCGAGTCCCGGCCGGACGGGCCGCGACGGGGCACCGGGGTCCTTCCTCGGGCCCGGCATCGAACTGCCGGCCGGTGCCGGGGACGGCCCGGCGCCTGTCACGCCGGGGTCCGGCCGTCGCCGAGGAGGAGCCCGGTTCCGGGGCGGGCTGCCCGGGGCCGAACGGGCGGCTGTTCAGGAAGCGGCCGGGCCGGCCGCAGCGGTCCCGGCTGCCGTGCCGGGGGAGGGGAAGTGCGGCAGGACCGTTTCGGCGAGCTCGTGGAGGATCTCTTCCACCGGACGGTCGCCGGGGCGGAGGTTGAAGGAGACGTGGGCGACGCCGAGTTCCCCCATGGCCCGCAGGTGGTCGACGAGAGCCCGGTGGCCGGTGCGCAGCCCGAGCCGGATCGGGGTCGCCGCTGTGGAGGGATCTCCGGTGAGGTCCAGCTGCATGGGGGTGAGGTACGGCTTGGACGCGCCGGCGTTCAGCTCCTGCCACTCCCGCGTCTTGAGGCGCAGGGCCCCCAGTGGGCGCGGGTAGTTGAGGGAGGCGTCCGCGTTCCGCGAGATCCACTCGGCCGACTGCTGGGCGTGCCCGGCGATGGCGAGAGGCACGGACGGGCCCGTCGGCTTGGGCAGGACGTCCAGACGGCGGCCGGCGTCGAGACCGAGCTCGGGCAGTTCCATGCCCGCACCGTCGGTGTGCCGGGCCCACGCGGCACGAAGAATCTCCACGCTCCTGCGGAACGTGGCACCGCGGCCTTGGAAATCCTCCCCGAACAGGGGGTACTCGACGGGCCGGTCCCCGCTCGCGAGGCCGAGGACGAACCGGCCGCCGGAGAGCACGTCGACCGTGGCGGCCGACTTGGCGACCAGCAGCGGCTGCCGCAGCGGCAGGACGACGGCCGCGGTCCCGAGCACGGCCCGCTCGGTCACGGCCGCGAGGTGCCCGAGGTGGGTGAACGTCTCGAAGACGGAACCGGCGTCACCGAACTGCTCGGGGTCGTAGAGGGGGACGTCCCGCACCCAGAGCCCGGCGAATCCCAGCCCGTCCGCCAGACGGGCGAGTTCGGCATGGCGGGTCAGGTCCGGGACACCGAAGGGGCGGCCCGCGGCCCGGTCGGCGCGCAGCCGGGTCGCGCCCCAGTCGTTGTCGAGGGGCAGCTCAAGACCCAGAGTCGGAAGGTTCGCGGCGTTCACGAGCCGGTCCAGGGCGGTGGGGGCGACGGACATGACAGGTGCAACTTTCGTGGGAGCGGCGACGGCGTGGGGCGGCGCGGAGGTGCGGAGTCCGGGTGCGGGCCCGCGCGGGCGGGACCTGCCGTCCACGCCCGCGCGGGCCGTTGCAGCCCGGTGGGACGGTGCCTGGGGCGCTGTCCGGCAGACGGGGGCTGGCTGGTGGGGTCAGTTGAATTCGTCGGGGTCGGGGCCGGTGCGCAGGCCGCGGTCGG
>NZ_JBHVVM010000072.1:0-3213 GCF_042883525.1 Streptomyces sp. NPDC058195
TTTCACCGCCAGGTAAGTCAGGTGACCCAAGAACCTTCTCCGAGTTCATCCCGGATAATCCGGGGATACAACAAAGCGCCTCACGGCGCACGGCGCTCATAGACGGTTCTCCACGGGCCGAACCGTTCGGGCAGGTCACGCCACTGAACTCCGGTTCGCACCCGGTACAGAATCCCGTCGATCACCTGCCGGTGATCCCGCCACCTGCCACAACGCCGGTTGCTGACCGGCAGGAACGGCCGCAGTCGTTCCCACTCGGCATCCGTCAGATCACCCCGCCCCATGTCCGAACTAACGCCCTGGCGGCGGAGCAGTCACTCGGTCAGGCTCCCGGGTGCCGAGACATGCCAGAATCAGCGGATGGTGCTTGAAGGAGAGTTCTTCCTTGCTGAAGACGACGAGTCAGCAGTGCGGGTAGGGCCGCGCAAGAGCCATGATTTTCCTGCCGTGCTGTGTGACGGCATCTATCCGGATGACGCAGTTCCGAGGTGGGAAGCTCTGTTGACGGGGGCGGAAAGTCCGCTCCGGTACGTGGTGCCCATGGCCAACGATGGTTTCACTGTCTTCGCTGTTCCGCAGGCGCTCTCGACGGCCTTGGCCAGTGCAAGAGCGGATCAGCTCAGAACTACCGCTCTCACGTGGGCCAAGACCGTCTCCGAGATGGGCGATGAGATTAGGCCGAGCAGTGCCGTCGACCTCCTTGAGCGTCTGTCAGCCCTCGCCATGAGTCGTGCGGAGAGAGGCCTGAGCCTGTATTGCTGGTACTTCGCGCCCTGACCTCATCCCGCTGACATTCCTGTAGTCGTGATCCCAGCCCTCGCTGGGACAGCACGAGCGGCTACTCGCCCCGGCACACCTGGAGTGATCGGCCGGACAGGTCCTAGTTGGAACCTGGTCACGAGAGTTGGAACCAGCGTGGTCGGGCGCCGACTAGGCTCACCTCCATGTCCGAGCCAGCCCCTGCCCCTCGCATGCAGTCCTTGATCAACCAGCTCCGGCTGGGGGCCATGCGAACGGTGAAGGTCACCGGGTTCGACGGAGCGGACGTCCTGGTGCAGCTCGTAGATGGTGAAGGGGAGGAAGTCGAGTTCGGTCGGATTCCTCGACATGAGGCGTCGATGCGTCGGATGGAGCATCCATCCGAGCTGTTTGAGGTTGGCCAGGAGATCAATGCCGAAGAGATCGGGCGTTGGCGCGAAGGCCAGCTTCACCTCTCCGCCAGGGCGTGCGAGATTCCGGCCTTGCGGTCCTTTCTCCTCGCGTTCGAACGAGGGCAGGTCGTCGCTGGGACGGTGTCCGAGGTTCATAACTTCGGGGTCTTCGTTCACGTCGATGGCGAACCGGACGGCCTGTGCACCGGCTTCATCCGGGTGCCGGACCTGACGTGGGACTGGATCAACCATCCATCAGAGGCAGTCGAAGCCGGCCAGCGGATCACCGCTGAGGTGATCATTGCCGAGACGCGCTCCGGACAGGTCACCCTCTCGTTGAAGGCTCTGCGAGAGGATCCACTCATTCGGTTTGCGGATCAGGTCGGCCGGGTCCTCACCGGGCCGATCATCAAGATCGTTCCCTTTGGTGTGTTCGTGCGGCTTGCTCCCGACATTGTGGGATTCCTCCACCTTTCAGAGCTGACTGGCGAGCCGGTCGAGACCCCAGATCAGCTTGTCGATGAAGGCGAGCTGATCACGGTGGAGGTCGCCGAGGTGGACCTTCAGCGTCACCGGGTGCGGCTGGGCGCCGCTGGCGGAGCGGACAGTACCTAGCGAATCGGCGTTCTGGTGCCCGATTCGATCTTCTCGATGAGGGCGTCGCGGTGCCGGCATAGGAGTCCGCGTAGCGCCGTGTAGTGGTTCAGGGCGTCGGGGCGGGAGAACTGGTACCAGGTGTTCGCACGGCGCTTTCGCCAGGCTTGGCGAGTGTCCGGGGGCTGTTCGGCTTCGACGTGCCGTGGTGCGAAGAGCGGCTCGCCGCAGGTGGCATAGGCACAGACGAACGCGGATGCTTCCTGGCGCACTCGGTCGTCCAGGTTGGGGCGGACGGGGCCCGGGACGGGCGGAAGCCTGGTGGTGATCTCGTTCCAGGTCTCGGACGGCCGAGACCAGCCTCGCGGCACTTCGCGTCGGCGTTGGTAGTCGGTGGGGTCTGTCCCGCGGTCGAGTTCCTCGGCCAGGCTGTGCAGAGCGGCATTGAAGGTGTCCTGCCCGTCTCTGAGCCATCGCAGGAGCGTGCTCGTGGCCGTGAACTGGCCTCCAGCAGGGTTGATGCCGAGGAAGCCTGCGGCGTCACCCTGTGCCCTGCCAGATGCCTGTTGGACAAGGAGGACCGCAGCGAGACGGCGTACGGACTTCGCTTCCGCGTCGATCTGGAGCGGTGCGAGATGCTCCTGATGCCAGCGTTCCTCCAGAAAGGCGGGAATGTGCTCGGAACGGTAGCCGCCGGTGCGGTTAGGGATCCGGGTTCCGTGTGGTCCGGTGCGCCGGTATGAACGGACAGCGGGGCGGCGGCTTGCCGCACGACTGCCGAGCAGGTGGAGCTGTGGTGCTCGAAGACATAGGTCCGGGGAATCCGGCTGGGCGGGCCGTTCCTGACTGCCTGTGTGTGCTGGTTCAGCTGGTCAAGAAGATCGGGGGCTTCGCGGAGGCCCGGCGGCTGCAGTCAGGACTCCGGCCGTTGCGGTCGAGTCCCGTGGAGGCTGGTCATGGGCCTGGCGTAGGCCTGCGCCAAGGGAGCGGATGTGTGCGGCGGCCGCGTCGTGTGCGCCGGGCGGGATCAGCTCCTGCCCGAGCGGCTAGGACGCGCAGGTCGCTGAAGTAGGAGTCCTCAGTCCTCGTCGGTGGCGGACGGGCATGGCCCGATGCCTCCGGGTCGGCAAGGGGTCTTGCAGCCAGGCCCGGCGCCTGGATCGCCGGTCCGGTGTGGCACCCACTTGCATTAGCCAGCGTATGCAATTATTGTTCTAGCCCATAAGGTGCTTTCGAAGTTATTTGCAAGCGCTGCTCACCCGGCTTCCGCTGACCGGACGACCCCGCCCGTCAAAGCCACACAGAGACATCCATCCACCGATGTCTGCCCCCCCACGCCGGGGATCCCTCAGGCCCCGGCACGACTGACCGAAAAGGCATCATCATGACCCTCAAGAACATCCTTCCCGGCCGTCTCGGCTTCGGCACCGCCCCGCTCGGCAACATGTTCCGCGCGATCCCCGACGAG
>NZ_JBHVVM010000073.1:0-3145 GCF_042883525.1 Streptomyces sp. NPDC058195
ACAAGCCCATGAACAGTCGCCTCATCCGGATACGGACCCACCACACCATTCCACTCCACCAACACCTCCCGCCGCTCCCCCACCGTCAGCATGTTGAGATCGCCGATGCGTGCGCCGGGCGAGTCCACTACGGAGGTCAGCAGGCTCTCCAGGTGGCCGGCCATGCGCTCGATCGTCTCCGCGTCGAACATGCTCCGGTCGTAGACGAGGCGGAACTCCAGCGCACGCCCCGCTGATACGACGAGGGTCAGCGGGTACCCGGTGCGCTCCACGCAGTTGACCAGGCGCCGTGTCAGGCCCTCCGGGAAGTCCGAGGGCTTCTGCACCACCGGGTAGTTCTCGAAGACGAGGATCGACCGGAACAGTGGCTCACCCCGCGGAATCCTGCTGTGCTTCTGCACGTCGACGAGGTGGCAGTACTCCCACTGCCGCATCTCCAGTTGTTCGTCCTGGAGTTCCCTCAGCCACTCCGCGACGACCAGGTCGCCCGTCAGACGGCCGCGCACCGGCAGCGTGTTGATGAACAGGCCCATCATCGACTCGACGCCGGGAAGATCGATCGACCGGCCCGAGATGGTCGAGCCGAACAGCACCTCGTCCTGGCGGCTGTACCGTGAGAGCAGGACCGACCACAGCCCCTGCACCAGTGTGTTCATCGTGACGCGCTGGGTCTTGGCGTAGTTCCGGGCCCGTGCGAACAGCTCCGTGGAGGCGCAGACCTCGAACTCGCCGACTCCCGTGTCACCGGTGTCCCGGTCGACGTGCAGGGCGGTGGGCTCGGTGACGCCTGCCAGGTAGTCGGACCAGAACGCCCCAGAGCCGTCGTCCTCCCGGGAGTTGAGCCACTCGATGTAGCGGCGGTAGGGGACGGTGGGCGGCAGTCCGGCGGAAGTGCCGCCGAGCAGCGCGCGGTAGAGGGCGAACAGCTCCTTCTGGAGGATCTGCACACTCCAGCCGTCGAGGAGGATGTGATGGAACGACCAGACGACGATCCGGCGCTCCTCCTCCATCCGCAGCACGGTGACCCGGACCAGCGGGGCCCGCGCGAGGTCGAATCCCCGGTCCCAGTCCTCCGCCAGGAAGGTGCTCAGCCGCTCCTGCTGGCCGGACAGGCCGCGCAGGTCCCTCGTCTCGAAGGGCAGGGGAGCATGGCGCTGCACCACCTGTACCGGCTCCGACACCCCCTCCCACACGAACGCGCTGCGCAGGATCGAGTGCCGGTCGACGAGCTGCTGCCAGGCGGCGCCGAACAGCGTCTCGTCGAAGGGTCCTTCGACCTCCTCGGTCATCTGCACCATGTACGGACGCGTGTCGGACGTGTCCTCCAGCGAGTGGTAGAGCATGCCGAACTGCAGGGGCGAGAGTCCGTAGACGTCTTCCACGTTGTGCGCACTCATATCGAGAACCTCTTCAGGATCGCGGCCATGTCGGCGTCACCTACATCGGTGAGGGGAACACCGGGGGACTCCCGGCGGGCGTCGGCGGCTCCGTCGGCACTGCCGGCGATCAGCTCGCGCAGATGGCCGAGGACACCGTGCGCCAGGCGCTCGACGGTGCGCCGCTCGTGCAGCGCGGTCGAGTAGTTGATGTACAGCCCGAACGTGTCGCCCTCGACCGCGGCGGTCACGTCCAGCACGTTCCAGCGCAGGCCGTCCGGGCTGATCGAGTGCCCCTTGGGCTCGCCGGGACCGGCGTACCGCCCGATGCCCGGCAGGTCCCTGGTGAACTGGCCCAGGTAGTTGAAGTTCACTTCCGGGGTGGGCTGCCGACGCAGCGCGGCGGCCACGTCGGGAGCGCCGAGATGACGCAGGATGCCGTATCCGACGCCCTTGCTGGGGATGCGTGCCAGCTGCTCGCGAACGGAGTCGAGCGAGGCCACCGGATCGGTGACTCCCCGCGCCAGCCGCAGCGCGACGGGGAAGACGGACGTGAACCATCCGACCGTTCGCGACAGGTCCACGTCCGGGAACAGATCCTCACGGCCGTGTCCTTCCAGACCGATCAGGGTCTCGTCGTCTCCCGTCCAGTCCCGCAGGGCGTGGGCCAGTGCGGTGAGCAGGGCGTCGTTGATCTGGGTGCTGAAGGCCCGTGGAACGTCGCGCAGCAAGGCACGCGTCTCCTCGGGGCTGAGCGCCGCCATGACACTGGCGGCGGATCCCAGGTCGTTGCGGCCGTCCCGGTCACGCGGCACGCGTCCGGCCGGCTTGGGCTCGGCCCAGTAGGCGCACTCGGCCCGTGCCTGGGCGGAGTCGGCGAAGCCGTTCAGTCGCTGCGCCCACGACCGGAACGACGTCGTCTTCGCCGGGAGCAGGGGTGCGCGATCGGCGGCCCGCCGCTCATAGCAGCTGCCCAGATCTTCCAGGAGGATCCGCCAGGACACGCCGTCGACCGCCAGATGGTGTACGACGATGAGCAGCCGCTGCCCGCGCTTCGGGCCCCTCTCCAGCAGGGCGGCCCGCACCAACGGGCCCTTGGCCAGGCCGAGGCTCTGCTGCGTCTTCTCCGCGATGTCCTGCGACACCGACGCCAGGGACTCGTCCGAGACCCCGGACAGGTCGTGTACGTCGAGGATGTCGGTGTCCACGGTCTCGTCCAGGTACTGCCGCCAGCCGTCGGGCCCGTTCGCGCAGCGCAGGCGCAGTGCGTCGTGGTGCTCGACCAGGTCGGCCAGCGCGAGCCGGAGCGCGTCGGGGGCGAGTCCGTCGGTGACGAGAAGCTCGGCCTGGTTGAAGTGGTCGAACGTCGGCAGGTCCTTCTCGAAGAACCAGTGCTGGATCGGTGTCAGCGGGACCTCGCCCGCCACCCGGCCCTGCTCCGCGTCGACCGGCGTGGCCTCGGCGGCGTGGACCGCGATCTCGGCGATCGTCTGGTTCTTGAAGATCAGCCGCGGGGTGAGGTGCACACCGAATTTCTTGGCTCGGGCGATCATCTGAATGCTGACGATCGAATCCCCGCCCAGTTCGAAGAAGTTGTCGTGGATTCCGACCGTGTCGATCCCGAGGATCTCCGACCAGATCACGGCAAGGGTGCGCTCGGTGTCCGTCCGGGGTGCGGTGTAGGTGGTGGCGAGTTCGGGACGGTGGTGGTCCGGTGCGGGGAGTGCCTTGGTGTCGACCTTCCCGTTGGGGGTCAGCGGCAGCTGGCT
>NZ_JBHVVM010000074.1:0-2857 GCF_042883525.1 Streptomyces sp. NPDC058195
CGGTAGAGGGCGACCTCGATGGCGAAGAGTGAGGTCTGGGTGTACTCGGTGGCGTTGAGTGTGTCGTCCTCGGCGGCCAGCAGCTCGCGCAGGGAGCGGCCCAGCAGCGGGTCGAGCTCGCGGCATACCTCGTCGAGCGCGGCGTCGAACACGGGGTAGGCGGCGGCGAGTTCGAGGCCCATGCGGGCGCGCTGGGCGCCCTGCCCGGTGAACAGGAACGCCGTCTTCCCGCTCACCGGGCGGCCCTGAAAGATCCCCGTTCCCGGCTCACCCGCGGCCAGTGCGGTGAGCCCGGTGAGGAGCTCTGCCCGGTCCCCGGCCACGACGACCGCACGGTGCTCCAAGTGAGCACGCGTCGTCGCGGCGGACAGACCCACGTCCAGCGGGCCCACGCCCAGTTGGGCCGCCACGTGGGCGGCCAGGCGCTCGGCCTGTGCGCGCAGGGCCTGTACGGACTTGGCCGACACCACCACGGGCACGGAGGGCAGGGTCCGTACCGGAGTTCCGGGGGCGTCTTCTGCTTGCGGGGCCGCCGCCGCGATCGCGGCCATGGCCGGGGGTTCCTCGATGACGAGGTGGGCGTTGGTTCCGCTGATGCCGAAGGAGGAGACGCCCGCACGGCGCGGGCGGCCCTCAGTGGCGGGCCACTCCTCGGCTTCGGTCAGCAGGCGCACGTCACCGGAGGTCCAGTCGATGTGCGGGGAGGGCTCGTCTAGGTGCAGGGAGGCGGGCAGGGTCTCGTGCTGCATGGCCTTGAGCATCTTGATCACGCCCGCCACGCCGGCGGCGGCGGAGGTATGGCCGATGTTGGACTTGATGGAGCCCAGGCGGAGCGGGCCGTGCTCGCGGTCCTGGCCGTACGTGGCCAGGAGTGCCTGCGCTTCGATCGGGTCGCCGAGCCGGGTGCCCGTGCCGTGCCCTTCGACCGCGTCGACGTCGGATGTGGTGAGTCCGGCGTTGGCGAGTGCCTGGCGGATGACGCGTTCCTGGGCGGGGCCGTTGGGAGCGGTGAGGCCGTTGGAGGCGCCGTCCTGGTTGACGGCGCTGCCGCGCAGGACACCCAGAATACGGCGGCCGTTGCGCTGGGCGTCCGAGAGGCGCTCCAGCACCAGCAGGCCGAGGCCGTCGGAGAAGCCCGTGCCGTCCGCGCCCTCCGCGTACGACTTGCAGCGGCCGTCGGCGGCGAGGCCGCGCTGGCGGCTGAACTCGGTGAGCAGGAACGGGCCCGCCATGATGGTGACGCCGCCGGCGAGGGCGAGGGAGCATTCGCCGGAGCGCAGCGCCTGGGAGGCGAGGTGCAGGGCGACGAGCGAGGAGGAGCAGGCCGTGTCCACGGACACGGCCGGGCCTTCCAGACCCAGGGTGTAGGCGACGCGGCCCGACAGCACGCTGGTGGTGGTGCCCGTCAGGCGGAACCCCTCCAGCTCGGGCGACATCTGGCCGCCGTAGTCGGAGGTCAGGGCGCCGCAGAAGACACCGGTGTTCGAACCGCGCAGGGAGGTCGGGTCGATGCCGGCGTCCTCCAGGGCCTCCCAGGCGGCCTCAAGGGTGAGGCGCTGCTGCGGATCGATGGCGAGGGCCTCACGGGGGCTGATTCCGAAGAAGCCCGCGTCGAAGTCGCCCGCCGAGGCGACGAAACCGCCGCCGCTCGCGGAGATCTTGCCGGTCCGCTCGGGATCGGGATCGTAGATGCCCTGATCCCATCCGCGGTCTCCGGGCAGCGCCGAGACGGCGTCGCGGCCCTCCGCGACAAGCTGCCACAGCTCCTCGGGCGAGGTGACCCCG
The DNA here is from genome assembly GCF_042883525.1 of Streptomyces sp. NPDC058195. Taxonomy (NCBI): domain Bacteria; kingdom Bacillati; phylum Actinomycetota; class Actinomycetes; order Kitasatosporales; family Streptomycetaceae; genus Streptomyces; species Streptomyces sp. NPDC058195. Next base: position 1,786 of record NZ_JBHVVM010000074.1, read on the forward strand.
CCCGGGTAGCGGCAGCTCATGCCCACGATGGCCAGCGGCTCGATGTCGCGCTGCTCCAGCTCGCGGACGCGGCGGTTGGCGGTGCGCAGCTCTCCGGTGACCTTCTTGAGGTACAAGCGGAGCTTCTGCTCGTCGCTCGTCGAGCGACTGCTCTGCTGGTCAGCCGTACCCTGGGTCACGATCCGAGCTCCTTGTCGATCAGGTCGAACATGTCTTCGTCGGACACGTCGTCGAGTTCGTCGACGAGGTCCTGTTCCGGGTTGTCGCGGTGGTGGGTGGCCCCTCCGAGTACGGACCAGAGGCGGTTGTTGAAGGCGCGGAGCCGCGGCTCCAGCTCGGCCAGTTGCGCGCTGTCCCCGGCCAGTTCGTTGAGCAGTGCCTCGACCTTCTGGAGCTCCTCCTCGAACGGGGAGAGGCTCGGCCGGGCGGGTGGGCCGTCGAGGCCAGTGAGGATGTACGCCGCCACGGCCCCGGAGGTCGGGTGGTCGAAGACCAGGGTGGAGGGGAGACGCACGCCTCCGGCTTGGGTGAGGCGGTTGCGCAGCTCGACACCGGCGAGGGAGTCGAACCCGAGCTCCTTAAAGGCACGTTCGGGGTCGACCGCCTCCGGAGAGGAATGTCCGAGGACGGCCGCGACCTGGGCCCGCACCAGCTCCAGGACGATTCCAGGCCGGTCCGCCGCGGGTGCGGCCGCCACTCGCTGGGCGAGGGTGCCGCCGCCCGTGGTCCGCTCGCGGCGGGCCGGGGCCCGTACGAGACCCCGCATCAGAGCAGGCAGCAGCCCGGACCGGGCCTGGGCGCGCAGGGCCGCCTGCTCAAGGAGTACGGGCACCGCGAGGGCGCCGTCCACCTGTCCGGCACGGTCGAAGAGCTCCATGCCGAGGTCGTTGGGTATGGCCCCGACGCCCATGCGGGCCCAGCGGGCCACGCTGCTCTCGTCGAGCAGGCCGGCCATGCTGCGCTCTTCGGCCCACAGTCCCCAGGCGAGGGAGGTGGCGGGCAGTCCTGCCGCCCGGCGGTGGGCGGCGAGGGCGTCGAGGGTGGCGTTGGCCGCGGCGTAGTTGCCCTGGCC
>NZ_JBHVVM010000075.1:0-2802 GCF_042883525.1 Streptomyces sp. NPDC058195
GTCCTGTTCTCCTCCGTGGCCGCCCTCATCGGCAGCCCCGGCCAGGGCAACTACGCCGCGGCCAACGCCACCCTCGACGCCCTCGCCGCCCACCGGCACGCCCTCGGCCTGCCCGCCGTCTCGCAGGCGTGGGGCCTGTGGGCCGACGCCACCGGCATGACGGGCGAGCTCGACGCCGCCGAACTGGCCCGCGTGGAGCGCATGGGCTTCGGCGCCATCTCCAACGAGCTCGGCCTGGAGCTCTTCGACCAGGCCCAGAAGTCGGACGCCTCGCTCGTGGTGCCCGTACTCCTTGAGCAGGCGGCCCTGCGCGCCCAGGCCCGGGCCGGGCTGCTGCCCGGACTGCTGCGCAGGCTCGCCAAGGTGCCCGCCCGCCGTTCCGGCTCCGGCGCGGGCTCGCTCGCCCAGACCCTGGCGGCGGTGCCGCAGGACGAGTGGGAACGCGTCGTACTGGATCTCGTACGCGGCCAGGTGGCAGCCGTACTCGGACACTCCTCGCCCGATGCCGTCGAGGCCGAGCGGGCCTTCAAGAGCCTCGGGTTCGACTCCCTCGCAGGCGTCGAACTGCGCAACCGCCTCACCCAGGCCACCGGCCTGCGGCTTCCCACCACCCTGGTCTTCGACCACCCGAACCCGGCCGCCGTCACCCGCTACCTGGTCCCGCTGGCCACCGAAGGCGCCGTCGCCACCGGACAGCAGTCCTCCGAGGAGGACCGGATCCGCGAGGCCCTCGCCGCCATCCCGCTCGGCCGGCTCCGCTCCGCGGGCCTGCTCGACGCCCTCCTCGAACTCGCCGCAGGCGACCCGGAGGGGACCACCGGGCCCGCCGAGGACTCCGAGTCCATCGACGAGATGGACGTCGAGGCCCTCATCCGCATGACGCAGGAGGACGCCGCGTGAGCACCGCACCCATCTCGGCCCGGGCGGCAGCCGCACGCCCGCTGACGGCCCCGGCCGTCACGGGCCCGGCCGTCACGGACCCGGCGGCAGCCACCGCACGACCGCACGAGGAGCGCTAGCACCCATGGCAGACCAGAAGGACCTCATCGAGGCGCTCCGCAAGTCCCTGAAGGAGACCGAGCGTCTCCGGCTCCAGAACCGGCGGCTCCTCTCCCAGTCCACGGAACCGCTCGCGATCGTGGGCATGAGCTGCCGTTACCCGGGCGGGGTCAGCTCGCCCGAGGAACTGTGGCAGCTCCTCGCCGAGGGCCGCGACGCCATCACCCCCCTGCCGGACGACCGCGGCTGGGACCTGGCGAACCTGTACGACCCCGACCCCGAACAGACCGGCAAGGTGTACGCCACCGGCGGCGGCTTCGTCGACGGCGTCGGCGACTTCGACGCGGGCTTCTTCGGGATCAGCCCCCGCGAGGCCCTGGCCACCGACCCCACCCAGCGGATCGTCCTCGAGGCCGCCTGGGAGGCCCTGGAGCACGCGGGCATCGACCCGACCTCGCTGCGCGGCGGGGACACCGGAGTGTTCTGCGGAACAGTCTCCTCCGAATACGGTGGCGAGAGCGCGCCCGACCTGGAGGGCTTCCGCCTCGCCGGCAAGACCGCCAGCGTCGTCTCGGGCCGGGTCGCCTACACCCTGGGCCTGGAAGGCCCGGCCGTCTCCGTGGACACGGCCTGCTCGTCCTCCCTGGTCGCCATGCACCTCGCGGCGCAGTCCCTGCGCTCCGGCGAGTGCTCCCTCGCCCTGGTCGGCGGTGTCACCGTGCTCGGCAGCCCCTTCCTCCTCGTCGAGTTCAGCCGTCAGCGCGGCCTCGCCGCCGACGGCCGCTGCAAGCCGTACGCGGCCGGGGCGGACGGCACGGGCTTCTCCGACGGAGTCGGCCTGGTCGTGATGGAGCGCCTTTCCGAGGCCCGCCGCAAGGGCCACCGCGTCCTCGCTGTGGTCCGCGGCAGCGCCGTCAACCAGGACGGCGCCTCCAACGGCCTCACCGCCCCCAACGGACCGTCCCAGGAACGCGTCATCCGCCAGGCACTCGCCAACGCCGGACTTGAGGCCAAGGACGTCGACCTGGTCGACGGTCACGGCACCGGCACCCGCCTGGGCGACCCGATCGAAGCGCAGGCGCTCCTGGCCACCTACGGCCAGGACCGCGAGCACGGCCCGCTCCGCCTGGGCTCCATCAAGTCCAACATCGGCCACACCTCCGCCGCCGCAGGTGTCGCCAGCGTGATCAAGATGGTCATGGCGATGCAGAACGACACCATGCCCGCGACCCTCCACGTGGACGCCCCGTCCCCGCACGTGGACTGGACCTCGGGTGAGGTGCGCCTGCTGACCGAGGCCGAGCAGTGGCCCGCCGCCGAGGGCCGCCCGCGCCGTGCGGGCGTCTCCTCCTTCGGCATCAGCGGAACCAACGCCCACGTGATCATCGAGGAGGCCCCGGCCTCCGCCGCTCCCGGCGAAGCCGCCGAGGCCAACGGACCCGCGACCGGGCACGGTCCGGCCTCGCTGCCGGTGATCGTGAGCGGCCGCGACGAGCCCGCGCTGCGTGCGCAGGCGGAGCGGCTGCGCGCCCACCTGGCCGCCCGCCCGGAAACCGGCCTGCTCGACACCGCGTTCTCCGCCGCGACCACACGCGCCCAGCTGGAGCACCGTGCGGTCGTCGTGGCCAGGGACCGGGAAGAGCTCCTCACCGGGCTCACCGCACTGGCCGCGGGTGAGCCCGCAGCCGGTGTCATCCAGGGCCGCCCGGTGAGCGGGAAGACGGCGTTCCTGTTCACCGGGCAGGGCGCCCAGCGCGCCCGTATGGGCCTCGAACTCGCCGCCGCCTACCCCGTGTTCGACGC
>NZ_JBHVVM010000076.1:0-2606 GCF_042883525.1 Streptomyces sp. NPDC058195
GGGCACCGCCACCGACCAGGAAGTCGTCGACCTCTTCACCGGCATCTACGCCGACGGCCTCGACGCCCTCCACAAGACCCTCTCCGCCTGACACCGGGCCAGCCTCCGCCGGCCCCACCTCGCGGCCCGGGTACGCACCCCACGCACCCGGGCCGCAGTGGCTCAGCGCGCCCGTCGGCAGGAGCACGGGGCGCGGGAACCGCGAGCCCGCTTTCCCGGCAGGCTTGGGGTTCGCGGTGCCGGACGCCGTCACCGGCCGGAGACCGGTCCGCCTGGCAGTCGGCCATTGCGGCATCCGGCGGCGGGCAGGGCACCCAGACCAGTACGCCTGCACTGGCCCCATACAAGCCTCAGCCGATTTTTCATTTGATGACGATCCCGGGTTCAGCCGCACCCGGAAGGAGACACGACCCCATGCCCGCCACGGACCCCGCGCTCACCGTTCTCGCCAGCGGCTGGGGCGCTCTTTCCCTGCTGCACGGCCGGATCGAGGCGCGCGTCGAACGTGCCCTGCAGTCGGGGCACGACCTGAGCGTGCGGGAGTACTCGCTGCTCGACGTGCTCAGCCGTCAGCACGACGGCCCCGGCGGCCACCTGCAGATGCGGCAGGTCGCCGACGCGGTCGTCCTCAGCCAGAGCGCGACCACCCGCCTCGTCAGCCGGCTGGAGGACCGCGGACTGCTCTCCCGGTACCTGTGCCCGACCGACCGCCGCGGCATCTACACCGACGTTACCGACACCGGCCTGGACCTGCTCCGGGAGGCCCGGCCGACGAACGACGCCGCCCTCCGGGAGGCGCTCGACCAGGCCGCCGCGAACCCGGAACTGGCGTCGCTGGTCGAGGCGGTGGAAGCGGTGAAGCCCCCGGCACTCAGCCACTGACCACTCGCCCTCTTCCCTGCGGCGTTCTGGCCCCGGTCCGCGACGCGGACCGGGGCCAAGGCATGGAGTCCCCGGCGCAGGGCGCGGCCCTCGACGCGTTTCCGGCTGGTGAACTTTGCCGCGCGGCCAGCGGGTGGGCGCCGCCTGCGGCGGCACGTTCACGCAGAGCGCCCGAAGAGGTGTCAGCCCGAGAAGCCGGGGGAACGGCACACTTTCTCCTCAAGGGCCCGGATCGTGGATCCTGTTGCGTGGCTGTGTCGGCGAACGGGCCAACGTACGTGCACAGTCAGGTACGGCTGAAGGTGGCTCTGGCAAGATTTTCGTAGCCGAAGATCATCCCGATGCGGGCAGTCGCCTGGTTTGCGGGGTGGGCGGCCTTTGAGTGTGCTCTGTTGAACTGTCAAAGCTGTTACCGCACTTGGCTGAGTTACTGGTGTTCTCGGCTGATACTTCAGGTCCTGTCGTGGTGATCGAGGCTCGTACTCGATCCCGTGTTCCGGCGGGATGCACCGGGTGCGGGGTCCTGAGCGACTGGATCCACAGCCGCTATGTCCGGCACCTCGCTGATGCGGCGCTCGGCGGCCGTCCGGTCCGGATCGACTTGTCCGTGCGCCGTCTGTACTGCGAGAACCCGTCCTGCCCGAAGGTGACCTTCGCCGAACAGGTTCCTGGGCTGACCGTGCGCTACCAGCGGCGAACATCACTGCTGCAGCACATGGTCGAGTCGGTCGGCGTGGTGCTGGCGGGCCGGGGCGGGGCCCGGATGCTGCGGGTCCTGAACGTCAGACTCTCGCGGTGCACCGAGCTGCCCGGCAGGCGGCCGACGCGAGGCTGGCCGCCCGGATACGGGCAGTGCACCAGGAATCGGACGGCACCTACGGAGTTCCGAGGATCACCACCGAGCTCCGCGAAACGAGCGGCGAAGCGGTCAACCGCAAGAGGGTCGCCAGGATTATGCGGGCATCCGGGATCGAAGGGGTCCGGTTGCGCCGCCGACACCGCACCACCGTCCCCGACCCGGCCGCCGCCAAGGTCCCGGACCTGATCGGCCGTGACTTCAGCGCCGAGAAGCCGAACACGAAGTACGTCGGCGACATCACCTACCTGCCCATCGAGGGCGGGAAGTTCTGCTACCTGGCCACCGTCATCGACCTCGCCTCGCGCCGTCTGGCCGGCTGGGCGATCGCCGACCACATGCGCGCGGACCTCGTCACCGACGCCCTGGCCGCGGCGATCCGCACCCGCGGCAGCCTCGCCGGATCGATCATGCACACCGACCACGGAGCCCAGTACACCAGCCGGGCCTTTGCCGAAGCATGCAGGTCAGCAGGGGTGCGGCGGAGCATGAGCGCAGTCGGGTCCAGCGCGGACAACGCACTCGCCGAGTCCTTCAACGCAACCTTCAAACGCGAGATCCTGCAGGGACGAAAGAGCTGGCCCGACGAACGCCGGGCCCGGCTCGAAGCCTTTCGATGGCTCCACCGCTACAACACCCGGCGCCGACACTCCCGTCTCGGACAACGATCACCGATCGCCTTCGAGGACGCCCTCCACCTCACACCAACTACGCTGGCACCAGCCGCATAACCCGTGTTCAGGATTTGGGGTCAAGGCCCAGATGCTCGGATGACTCGGGCAGCTTGGAGTTGGCCGCCAATACCTCGATACCGATGAGGCGCCCCTGCTCGTCGAAGTCAAGGTTGATCATGCCGCCAACCTCCACC
>NZ_JBHVVM010000077.1:0-2551 GCF_042883525.1 Streptomyces sp. NPDC058195
TTTCACCGCCAGGTAAGTCAGGTGACCCAAGAACCTTCTCCGAGTTCATCCCGGATAATCCGGGGATACAACAAAGCGCCTCACGGCGCACGGCGTTCATAAACGGTCTTCCACGGCCCGAACCGTGCGGGCAGATCACGCCACTGAACGCAGGTCCGCACCCGGTGCAGAATCCCATTGATCACCTGCCGGTGATCCCGCCACTGGCAGGAACGGCCGCAGCAGTTCCCGCTGAGTAAGCCCTTGCTACCCCGGAAGTCGATGGGTCGGCCTCGGCTCGATGACCGGAGGATGCTCAGCGGGATCACGTGTTTCGGGCGGGAGCGGCCTGGCGAGATGTACCGGAGCGGTACGGATCCTGGGCCAGCCTGCACACCCGCTTCCGCCGCTGGGCGGCGGACAGCACGACCGGATGCTGAAAAACGCGCAAGCCCGAGCAGACGCTGCCGGGAACATCGACTGGCTGGTGTCGGTCGACTCCAGCATCGTCCGGGCCCACCAGCATGCGGCCGGGGCCAAAAAAGGGGCATCGCAGCCGGGCGCTGGGTCGTTCCCGAGGCGGGTTGACCAGCAAGATTCATCTGGCCTGTGACGGCCTCGGCCGCCCGCTCGCCCTGGTCGTCACTGGCGGCAATACCAACGACTGCACCCAGTTCACCGCCGTGATGGAGGCGATACGTGTGCCACGACTCGGGCCCGGACGGCCGCGTGTCCGGCCCGATAACGTCTTGGGCGACAAGGGCTACAGCTCCAAGGCCATCCGAGCCTGGCTCCGACGGGGCAGGCGGGGAGGCCGCCTGCCTGCTTTCGACAAGCAGGTCTACAAGCGACGCAACGTCGTGGAACGGTGCTTCAATCGCCTGAAGCAGTGGCGCGGGATCGCCACCCGATGCGACAAGACCGCCCAGTCCTACGAAGCAGCAGTCACCCTCGCCTCACTCCCGATGTGGGTGTGAAACCAAGGGCAACCCCTAAGAAGGTGGCTCCAGGGAGTACCCGTTCTCGCCAAGAGGGACGGACCTGAGCTTCGGTTCGGCAGCGCGCTGTTCCGCCACTGTGGGGTGGACGGCTATCGCCTCGTCCGCCCGCCCTTGCAGGACCAGGATCTCGCACAGTTCCTCACGTGCCTTGATCGTGCCCAGGGCTCGCAGTTCCTCGGCGGCGGCGTCAAGACGGTCGGCCCGCTTGAGGAGGTCGGCCTTGACGAGACGGGGATCGGTCCAGGGGCGGTCAAGACCGGCCACGGTGATCGCCTCGTCGACGCGGCCGAGGCCGGCGAGTGCCCAGGCCCGCCACCAGTGCTGGAACTCCTCGTGACCGTGGTGGGGCACGACCCTTGGGTGCTCGACCAGATATAGCAGTTCCTCGGGGCGGTCGAGAAGCGGGTGGACGAGTGGTGCCAGGAGGTTGGAGCAGTCGTACCAGCCGAAGCCGGGCTCCGCGACGACGATCGCGTCGTCCAGCCGGCCTTCTGCCAGCAACATCGAGGAAAGCCACGCTCGGTACCCGACCCAGTCGTCGGCGGCGATGGCGTCTCTCATCACGGCCTCGGCCTCCTCGACCCGGCCGTCGCTGCGCAGAGCACCCGCATAGACGTCCAGGACGGTGCGCGCGTCCTGGCCGCCAACCAGTTTCCGCAACTCATCGAGCCGCCCGTGACGTGCCAGCAGTTCGGCATAGGCGACGAGGGTGTTCTGAGCGAGGAAGCAGCGCCTGGCGATGTCTTGGCCGAGGATCCGGATTGCCTCATCAGCCCGGCCCGCGCGCTCCAGCACCCGGGCCTGCAATTCCTGCGCATTGGAATGGGCGTAGTCCCAGCGCCCCTCGCCGCGGGCCTGACGCGCATGGTCGGCGCGCGGCGCGATCAGCTCCAGCACCCGCTCGTCACGGCCCTGCCCATCGGTGATATCCACCAGAACGGACAGGATCCACGGCTTCTCGAGGTGCGGGACAAGCAGTTCGATAGCGTCGTCGACGCGCCCTGTCTTGCCGAGCACCTCAGCAAAATCACGACACTCAGCCATGGAGGCCCGGCCAGGGTTGTCCGGACGTAGCAGATCCAAAACCTCCTCCGTCCTGCGGCCCGCCCGGAGCAGGATCTCGGCCTTCGCATACGAGGCGGCCCGCCACCCCGTCTCGACGAACGGCTCCATCACAGATAGCGCGCGCCCGAAGTCCTCCCCCTGGCACAACTCCTCTACCGCTCCCTCGGCGCAGAACCACTCGCCACGATCTACCGCCACCTGGGCAACCAGATGCAGGTGACCGTGCTCCAACAGGAGACGCACCGTTCTCGGGGATAGACCGCGATAGTTGCTCGCCTGCCATGCAAGATCGTCCATATCCATGGTCGGAAGCGTAGAAGCACCCACCGACATGTCACCGAGGTACCGCCCGAGCCCGATCGGTCACCCTCGTCTCCCTCACGACGTGGGCTTGGCATTTGACGACAACTCCTAAGTGCTGTCCCGTAAATGATCTACGGCATGCTGGTTGATCAGCGTTGTTTCCCGGTCATCCGGCGAGGGTGAGGTTGTGGAGGCGAGCGATG
>NZ_JBHVVM010000078.1:0-2549 GCF_042883525.1 Streptomyces sp. NPDC058195
CCCTCCAACGCACGCCCGATCACCGGCCGATCACCCGACACCCGCGCCAACGTCGCATCCACCGTGCACTCCGTCGGCCCATACAGATTGAAGGCACTGTGCCCGTGCCGGGACGAGAGCACGGAGAGCATGAGCCAGAGCTCCGGGTCGATGGCTTCGCCGCCGATCAGACTGAAGCGGGGCGTGTGCTCCCGGCCGAAGACGCCCGCGTCGATGAGCGCGCGCAGCATGGTCGGCGTGCAGTTGAACTCGTCGATCCGCTGCTCGCGTACGTAGGCGGCGACAGCCGCGGGGTCTCTCCGCGTCGCCTCGTCCAGAACGTGCAGCGTGACACCCCCGCACATCAGGAGCAGCTGCTTGACGGACGAGTCGAACGACAGCGGCGAGAGCAGCAGTCCTTGCAGGCCGGGCGAGAGGAGCTCGTCGCGCGCCAGCTCGTCGCGGAGCGCCGTCATGAGGTTGGCCAGTGCGGTGTGGGTGACTTCGACGCCCTTGGGCCGCCCGGTCGAGCCGGACGTATAAATCACATACGCCAGATCGTCCGGACCCGCCACTGCCCCCTCAGCACCACCAGCACCCGCGTCATCCCCATCCCCCACAGCGACCCCGCCCTGAGGAATACCGACGACAACCCCACGCCCCGAAAGAGCCACCGGCACATCCGCACCAGCCACCATCACCTCAGCACCACTGTCATCCAGCATGAACGCCAACCGCTCAGCCGGATACGACAGATCCAACGGCACATACGCGGCACCAGCCCGCAACACCCCCAGCAGACCGATCACCATCTCCGACTGACGGCCCGAACACACACCAACCACACCACCGGAACCCACACCCACCGCACCCAGACGAGCCGCCACCACACCCACAGCCGCATCCAGCTCCCGATACGTCCACCGCTGATCACCCTCCACCAGCGCCACCGCATCAGGCGTCCGCGCCACCTGAGCCCCGAACAACCCAGGAACCGTCACCCCACCCAGCCCACCAGACACGGTCTCGTTCCACTCGGAGACCAGCTGGCCGCGCTCGGCCTCACCCAGCACGGGCAACTGGGACAGCCGCACCGACGCGTCAGCCGCCACCGCTCCCAAAGCCCGTACAAACGCCTCGGTCAGCCGCGCGACCGTCTTCTCGTCGTACAGCTCGGCGGCGTACACCACCTGCCCCTCAAGCCCGTCCCCCGACTCCGCCAGGAACATCGACAGGTCGAACCGGGTCACCTCATCGACGGGAGCGAAGGAATCCATCCGCAGGCCCGGCAGATCCAGCTCCGGCTGGGGAACGTCGTTCAGCTGGAACATCACCTGAACGATCGGGTTCTGGCCCAGATCGCGCACCGGAGCCAGCTCTTCCACCAGTTGCTCGAACGGCAGGTCCTGATGCTCGTAGGCGCCCAGCGCCGTGTCCCGGGTCCTGCCCAGCAGATCCACGAAGCGCGGGTCGCCCGAGCAGTCCGTTCGCATCGCCAGGGTGTTCACGAAGAACCCGATGAGCGACTCCAGCTCCGGGCGGTGCCGGCCTGCTATCGGTACCCCTACGACCACGTCCCGCGTCGCGGCGAACCTGCCCAGCACCGCCTGGAACGCGGCCAGGCCCACCATGAACAACGTCGCACCGTGCGCCTGGCCCAACTGGCGCAACTGACGGCACACGTCCGCCGGAACCTCGAAGTCCCATGAAGCTCCCCGGTAGGAGGGCACCAACGGCCGCGGCCGGTCCGTCGGCAACTGCAGCAACGGCGGCGCACCCTCCAGCACCCCCCGCCAGTAGTCGACCTGCGACGCGGCCCCGCTCTCCTCAAGGCAACGACGCTGCCAGACGGCGAAGTCGGCGTACTGAACCGACAGTTCCGGCAGACCCGCGTCCTTTCCGTCGAGGAACGCGGTGTAGAGCGCGCTCAGTTCCCGCATCAGGACGAGCCGTGACCAGGCATCGGCGACCACGTGGTGCATCGTCACCCGCAGCACGTGGTCCTCGGGGCCCAGTCGCACCACATCGGCACGCAGCAACGGCCCGGCCGAGAGATCGAACGGCGTACGCGCCTCCTCCGCGACCAGTCGGCGTGCTGTGGATTCCGGATCCGCTTCTGCCGACACATCGACCAGCGGAAGGGGCATCGGCGCCGGGTCCGCGAACTCCTGCCAGGAGCGGCCCTCCTCCTCGTGGATGGTGACGCGCAGTACCTCGTGCCGCGCGACCACCGCGCTCAGCGCCCTGGCAAGCGCGTCCAGGTCCAGCGGCCCCCGCATCCGGACGGCGTCGGGCACGTTGTAGAACGGGTTGTCCTCGACCAACTGGTCCAGGAACCACAAGCGCTGCTGGGCGTACGACAGCGGCATGCGGCCGGTCCGGGGAACCGCCTGGAGCACCGCGCGGGACGAATCCGCTATCAGGCCGTCCACATGTTCCGCCAGGGCGGCCACGGTGGGGCTCTCGAAGACGACGCGCAGGTTGATGTCGGTGTCGTGGACGTCGTTGATGCGGGCGATGACCTGGATGGCGAGCATCGAGTGCCCCCCGAGCTCGAAGAAGTCGTCATG
>NZ_JBHVVM010000079.1:0-2444 GCF_042883525.1 Streptomyces sp. NPDC058195
CGCCGTGCGCCGTGAGGCGCTTTGTTGTATCCCCGGATTATCCGGGATGAACTCGGAGAAGGTTCTTGGGTCACCTGACTTACCTGGCGGTGAAAGCCAAAGGGGACCGTAGCATGTCAGGGAAGCGGTAGCCGATCTGAAGGTGCATGACGACGGAGCGCCGCAAGACCCGCGCAATATGGTCAAAGCTGGATTGCTTAAAGCCTAATTTCCAGGGGCACAAGTAGAAACCCATCGGAACAGCACCTGAAACCGATGCTCCTGCCCTGTCTGGCTATGTGTCGTTTGGCTGGGCACCTCCGGGGTGGGAGACGCCTCCCAATGAGGGCGGCTAAGGAAATGAGTGGGCGACCTAAGTTGCGCTAGATACGTACAACAAAGACGTACCGCGGGATCACCTATGGGGCGAGAGCCCTATGGTGACGGAGTGTCCGTAGTAGTCGCAGGAGTGACGACCTGCCGGGGAGGCCGGGAAAACCGGACCACAGGGCGAAGGGACACAGGTGATTACGACGTCCAGGAGAGGGAGGTATGCGTAATGCAGAGTGCTGGAACAGTACTGGACGTCATTCGAGATCGCGGTAAGCGAGGCTTGCCGCTGGAGAGGATATACAGGCAACTGTTCAACAGGGATCTCTTTCTTGTGGCATACGGGCGCATCTACCGGAACAACGGTGCGATGACACCTGGAGTCACAGGGGAGACAGCTGACGGAATGTCAGTGGCGAAGATTGAAGCGATCATTGGGAGACTTCGCTCGGAGTCGTACCAGTGGACGCCAGTCAAGCGGGTCTACATCGCAAAGAAGGGAGCATCGGCGAAGAAGCGCCCGCTCGGCTTGCCAACATGGTCGGACAAGTTGGTTGCCGAAGTGGTTCGTCTCTTACTGGAGGCTTACTATGACGTTCAGCTTTCCGACCGATCCCATGGCTTTCGCCCCCGTCGTGGATGTCACACGGCATTGCAGGAAATAGCGAAAACTTGGACCGGAACACGATGGTTCATCGAGGGCGATATCTCCGACTGTTTCGGCAGCTTGGATCACGAGGTCATGCTCTCGATCCTCAGGGAGAAGATCCACGATGGCCGATTCGTGCAGCTAATTCGCCGCATGCTTCGTGCGGGGTATCTGGAGGATTGGCAGTGGAACGCCACGCTCAGCGGCGCTCCGCAGGGTGGGGTCGTCTCGCCTGTCCTGTCCAACATCTACCTCGACCGACTGGACCGGTTCGTTGAGCAGGAACTACTGCCGAACTACAACCGAGGAAAGCAGAGGCGGCATCATCCTGAATATCACCGACTGGATGCCCGGATGTGGCGGGCGGTGGCGCGCGGCGACAAGGAAGCAGCACGAGAGCTGCGTCTCAAACGGCGTTCGCTGCCGAGCTTAGATCCGCATGATCCGGGATTCCGTCGACTGCGATACATCAGGTACGCCGACGATTGGCTACTCGGATTCGCTGGGCCGAAGAACGAAGCCGGAGAGATAAAGTCGCGGGTCAAGGAGTTCCTTCATGCTGAACTCAAGCTGAGCCTCTCTGAACCAAAGACTCTCATCACGCACGCCTCCAGCCAGGCGGCGAGCTTCCTCGGCTACGAGGTCAAAGCACAGCGATGCGACACGAAACTCACTGGTCCTCGCCGTTCAGCCAACGGCATCATTGGGCTGTTCGTGCCGCAGAAGTTGGTCCGGCAACGGTGCGCACCGTACATACGAAAAGGGAAACCGTACCAGCGTGGGGTGCTGCTCCATGACAGCGATTTCTCAATCGTCGCTGCCTATCAAGCTGAGTACCGGGGTCTCGTTCAGTACTACTTGCTGGCGCAGGACGTCTCACGCCTATCGCGTCTTCGCTGGGTGATGGAGACATCCATGCTCAAGACACTTGCATCCAAGCATCGAACCTCCGCAACGCGGATGGCTCGGAAATATAAAGCGGTCGTCGCCACTCCGGACGGTTCGCGAACCTGCTTTGAAGTGAGGGTCTCACGAGGCGCCGACAAGAAGCCACTGGTGGCCCGCTTCGGGGGTATCCCCTTGAAGCGGCAGCGTATGGCGAAAGTTACCGACAAGGAGCCACTGCCTATGACGTATTTCGGAAGGAACGAACTCGTCAAGCGGCTCCTGGCCGACACGTGCGAGATATGCGGGTCAGCGGAAAGGGTGGAGGTTCACCATATCCGCAAGCTCGCGGACCTGAAAAAGCCGGGTCGGCCTGCCCGTCCAGTATGGGCACTGATTATGGCGTCGCGCAGACGAAAGACCCTGGTGGTCTGCCAAGCGTGTCACCACGGAATTCATGCAGGACGGGCTTCTTCGTCCACTCGAAAAGTGTCACTGGAGAGCGGTGTGCTGGGAAACTAGCCCGCACCGTTCGGGAAGGGGCCGTCGGAAAAGGGCTCTCACCACGAGCACCTCGCCGGCGGCCTACTTCACACCGGCT
>NZ_JBHVVM010000080.1:0-2413 GCF_042883525.1 Streptomyces sp. NPDC058195
ACCGCAAAACAAACGGAGTGCTGTAAGCCAAACTCCCCGGCGCAACCTGATCGGCAAGCCACAACCGACGCTGCCCGAACGACAACGCAACCCTGGAGGACGGCGGCGTCCTCGGCAGGGGCGCGGTCTTCGCACCCACGCCTCGCAGACCCTCGATGTGGCGGAGGAGGCCATGCGCCGTAGGGTTCCTCAGGAATTCGGAGAACTCGATCCGCACCGAGAACGCCGGTTCCAGCTTGGCAATGCTCCGGATTGCTCCCAGGGAGTCGCCGCCGAGTTCGAAGAAGTTGTCGGACACCGCGATCGGGCTGTGGTCGAGAACCTCCTCCCACACGTCGAGAACAATGTTCATTGCCTCGGAAAGGGTTCCCCTGCCACCGCTCTTCGCTCCGGAGGGCGAGATCTCCAGCAACCTGGCGCGATCGACTTTGCCGTTCGCGGTCAGCGGGAAGGAATCGACGTACACGATCGCATGCGGGATCATGCTGGCGGGGAGAGCGGCCTCTATGAGCGCGCGCAGTGACCTTTCGTCGATCGTCGGATCCTTCATGATCACATACGCTCGAAGAATGGTTGCGCCGTGTTTGTCCTTGTCCGCGGCCACCGCACAGGCAGACACCCCAGCGAGAGCGCTGACGGCCGCTTCGACCTCTGCGGGCTCGACCCGGACCCCCCGGATCTTCACCATGTCGTCGCAGCGGCCGATGAACTCCACCTCACCACTGGGCGATACGCGGCCGAGATCGCCGGTGCGGTACATCCGGCTGCCGGGTACGCCACTGAACGGGTCGGGCAGGAACTTCTCCGCGGTCAGGGAGCGCCGCTCGAAATACTCATGCCCGACACCGATGCCACTGATGAAGATCTCGCCCACGGTTCCCATGGGCAACGGCTCCAGCGTCTCCGACAGGACGCGGATGGACGTGTTGGGCAGTGGGCTGCCAGCCCGGTTGGATGGTGTGCCCGCGTCGAGTACGCCGATGGTCGTGGACATGGTGCCCTCGCTGGCTCCGTACACCTGGCCCACGGCCGCCTGCGGAAGCCACTTCTTCACCAGGGTGTCCGACAGCACGTCGCCGCCCACGACGATCTTGTCGATCAGCGGTACGACATCGGGATCGATCACGGTGAGCGGCCCGGGTGTGCCCATGTAGAGCGTGACGCCCTCACGTCCCAGCGCCTCAGCGGTCACGCTCGCACCACGCCGCTCGTGCCGAGGTATGACACTCAGCCTCGCGCCGGTCAGCAACGCCATCCACACCTCCGCGGACATGACGTCGAACGACGGGGATGCCAGCTGGGCAACGTTCGTCCGGGGGCCGACGCGCATGGCCTCGCCCATCCCCAGTGCCCAGTTGCACACCGCGTCGTGCACGAGGACAACGCCCTTCGGTTCCCCAGTGGAACCGGAGGTATAGACGATGTACGCCGGACGCTTGGACGCGGGAAAGTCATCCCTGCCGCCCCACGGCCTTCGTTCCTGGGACAACCGGTCGTAGGTGAGGGACACCCACTCGTTGGGGGCCGACACATCGGTGTGCGACACCACGACGGAGCATCCGGCGTCATCGAGCAGCCATGCGTTGCGCTCCTCGGGCGCAGCTGTGTCCAGGCACATGTAGGCCGCGCCGATGCGCACGGTGGCGACCAGGGTGATCACCAGGGCGAGCCCTGGCTCCAGGGAGAGTCCGACCACATGCCCCTTGCCGACCCCCGCGGCTCGCAGGGAGGCGGCCACCTCATCGCTCGCCGCGATCAGTTCGGAGTACGTCAGGCTGTCCCCCGCACTCTGCAGTGCGGTCGCATCCGGCTGCCGATGGGCGATCGCGCCCAGCGCCTGCCCCAGGTCGAGGTTCAGCAGATCGGGCCGTTCCGGGCCGACGAGGACGGAAGCGGGCTGCTCCGCGGCCTTTGAGGCTCGCGGGCCGGGGTCTGCGCCCTCGTCGCCGGATACGCCCCGCCGCAGCACGTCGACGAACTGTTCACTGATCGATTTCACCGAGTCGGCGTCGAACAGGTCGCTCCGGTAGTTGACCTGGATGTCTGTGGAGGTTCCCTCGAAGACAGAGAAGACCAGGTCCACCGGGGCACCCGGCAGAGGTGCCTGCATCGGTGTGGCCACGAGATCGCCGATGCGGTACTCAAGCACCGATTCCGGCTGGTGAACGAGCGTTGTCTGAAGGTACGGGGTCCGATCGGGTGTGCGTGGTGGCCGGGTAGCGGACAGGACCATGTCGAAGGGGAGGTCCTGGTGATCCTGTGCGTCGAGAACCGTCTCCCGCACCCGCCGGAGCACCTCACGGAATCCGGGCTCACCGCCCAGATCCGTCCGCAGCACCAGGTTGTTGACGAAGAAACCGATGAGCTGGTCGAACGACGGATGATTCCGCCCCGCCACCGGAGTCGCCACCAC
>NZ_JBHVVM010000081.1:0-1957 GCF_042883525.1 Streptomyces sp. NPDC058195
ACCTTCCGCGAGCGGGGTGCCGCTCGCGGAAGGCGGCGGCCCGGCTGTCTCGTGGTGCTCACGCGGTGCCGTCATGGCCCGGCTCCCGCGGTGATGGCGCTGTTCGATGTCCGCCCTGCGCCCTGCTGTCACCCGTGCGGCTGCGGGCTGGGCCCGAGGCTCCCCACCGGCTGCTCCACCTCGTCGCGCACGTTCCTGATGCTGGGCAGGGCCAGCAGGAGGAGCGCCGTCAGGGCGATCACGGACGCTGCGGCGACCAGGGTCGTCCCGACGCCCACCAGACCCGCGACGGGCCCCACGACGGCCAGACCGAGCGGCATGAAGAGGAACGATCCCAGCGAGTCGTAGGACATCACCCGCGAGATCGACTCAGCCGGGATGCGTCGGTGCAGAGCGGTCTGGAAGGTGATGTCGTACAGGCTGACGCACATGCCGGTGAGGAACATCGCTGCCGCGATCACTCCGGCCGGTGCGGCACCGGCCAGGCAGACGAAGGGCGGCACGAAGCCCAGGGTGCACAGAGCGGCGGTCCGGACGGGCCGACGGGGCCGCATCCGCAGGGCCGCCAGACTTCCCACCGCGAATCCGATCGCCTGGGCGGTCATCACGGTGGCCCACGCGGACGCGCCGCCGAGGTGCTCCTTCGCCACGACCGGCCCGAGGACGTAGAAGCCGCCGGCGACACACACGTTCGCCAGCGCCAGCTGGCCGACCATCGTCCATACCCACTGCCGCTTGGTGAACTCCCGCCATCCGTCCTTCAGCTGAGCCAGCAGTCCGCCGTCCGCCCGCTGCTCGCCCCCCTGGTCCTTGAGCCGGATCCCGGTCAGCAGCATCGCGGAGACCAGGAAGGTCACCGCGTCCACGGCCAGCGCCCAGCCGGGTCCGAGCAGGGTGATGAGCACGCCCGCGGCCGCGGCCCCGCCGATGCTGCCCGCGTTCATCGACAGCTGCACCAGCGCGTTGGCCGACTGGATTCTCTCCTTGGGCACCAGCTGGACGGTCACCGCACGGGACGCCGGGGTGAACAGGGCGGTGGCGGCGCCGCTCACCATGGACAGGACCGCGAGCCTGGGAGCGGAGGCCGCCCCGGTGAGCACCAGGACGGCGACCGCCCCCTGGGCCGCGCCCGCGACCAGGTCCGCCCAGATCATCACCCGGTCGCGCCGGAGCCGGTCGGCGAGGACACCGCCGTACAGCAGGAACACCACCTGGGCGGTCAGCCGGGCGGCCAGGACCAGTCCCACCATGGAGCCCGAACCGTCCGGCATGGCGAGAATGGCGAACGCTATCCCTACGGGCGCGATCGCATTGCCCACCAGGGAGATGGAGCGGGCCGCGAAAAGCAGCAGGAAGGAGCGCTCCCGCAGAACCGACAGATCTGTGCGCAATGACGTCCCTTTCAGGTGCTCTCACCGCCTCCGCCTACTCGACCGCACCGACCGGCCGAATATCCTTCCAGTGGGCGTTGATGTAGTCGAGAGCCGCCTTCCGCGTACCCTCCGGCAGAAGGGTCTCCCATCCCTCCGGAACCGGAGCAAATGAAGGCCAGAGGGAATACTGGTTCTCACTGTTGCGCAGGACCACATATCCGGATTCCGCATCATCGAAGGGGTTCGCCACCTCTGCCTCCTCAAAACTGGGGCCGAGTCGGACATCACGGCCCTTCAGGGAAAGACTGCGCAATTGCCTCTGCCTGGGAGGCTCTTGTCAAGCACACGACGCGACAATCCAGGCTGGCCGGAACCGTCGGGATACTACCGTTCCCACCGCAGGTCACTGTCAAGCCGGAGAACGACAGCCGCGCATATCGCGAGTCAACCGACCGAAAAGGAACCCTTGTTGGCTGGCTGAGACTCGTGCTAAGTGCTGTCCCGTAAATGATCTACGGCATGCTGGTTGATCAGCGTTGTTTCCCGGTCATCCGGCGAGGGTGAGGTTGTGGAGGCGAGCGATG
>NZ_JBHVVM010000082.1:0-1886 GCF_042883525.1 Streptomyces sp. NPDC058195
GGTGAGGGCATATCGCCAAGCCGACCATACCCAAAACGAAGTTAATCATGATCGGCTTGTGCTAGCAATTATACCTGCCGAACCGCCAGAGCTACTGTCCTAAAATCCAATTCTATTTCAAAATGTATATACACTATTTTTAAAAGCCAGCCTCACACCCCAAAACGAAGAGGGCAATAAAAGTGATATATTTATATTAAATAAAATGCAGGAAAACTAATTCGTTGCGCCGTATTGCTTAGCGTAGCGAGTATAGGAGGCAATATGAAGGAATATCAAAGTAGCCAAATAGCAGGGATTGTAGGTATATCGGTCGCTACGGTACGTAAGTATGCACAGTACATGGAAAAAGCGGGCTATATGTTTCTTAGAAATGAAAGCGGCCATCGAGTGTTTTTAGATAAACATATTTTACTCTTTAAAGAATTTAATGGCCTCTCAAAGACAGGGAATTTATCTTTGGGCCATATTGCCAATACGCTGGCTGCCAAATATAATGACTTAAAAACTGAAGAAAATGATAACCATATCGGGGGCGAAGCGGCACCCGATACGACCTTGATAGATAAGGCTTCAAAGGATAAAATCGCTCTAACAGATGAGCAATATAATTCTTTAATGAATAAGCTTGATAAACTCGCTACGCTAGACGATATAGTGGAACAACTTGAACAACAAAAAGGGTTTAATAAAATGCTCATGGAGCAATTAGAACAGCAACAAAAATACATTGAACAAAGATTAGATAAAAGAGATAGTCAATTGATTGAGTCGATGAGAAATTCTATGGATCAACGCCAAGCTATGATTGAAGCTGCTGTGGCTAAGGCTTCAAAGAAGAAATGGTGGGAGTTTTGGAAATAATGTCGTTAATTTGCGAATAGTTATATAGCATGAATACAGTTAAGATCGCCTTATACACTGATACATAATGGGCGGTCTTTGTTATTGCTATGTAGGTTATATCTAGTAGCTGTCTTCACTAGCGGAATAAGATTTAAATATTGAGTACTCTCTAGATGTATGATAACTATTTATGTCTCTTTTTGTTGGTAAAAAATATAAATATAGGCATCTGTCAACGGTAAATCGCAAGACCGTCAGGTCGAGAATTTAAGGAGTTGATAGATTTACAAGACCCAAACCCTCTGGGCACTCAAACAACCCCGTTTGTTTGACGCCAACCGGCGAGGGAGCCCCCTCAAAAAGTGAGGGGGTTGGGGGAGTTTTTTAGATGGGGTTAAGGGGAAGAGTTCCCCTTACAGGTGGTGGACGGCGTCCACGGTCTTCATGAAAAAGGGCATCCGTTGAGGATGTCTTTTTTCATTTTGGCGGAGCCAAACACAGGGAGGAATTCCGACCGCCACCTCGTAGAGCGCGCTCCCAATTTGATCGAAGATGAAAAATTGGTGTAGTGCGTTACACCAAATCTAAAATTGTGGTTTCCTCTACCTAAGAACAGTGGTTGAAATGGGGGGGTGGGGGGTGAAGAAATACGGTATTACCAGGATGTAATAACGGAGATCTAGAAATACAACCAACGAAAAGGAAGATTTGAAAGAACAGATTAGAAGAGAGTTAGATATAGAATATGAGGCTCATATAGGCCGTATAAGCGACGATTTGACTATTAGAAAGGAAAAGTACGAGAAAACGAAAAAATGCTTTTAGAGGCAAATATAAGGAACAATTTAATTAAAAAAAGCTCCTATCTGATTTCTCGCAAATGGGAATAGAATCAGATAGGAGCAAGAAAAAAGAAAGATAGAAACTTAAAAAATAATACATGTTTGCATGTAAATTGGTATAGCTATTGGTTTTAGGAACTGAAACGTAAACTTTCTGAAGGTAAAAAGGTCTCTTTCTCCCCCTGACAAGGATAGAGA
>NZ_JBHVVM010000083.1:0-1635 GCF_042883525.1 Streptomyces sp. NPDC058195
CACCGGGGACCTGGTCCGCTGGAACCGGGAGGGTTCCCTCGAATATCTGGGCCGGGCCGACCAGCAGGTCAAGCTCCGCGGCTTCCGCATCGAACCCGGCGAGATCGAGACGGCGCTGACCGCGCACGACAGCGTGGCCCAGGCCACCGTGGTCGTCCGCGAGGACCGGCCCGGCGACAAGCGCCTCGTCGCCTACCTGGTCGCCGCGGACGGGGCCCGCGTGGACGTCGCCGAACTGCGCGGTCACGTCTCCGAGGCCCTCCCGGAGTACATGGTCCCGTCCGCCTTCATGGTCCTGGACGCGATCCCGCTCACCGTCAACGGCAAGGTCGACCGGCGCGCCCTGCCCGCCCCGCAGATCGACCACAGCACCCATGGGCGCGCCCCGCGCACCCCGCAGGAAGAAGTGCTGTGCGGTCTCTTCGCGGCCGTGCTCGGCCTCCCGTCGGTCACCATCGACGACCACTTCTTCCACCGGGGCGGCCACTCGGTGCTCGGCACCCGCCTGATCAGCCGCATCCGGCGCGCGTTCGGCGTCCAGCTCGGAGTGAAGGACCTCTTCCGCAACCCCACGGTGCTCGCGCTCTCGGAGTGCGTCACCGCGGGCAGTGGAGAACTGCCCCGGCCCGCGCTGACGCCGCAGGAGCGCCCGGAGCGGGTGCCGCTGTCGTCGGCACAGCAGCGGCTGTGGTTCCTGGACCAGATGGAGGGCCCGTCCGCCACGTACAACATCCAGCTCGCGCTGCGGATCAAGGGCTGTCTGGACCGTGAGGCGCTGCGGCTGGCGCTCACCGACCTCACCACCCGCCACGAGGGCCTGCGCACCGTCTTCCCCGTCCACGAAGGAACCCCGTACCAGCACGTTCTGCCCCCGGCCGAGCTCGCCCTTCCGCTGATCGACACCACGGAGGAGGAGGCCACCGCACGGCTGGCGGAGCTGTCGGCGGTCACCTTCGACCTGTCGGTCCAGCGGCCGGTCCGTACCCATCTGCTCGCGCTCGGCGAGCAGGAACACATTCTGCTGGTGGTCGTCCACCACATCGCCTCCGACGGCTGGTCCAACGGTCCGATCTTCCGCGACCTGGCCACCGCCTACGAGGCCCGCGCCCGGGACGCCGCTCCCGACTGGGAGCCGCTGCCGGTCCAGTACGCCGACTACGCCCTCTGGCAGCAACGCCTCCTGGGAGCCGACGAGGAACGCCAACTCGACTACTGGCGCTCCGCGCTGGCCGGCCTTCCGGACGAGGTCACCCTGCCCGCGGACCGGCCCCGCCCGGCCGTCGCCTCCTACCGGGGCACCACGCACACCGTGCACTGCCCGCCCGTGCTGCACGAGGCGCTCGCCACCCTGGCCCAGGACACCGGGACGACCCTGTTCATGGTGGCGCAGGCGGCGGTGTCGACCCTGCTGTCCCGCTCCGGGGCCGGGCACGACATCCCGCTCGGCTCACCCGTCGCCGGACGCACCGACCCGGCGCTGGACGACCTCGTGGGCTTCTTCGTCAACACCCTGGTGCTGCGCACCGACGTCTCCGGCGATCCCACCTTCCGTGAACTGCTCACCCGGGTCCGCGAAACCGACCTCGCGGCCTGGAGCCACCAGGACCTGCCGTTCGACCGGCTCGTCGAAGTCCT
>NZ_JBHVVM010000084.1:0-1334 GCF_042883525.1 Streptomyces sp. NPDC058195
GTATGAAGCTTTGGCCGTTGATACCCGCACCGTAATGCGCCGTACAACCACCGGACCGTTTATGGCCGTCCTCGCCATTTCACCACAAGCGCAGCAAGGAACGCTTATTTGTGGCTACATCTCCGTATTTTTGCAGTGGACGGAGCAACTCCTGACGTCAGTTTATTTTACACCCCTTAACGGCAGCTGGGTGACGAAAGAAAAAAGGGCGACAGTTCCTGACTGATTGTGAGTTATTACACCCAAAACAGTCATTCACTGTCACCCTTTTTATCCCCGTAAAACCTTGATTTTGAAGCCTTTTCCGAGTATAATAGATAACATCTAAATGACGTTGTAAGAGGTGCGATCTTACAAACAGTCGGAGTGTTCAATGCTACCAACATTGAGCACTTTTTATTTTGCCTTTTTTCCGTTCGTATTTAATTATCTATTATTCTACTATTCGAATTTTGAGAATACAAGGCTTTAAGGGAAACTTCTTCCTCCAAAACTGTGGATAAACGACATGCCTTTCCATTTTTCAGCTTAAAATTTAATCTGAATCTGCGGATAACTCCTCTAAATCTATAATGATTTGCTCCAACATATCATTGAAAAGCTTATGTCTAAAACCTTTCGGTTGCTTCTTGGCCAACTTATCGAGCCGTTCCTTCAAATCATTTCTAGCATAAAAATTTATTTTCGTATGAGTATCTTCCATCTTCGACCCGTTTCTCGTCCGATATGGGCCTCTTTTTTTGTTTTTTTGACCTTTTACACCCGAAGACGTTAAAACCTCTCTATCGGCCTCTAAATGTGTTTTAAACTCATTTTCCAAAATAGTCCCTTCTTTCATGAGTGTATTTCATTCTAAACATAATTACGGCCGGCTACGCTGTTGCGCTGCCGGCCATATAAACGTAGACATGTAGACGTGTCTACTTAATTCATTTATTAGACAGCTTTTTCAACATGGTTTGATACATTGCTTTTTCATCTTCGGTCAATGTTTCCTGGAGAAGCTGCTCCACTTCTAACAAAAGACCTGGCATTTTTAAGTCTTTAGCAAATGCTAAAGCCATTAACCGATCATGCTGATCTCGCGGAACTTTAATTGTTCCCCTCTTGTCTTTATTTTTCTTTACACTCTGCGTCCACTCATTGCCCCTCGTTGTCTTGTTCCGATGTGGTCTCTCCAAAAGGCCCATCATATCCCATCCTCTCTAACATTTCTTTTGCAAGACGCTTATACATATACAATGCGTCTTTATCATGACGATCATTATCAGTAATCCCTTTTCGAGTAAATGTTTTAATCCTCCGCCGGTGATAAATAGCGCTCTTCATGAGAT
>NZ_JBHVVM010000085.1:0-1291 GCF_042883525.1 Streptomyces sp. NPDC058195
ATCAGGAGCCGGCAGGGCCCGCCGGTCAACCTTCCCGTTCGGAGTCAGCGGCACAGCGTCCAGCACCACCACCACCGACGGAACCATGTACTCCGGAAGACGCCCACGCACCTCCTCACGAACCACACCACCATCAACCACCACACCCGGCTCCGGCACCACATACCCCACCAGAACCCCCTCACGCACCACCACAACAGCCCGCCCCACACCACACGAACCCAACAACCCCGACTCCACCTCACCCAGCTCAATACGGAACCCACGCACCTTCACCTGCGCATCCGCACGCCCCACAAACTCCAGCACACCCCCCTCCAGCCACCGCACCACATCACCCGTCCGGTACATCCGCCCACCCCACGGACACGCCACAAACCGCTCAGCCGTCAGACCCGCACGACCGTGATACCCCCGCACCACACCCGAACCAGCAACATACAACTCACCCCGCACACCCACCGGAACCGGACGCAACCACTCATCCAGCACAAACACCCGCTCATTCGCCAGCGGACCACCAATCGACACCCCCCCACCAGCAACCACCACACCACACGTCGACCACACCGTCGTCTCCGTCGGCCCATACACATTCACCACCGACGCCAGCTCACCCACCAGCAACTCCGCCACCTCACCCGGCAACGCCTCACCACCCACCAGCCCACAAACCCCCGACAACCGCCCACCAGCAACACCCGCCACCTCACGCCACAGACTCGGCGTCGCCTGCATCACCGACACCCCCGACCGCACCGCCAAATCCACCAGCAACTCCGCATCCCCCACCACCTCAGAAGACGCCACCACCACACACCCACCCGACACCAACGGCCCGAACAACTCCACCACCGCAATATCAAACGCAAACGTCGTCACCGCCAGCACCCGCCCACCACCCACCACACCACTCAACCCCGCCAGCACACCCACCACACCCCCATGCGGCACCACCACACCCTTCGGAACCCCCGTCGAACCCGACGTATAAATCGTGTACGCAGCCGACGACAACTCCGGCACCACACCCAACGAAACCGGCGACAACCCACCCAGCTCCGCCACCACACCCACATCATCCAGCAACACCACCGGCACACCCCCCACCACACCACTCAACGCACCCGACACCGACAACACCAGCACCGGCGCCGCATCCCCCACCACAAACGCAATCCGCTCCACCGGATAACCCGGATCAACCGGCACATACGAACCACCAGCCTTCAACACCGCCAACAACGCCACCACCGCATCCACCGACCGCGGCAACGCCACCACCACACGC
>NZ_JBHVVM010000086.1:0-1163 GCF_042883525.1 Streptomyces sp. NPDC058195
CTCATAGTCCTTACTACTGCGGTATTCTTCGATTACATCCTCTTTCGGCTTTACGATCTTTCCTTTGAAAAACTCATATACCGCCAGAGTTAACCGCGCAATAATAAGAGAAAGAGCCGCAACAGCAATATAGGACTGATAACTCGGATGGAACGGTTGACCGTTATTTATTAGCTGCTCAAAATAATCTAATCGACTACCCATACCGGCTATAGATAAAGAAACCGGTATGAATTGAAACAACTGCTGCCATCCTGCGAAATATAGCATCAAACCTAAAGCTATAACCGCCGGCCAAAATACAATTTTCAACTTGGAGGCCTGCTTTAGTGCGTACACAAAGCCAAAAATCAGCAATCCTAAAACAAGCGAAGGAAGAAACGCCAAACCTGCAGCCGCAGCCGCAGCTATGACAGCTCCATATCCAAGTAAAGAAGTGAAATCCGGCTTGCCATTGTTATCTGGCGGCCGATTCTTGTCACTCGAAAAGTTTAAATCCATTTAATCCTCCCCATTAGTTAAAAGATCATCTAGCATTATAAAAGAAATATTGACCCCAACCGATGAAGCAAACGCATGAATATGATTTTTGATTGCGTCCTCCTTACAGATATAAAAAACGCGATCATACAAGCCATTTTCAATGGACTTTTTATATTGATGCATCTTCTTTTCGATTCTCGCACTCGTTTTCCGGCTCAATTCCACTTCAAAAGCGAAACGCCGCTCACTATTCACCAGGATAAAGTCAGGGACTTCCTGTGCGATGTGTCTTAAAGCATTGGGCTTGCGAGCTTGCTCCACACTTAACGAAAGAATCAATTCACGCGTCAATTCTCTTTCTGTCTTGAAACCAAATTCAGTGCCTTTCGCTGCGTATCGCTCTAAGAGACTAAAAATCACATCATTCACTGTCAGATCATGCTGCAAAGTGGAATAGCTAAGACCGGCAGCAGTACCGATATGACCAATAAATTTTGATCCGCTTTTTGTGATGCAAAGAACCTTTCTGCGGCCAAATGCTTTCGTTTCTACAAAGCCCAATTCTTCGCCTTGTGCCCGAGCGCGGTAAATCGTCATGACTCCCATATCTTTTAGAAAGCGCTCAAGCTGAACACTCGTGATGACACCGAAACGATCAATAGCTTCAACCACTCTTCGCC
>NZ_JBHVVM010000087.1:0-1000 GCF_042883525.1 Streptomyces sp. NPDC058195
AGGCGGGTGATGTCGATGCCGGCGTCCTCGAACGCCTCCCAGGCGGTCTCCAGCAGCAGCCGCTGCTGCGGGTCGACGGCAGCCGCCTCGCGCGGCCCGATGCCGAAGAACCCGGCGTCGAACTCCCCGGCGGTGTGCACGAATCCGCCTTCGCGGGCGTACGAGGTCCCGGCGTGGTCGGGGTCCTCGTCGAAGAGCCCGTCGAGGTCCCAGCCGCGGTCCTGCGGGAACTCGGAGACCCCGACCCGCCCCTCGGCGACGAACTGCCACAGTTCCTCGGGGGAGTTCACGCCGCCCGGATAGCGGCAGCCCATCCCGACGATCGCGTACGGCTCCTCGTCCTCGGCCCCGGTCTGCGCCACCCGGACGACGGGCTTGCGCGCAGGCTCCGCGCCGACGACCTGCGCGAGCAGGAACCGGGCCGCGGCCGCCGGGGTGGGGTGGTCGAAGATGAGCGTGGACGGCAGCCGGACTCCGCCCGCCTGGGTGAGGCGGTTGCGAAGCTCGACGGCACCGAGCGAGTCGAACCCGAGCTCCCTGAAGGCCCGTTCCGGATCGATGCCCTGCGGCGAGGCGTGGCCGAGTACGGCCGCGACCTGCGCCTGCACGAGGTCCAGGACGATCTGCGGACGATCGGCCTCGGCGGCGGCGGCCACGCGCTCGGCGAGGGAGCCGCCGACGCTCTGGGTGCGGCGCGCGGGCATCCGTACGAGTCCGCGCAGCACGGCGGGGAGCAGCCCGGACCTGGCCTGGGCGCGGAGCACCGACTGGTCGAACAGCACGGGTGCCAGCAGGGCGGCACCCGTCTGCTGTGCCTGGTCGAAGAGGCGGAGCCCGAGATCGGCGGGCAGGGCGGTGATGCCCGTACGGGTCAGCAGCGCGAGTTCGGTTTCGGTGAGGGTGCCGCCCATGCCGCTGGTTTCGTCCCAGAGTCCCCAGGCGAGGGAGGTGGCGGGGCGTCCGGTTGCCTGTCGGCGGGCGGCGAGGGCGTCGAGGGTGG